>NZ_JAMYPA010000011.1:0-180627 GCF_040320105.1 Mesorhizobium sp. M0778 | reverse complement strand
AAGCACCGTGTGATCGGGAATGCTCTCCTCCAGCCCGAGCCCGGCAAAGCGCCGGAACGACAGCCGGTCGCCAAGCGCCTCTTCCAACTCACGGTCCGAAAGCTCGTAGAGCGATTGCAACAAAAGCGCCTTGAACAGGACCAGCGGTGGCCAAGCCGCCCGACCCGGACCGCCATCACGCAGCGGGTTGAGCAGTTTCTCAAACCGATACCACTTCACAAGACCCGACAATCGGTCGAGCGGCGAAGTGCCGCCCACAAGCTTGGTGCCTAGAAAAGCCTCCGCCAAGCTCAACTGGCCCGTCTGCTTCACTGCCATCGCGATTCCCTCAGACCGTCCACCTCAGAGAATCACAATCAGCGAATTACGCAACAGGCCCACAGGGGGAGAAGGAAGAGGGCGGATTCCACTTTTGCTGATCGCGCTTGAGTGCTAAACGCCCGCCTTCATGCATAGCCGAGCCACGTTCGGCCGGAAGCCTTTCAGGAAAGAAAAATGTCCGCCTTCAAATCCGATTTCCTGCGCACGATGAGCGAGCGCGGTTTCATCCACCAGACCTCGGACGATGCCGCCCTCGACCAGCTTTTCGCCACGGACACGGTGAGCGCCTATATCGGCTTCGACGCGACCGCCAGGAGCCTGCATGCCGGGTCGCTGATCCAGATCATGATGCTTTACTGGCTGCAGCAGACCGGCCACCGGCCGATCGCTTTGATGGGCGGCGGCACCTCAATGATCGGCGATCCGTCGTTCAAGGACGAGGCGCGCAAGCTTTTGACGCCGCAGGACATCGAGGACAATCTGGCCGGCATCCGCCGCAACTTCATGCCCTACCTCAAATTCGGCAGCGGCCCCAACGACGCCGTCATGATCAACAATGCCGACTGGCTGATGGATATCAACTACGTCAATTTCCTGCGCGATGTCGGCAGGCATTTTTCGGTCAACCGCATGCTGGCCTTCGATTCGGTCAAGCTCCGGCTGGACCGCGAGCAGTCGCTGTCGTTCCTCGAATTCAACTACATGATCTTGCAGGCCTACGACTTCGTGGAGCTCTACAAGCGCCTCGGCTGCCGGCTGCAGATGGGCGGCTCCGACCAGTGGGGTAACATCGTCAACGGCATCGATCTCGGCCACCGCATGGAAGGCGCGCAGCTTTATGCGCTGACGACGCCGCTGCTCACCACTTCGTCCGGCGCCAAGATGGGCAAGTCGGCCTCGGGCGCGGTCTGGCTCGATGCGGAGATGTTGAGCCCGTACGAGTTCTGGCAATATTGGCGCAATACCGAGGATGCCGATGTCGGCCGTTTCCTGAAGCTCTACACGACCTTGCCGCTCGCCGAGGTCGCGCGCCTCGAACGGCTCGGCGGCTCGGAGATCAACGAGGCCAAGAAGATCCTCGCCACCGAAATCACCGCCATGCTGCATGGCCGCGAGGCGGCGGAGGAGGCCAGCGAAACGGCGCGCAAGACATTTGAGGAAGGCGCGCTCGCCGAAACACTGCCGACCGTCGAGGTGGGCAGGGCCGAGCTCGAAGCCGGCGTCGGAATATTGTCGTTGTTCGTCACCGCCGGGCTGGCTGGGTCAAACGGCGAGGCGCGGCGGCATATCCAGGGCGGCGCCGTGCGCCTCAACGACCAGCTCGTTGCCGACGATCGCAGGATGGTGACGCTGCAGGATATGGGCCTGGAAAATGTCGCAAAGCTGTCGCTCGGCAAGAAGAAGCACGTTCTGGTGCGGCCGGTTTGACGCGCAACCGTTGGTGCCGGGGGGACAGCGCCCCCCTCTGTCCTGCCGGACATCTCCCCCACAAGGGGGGAGATCGGCTTTCGCGCCGGCTTTCGCCAATCTACAACGTTGCAGGAAGAGCGCAGCGTGGAAGCTGCCAATCTCCCCACTTGTGGGGGAGATGTCCGGCAGGACAAGGGGGGCGCGAAGGATCACTACAGAGCGTCGGTGTCCACCCGCCTACCCTGCCCGCCTACCCTGGCCGCCTCAACGATACTCGAAGATCGACCGGAATATCCCGGGCGCGATCACGGATAGCGGATTTACCTCCAGGTTGGGCTTGTTGGCGTTGCCCTTGAGCCTGTAGGTGACGCCGATCAGGCCGCGGTCGCGACCGTTGCCGAGCAGCGCGCCGATCAGCGGCAGTTCGCCGAAGATGCGGTTTACGCCGTAGGCCGGCATGAACGTGCCGGTGATGTCCATATTGTTGTTCTGGTCGTAGAGCGTGCCCTGGAAGGTGGTGCCGATGCGCGAGCCGCGCAGCACGCCGTTGCGCAGCTTCAGATAGCCGCTGCCCTTCTCGATTTCGCTGAAACCGCGCTCGAACTTCACCCTCGACGTGTCGAGATTGCCTTTGACCGCCTCGTTGAGGCTACGGCTGTCGCCAGCCGGCGTCGTCGACACGATCGAGGCGAGCTTCGGCTCGTTGACGATAAAGAAGTTCTTGGCGTCGACCTGGCCTTTCATCGGCCCGTCGCCGGCCCCGGTGAGTGCCAGCGTGATCGAGCCGCCTTCCATGTGCTCGTAGATGTTGAGGAAGCGCAGTATGGCACCGGCATCGGCCGACTTCATGTTGAGCGCGCGCAGGCCGCCGCCGGTCGTATTGCTGATGGTGATAGCGGCTCCCGAATCTGCCGTGGCGCTCACCTTGAGCCCGTTCACCCTGGAGCCGGCGGCGCTGTAGTCGAGCTTCAGATTCGATAGCACCTCGTCATGGAAGCCGGTCAGGGAACTGACGTCGGCGCTGACCGAGATCGTATCGACGCCGGTGGTCTTGGTGGCGGTGTCGACGTCGGACGTGAATTGCTTGATCAGCGAGCGTGCGTCCAGCGCGCTGCCGCTAACCTCGACCGCATAGGCCTTGCCCGACCGCTTCACCGAGACGGCGACGTCGTCGCCCCTGTTCAACGTGACCTTGCTGAACCGGGCCGAGGACAAGGCGCCGTTGACCAGCACCGCGCTGCCGTCGATGGAGAAGGTCTTGCCGTCGAGTTCGAAATTGGACAGCGTCGTGGTGTCGCCGGTCTTCGCCATGGCGAAGGTGACCTTGGCGGGGATGCCGGGGCCCTTGCTCCAGCCGGCCCAGGGAATGTCCAGCCTGGCATTGGTCAGGTCGGCCGACACGTTCTGGTTGCCGGTGCCGCTCTTGTCGATCGCCACCTTGATGGTTCCGGAAAGCAGCGTCGACAGGCCAGGCATGGCGGTGGCGCGGGTCTTGTCGTCGAGCACCAGCGCTACTTTACGACTGCGCGGCGGGCCGCCATCCCTGAGCGGCTCGATCAGGTCGAGCTCGGCCGGAATGCCGTTGAGCAGCGCCTTGGCCGAGATCACCGCCCGGTCGGGTGCGACGGTGATCGAGCCGTCGGCATGGCTGACCGTCTGGCCCTCGAACGGCTTGGCCAGCGACAGGTCCTTGTAGTCGAGCGCCACCAGCCAATCGAGTTTGGAGGAGTCGACGCCGGACTGCAGCGGAATATCGGCCTTGACGTGGCCGGTCACCGTGCCGGACAGGTCGTCCGGCAGCAGGCCGACATGGCGCATGGCGTTGATCGGGTCATAAGATGCCAGTTCGGCGATCGCCGGCGCCTCGCCGGCGACATCGATGTCGAGCGCGCCGATCACCGGCGGATGGTTCGCCGCCTTGACGGTGAGCGTGCCGTTGCTTGCCGCCACGGTACGGCCGCTCGGCATATAGACGCTGCCCGAGGACAGCGCGACGTCGACGTCGTTGCCGTGGAAGCCGACGACGCCGACGGCATCGCGGATCGGCGGAATACGGCCGGCCGTGTCGAAGCGCGATCCTTCAACCTGGAATCGGCCGAAGACTTCATCGGCGGAAAGCGGCACGCCGTTGCCGAGCCGTCCGGGTACGACCTGGAATTGCAGGCTGCCATCGACGACGCGGCCGCCGAACAGGTTCTTAAGCACCCACAGCCTGGCATTGCGCGCCGAAAACCACGGCCATAATTGCTTGACGTGCGAGACCGGCATGTCGTGGACATTGAGCGCCACCGAAATGCCCGGCGCCTGGTTGGCGACGAATGAAACCGAAGCCGTGCCCAGCACTTCGCTGCCCGGTCCGGACCGGACGCCGATCTGCTCGGCGACCAGCTTTTGGCTCGTCGGCTGGTAGATGCCGGCAATACGGGCAATGAAGCTGAGCGCCGGTTCCGGCGAATCCGACGGCGCCAAGGTCGAACCGTCGCTGGTCAGGTCGTAGCGATAGGATGGCTCCTCGCCCGCTGTGCCGGTCGCCGGCTTCGGCCCGATCGAACCGGCAAAATCGAAGGTCGAGCGGCCGGTCTTCACCAGCAATCCGTCGACCTGGATCTTGTTCGAACCGGCGACGAGCGTTGCATCGAGATCGACGTCGGCCGGAAGCAGGCCGCGCGAACCGAGATCGAGCACCGATCCGGTCAGCGACAGGGCAGCGGTCAGCCGCGAGCCGTTGTCGCCGGCCGCTTCCGACCCCGCCAGCTTCAAGGCGATTGCGCCCAATTTGCCACCTGCAGCCGCAGTGTCGGCGTCGGCCGCCTGGATGCTGGCGTCCAGCGTGGTGATGCGTCGCGTCGCCGGATCGCGGGTGGCGGAAGCGGCGATGGTGAGCGCCCTGCCGTCGACATCCGCGTCGGATGAAAACTCCATGCTTCCCGGTCCCGACTGCGATACGGAGGCGTCGGCGATGGTGACCGACTTGACCGATCCGGTCTCGGGCAGTGCCAGCTCGACATTGCGCAGATCGATCTGGCGCACCGAATCCTCGCGCACCGCATCGAGCGCGCGGTTGACGTTGGCGAAGACGGCGGCGGAAAGTTTTTCCGGATCGATGAGGCCATCCTGGTTGCGCAGCCCGGCCGTCCAGTCGCCGCCGGACGGCATCGCCGCCATGACGATGTGCGCGTCGGAAATCCGGGCGCTGGTCAGCCGCACCTCGCCCGAAAGCAGCGGGATGAGCCGGATGCCGAAGCGGACCCGGCCGGCATCGGCCATCGGTTTGCCGTCGGCGGTCTTGAGGCTGACGTCGCTGACCTGCAGCGCAATGAAGCTCGACCCGTCAAGCGTCAGCCGGGCCGGCCCGACGGCAACGTCGACATCGAAGCCGGCCAATTTCTCGATTGCCGTCTCGGCTTCCGCGCGAAGCCGCTCCGAGCCGAAACCGGACACGCCGATCGCATAGACACCGGCCGCAGCCAGCAGCACAAGGGCGACGAGGCCGGCAAACAGCCGCGCCATCAAACGAACGCCGCGACCGATCGACGCCTGGCCGAGCGGCGGGACGCGGCACGCGGACGGAAAGGTCCCCAGGTCGGTGATCTCGTCACGCCTGAACCTGATCTTCTCGTGCTGCGGTAGCTCCTGATCCACGCAATCTTCCGTTGAAACGAATTCGATCGTGGACGAATCCCCGCTCGACATTATATCGATGCAGCCTGGCGCGTAACCTCAAACAAGGGCATCGGTATGGCTGACCTCGACGTGGGCGATGTTGCGCCGCAATTCGATCTTCCGCGCGACGGCGGCGGTTCACTCAGCCTCGCCGCACTGCTGGGAAAACCCATCGTACTCTATTTCTACCCACAGGACGACACCACAAGCTGCACCAGCGAGGCGATCGGCTTTTCGCAGTTGAAGCCGGAATTCGAAAAGGCCGGCGCTGTCGTCATCGGGCTGTCGCCGGACAGCGTCAAGAAGCACGACAAGTTCAAGGCGAAATACGATCTGAGCATCGACCTGGTCGCCGACGAAGAGCGCAAGGTGATCGAGGCCTACCATTTGTGGGTCGAAAAGAAGCTCTACGGCCGCATTTATATGGGCGTCGAGCGGGCGACGTTCCTGGTCGGCCGGGACGGACGCATCGCCAGGATCTGGCGTAACGTCCGCGTCAAAGGCCACGCCGAAGCGGTGCTGGAGGCGGTTCGCGCCCTTTGAGAGCTGCGGCACGCCGCTACAATTCGATGCCCGTTTTGCGCGAATACCTTTGCCCGTCGTTCGGTCCGGCAAAACTTTGTTAACCCTAATAATGTGTAATCAGGCTCGTCGTTGGTGTCGTAACGAAAGCTTGGTCCCGTGAACGTAGCCAGTCAGTCAGCGGTCTTCGGCAGACGCAGAGAGCCCCACACCGTCATCATCGCCCGGGGCGACCAGATAAGGCATTTCACCATACGTCCGTGGCTGGCCGCATTTTGCGGCTCGGCGCTGGCGGCGATCGTCATTGGCTACCTGCTGGCGACCTCTTATCTGGTGCTGCGCGACGACCTGATCGGCGCCACGACGGCGCGGCAGGCGCGCATGCAGCAGGCCTATGAAGACCGCATCTCGGCATTGCGCGGCCAGGTCGACCGCATCACCAGCCGCCAGCTTCTCGATCAGCAGTTGATGGAAACCAAGGTCAGCGAATTGCTGGAACGGCAGAGCCAGCTCAGCCTGCGTCACGGCCGCCTCGCCCCGATCCTCGAACGAGCAGAAAATGAGGTCGCAACGCCGCCCGTGCCGACGGCAAAGCCGGACGAACATGCCGACGCGACCGGCAGCATCCAGCCGATGGCCTATTCCGTCGCCAGCCTTGCTGCGCCCCTTGCCAGCAACGACACGAGGCCGTTCTCGCTGTGGTCGACCCGCGCCAATCCGCTGCCGAGTGAAAGCGCGGCCGACCGGGCAGACAAGCTCTTCGTTTCGATCAACAACTCGCTGAAGACCATCGAGAGCCAGCAGCTCACCCGCATCGCGGCACTTGCCGACAATGCCTACAAGAGCGCCGACGCGATCTCGCAGGCGCTCGAGGCCGCCGGCCTGCCGGTCGACAGCGAATTCGAAAAGAGCGATGTCGGCGGCCCGCTGATACCGCTCGACAGTTCGTTGGTCTTTGACAGCAAGGTCAAGGAGTTGGACGAGGCGCTTGACGCGCTGGATCATCTGAAAAAGGAGGCGCGCCGGCTGCCGCTCGCCAACCCCGCCCCCGGCCATAGCGTCACCAGCCCGTTCGGCGTGCGCACCGACCCCATCCTCGGCACGGCCGCCTTGCATTCCGGCATGGATTTCAGGGCGCCGGTCGGCATGCCGGCCAAGGTCACGGCAGCCGGCGTCGTCGTCAAGGCCGGCTGGAACGGCGGCTACGGCCGCATGGTCGAGGTCGACCACGGCAACGGTTTTGTGACGCGTTACGGACATCTCAGCAAAATCGACGTCGCCGTCGGCCAGAAGCTCGATGCCGGGGACATCATCGGCAAGACCGGCAACAGCGGCCGCTCGACCGGCCCGCATCTGCACTACGAGGTTCGCCACAATGGCGAGGCGATCGACCCGCTGCGGTTTTTGACCGTCGGCAAGAAGGTCGAGCGGTATCTCTAGGAGCCGGGCTGCTCCTCAGACGACCCAGCAATTGAGCGGCATCGGGCCGGCGCAGCCAGGCCAAGGCGGCCTCACCTAAGTATCCTCGGGCGATCGCCCTTCGCTCTATTCTCCCCAGCAAACATTCGGCTCCAGCCCTTGAGGGCCTCTGCCCCACAGCGTTGACTCCGACGCAGTTGTAGGATGATATGTATAAGCCTATGCCTCAGTCCAGCAGGCTTGTAATGACCGTTCATGGTATCCCGCCTGAAATTCTGAATGCTCTGGAGGGCGCTGTCGGACAAAGCGGCGTGACCGCCGACGCTGCCGGCATGGCGAAATACCTTTTGGACTGGTCCGGGGATCATCGCGGCGGAGCCCTTGCGGTGCTGAAGCCTGCTTCCGTCAGCGAAGTCCAGGCTGTGGCGCGGCTCTGCGGCACGCTCGGGCTCGGAATCATCCCACAGGGCGGGAACACGGGGCTGGTGGCGGGTGCAATCGACATCGACTCCCGTGGCGCGGTGGTCGTCAGTCTGGAGCGGTTGAACGGCATCCGTCTCGTCGACGCCGACAATTTCGTCCTGCAGGCCGATGCCGGCTGCATCCTGCAGCACATCAAGGATGCGGCAGAAGCAGAGGATTGCCTGTTTCCGCTGGCGCTCGGCGCGCAGGGAAGCTGCCAGATCGGCGGCAATGCGGCCAGCAATGCCGGCGGCACCAACGTGCTGCGCTATGGCATGGCGCGCGATATCATCCTCGGCCTCGAAGTCGTCCTGCCCGATGGCGAGTTGTGGAGCGGCTTTTCCGGCCTGCGCAAGGACAATCGAGGCTACGACCTGAAGCAGCTCTTCATCGGCAGCGAAGGAACGCTCGGCATCATCACCGGCGTCGAGCTCAAGCTGTTTCCGAAACCGGCCCGGGTCGAGACCGCTTATCTCGGTCTCGTTTCGTTCGAAGCGGCCATCACCCTGTTCCGGCAGGCTCGCCGGGCCTCATCCGATCTGATTTCGGCCTTCGAGATCATTGGATCGGAGTGCATCGCGCTCGCGCGCTTGATCGATGCCAACATCGTTTCGCCGGTCGAAGCTCCCGTCCACGTGCTGATCGAACTCTCCGCAAGTGCTACGGTCGATCTGCGCTCCATGCTGGTCGATTTCCTGGCCGGAGCCATTGAGAGCGGTCTGGTTGCCGAGGCCGTCCTTGCTGAAAGCGTCGCACAGGCTAGGGCCTTCTGGGCGATCCGCGAAGGGCTGGTCGAGGGCCAGGCAAGACGCGGCTACCATGTGCGCACCGACCTTGCGGTCAGGATATCGGACATCCCTGCCCTCATCGATCAGGCCCGCCAATTGGTGGCGCTGGAACATCCTGGTTGGCTGCCGCAGGCCTATGGTCATGCCGGCGACGGCAACATCCATTTCAACGTGCTGCCACCGCTTGGGCTCGCCGAGGGTGAAGCTCGTGCCCAGGGCGCGGAGATCACCGCCGGACTCTACCAGATCGTCGGCGCGCTTGGCGGCTCGATCAGCGCCGAGCACGGTATCGGCCGCACCCGTCATCGCACTTTCTGGGCCGGCCTGGCGCCTGCCCATCGCCGGCTCATCACGGCCCTCAAAACAACGATCGACCCTCAGGGGTCAATGAATCCCGGCTGCCTGCTGCCACCAATGGAGACCTTTCCATGAAGCAAAGACTGGCCGCTATCGGCACGGTGGAGGCGCTGCCGCATCGCGTCGCCGCATTCCTCAGCCGCGAGATCGAATCCGGCGACCTCAATCCGGGCACGCGGCTGCCGACCGAGCAGCAGCTCTCGGAAAAATTCGGCGTCAGTCGCAATGTGGTGCGCGAGGCGATCGCTCAACTCAGGGCCGATGGCATGATCGAAGCCCGGCAAGGCGTCGGCGCCTTCGTGCTGGCGCCGGAGCAGCGCGCCTCGATCCGGATCGATGGCGAGGCGCTGAAAGCGACCGGGAATATGGAGCGGCTGTTCGAGCTGCGTTGCATACTGGAAGCCGAGTCAGCTGCGCTCGCCGCCGAACGGCGCGGGCAGGAGCACCTCGACGCAATCAAGGCGGCGCTAGACCGGATGAGCGGCGAGGAGCGCTGGGAAGAAGGCAGCATCGACGCCGACCTTTTGTTCCATCGCGAGATCGCACGGGCGACCGGCAACAATTACATCCACACCTTTATCTCCTTCGTTTGCGAGCAGATCCGCCGCTCGATCCACTACGCGCGCCTCACCAATCCGCTGCACGACCTGGTCGAAGTCAATGTCGGGGAGCATGTGCGCATCTACGAGGCGCTGGTCGCGGGCGATCCCACGGCCGCCGAGGCGGCGATGCGCGCCCACATCGTCGGCGCCGCCGACCGCGTCGGCGTCAAACTGCCAGCATCGCGCGCCGCGCACAGCACAGGGAGGTAGCCATGCCGGTCGGAGGCGCATATGCGATTTCGGACGTCTGCCTGCTCGTCGAAAATATCGAGCGGACGGTTGAATTCTATGTCGAAAAACTCGGCTTCCGCCTGCGGCGTCGCGCCGAGGGCTTTGCCGACTTTCATGGCGAGGGCGTCACGCTGGCGGCGTGGGAGATCGATCACATCAACCGGCACACCGGCGTCTCGAAGTTGAGGTCGCCGCGCCAGGCGCACAAGGTCTGCGTGGCGGTCAGGCTAGACGCGCCCGGCGAGATCGACCGGCTCCATGGCGAACTGGCAGCCAAGGGCGTGCCCTTCTACGGCCCGCCGGAGGATTATGTCTGGAACGCGCGCTGCGCATATTTCACCGATCCCGACGACACGCTTTGGGAACTATACGCCTGGCTCGACGGCGGCCCCGGCGACTATCACGACGAACAGCCGTAGACGACGCCGCGCCACGGGAACGGCGCGCAATGAAGAGACGAGAACGTCTTGCAACAGGAGCAAAAAATGAGTGGGAACAGAGACTACGACATGAACCGCCGCAGCTTCGTGAAAGCCGGCTTCGCCGCTGTCGCGGCAGCTTCGGCCGGAATGCAGCTCGTGCTGACGCCGGGCGCCAAGGCTGCCGGAAAGGTCGTCATCCAGTATGATTGGCTGATGTCCAACGGACAGATTGGCGACATCGCCGCGGTCGCCAACGGCTATTTCAAGGAGGTGGGCCTCGAGGTGGAATTCAGCCCGGGCGGTCCCAATGCGGCGACGGTGCCGCCGGTGATTTCGGGCGCCGCACAACTCGGCCAGTTTTCCGAAACGCCGCAGCTCTACGCGGCGCGTGCCAGCGGCGTGCCGGTGAAGATCATCGCCTGTGGCTTCCGCACCGGTCCCTATGCCTTCACCTCGAAGCCTGCCAAGCCGATCCGCGGCGTGGCCGACCTCAAGGGCAAAAAGATCGGCATCCAGCCGACGGCGCGCTTCGTCATCGATGAGATCCTGGCCAAGAACGGCATTGATCCGTCCGAGGTCACCGTCGTCAATGTCGGCTTCGACAAGGCGCCGCTGGTGCGCGGCGACGTCGACGCGATTGGCGGATGGATCACCAACACCCAGGCGCTGAGCGTCGTCGGCGACGACAGGATCGATCTTCTGGTGCGCGACCTCGGGCTGAACTCCTATGCCGACGTCTATTTCGCTACCGACACAGCGATCGAACAGGATGCGGAAATGCTGGCGAAATTCATCGGCGCCGTCGCCAAGGGCTGGGGCTGGGTGCACGCCAATCCGCAGGAAGCCGTCAAGAAGATGGTCGAAGCCTATCCGGAAATGGACCTTGGCTGGGAGCAGAAGACGATCAATCTGGTGCTGAAACTCTCCTTTGACGGTGCAACCGTCAAGGACGGATGGGGAACCTTCGATCCCGCCTCGATCGAGGAGCAGCTGGCGCTGCTGGACAAGGTCGGCCAATACCCGAACGGCCGGCCCGCGGCAGCCGATGTCTACACCACCAAGATACTCGAATTGTCGGCCGCCGACCGACCCAAGCTCGACGCGCCCGCCGCTTGATGGCGAAGGCGATCGAGGCCCGCAGGCTGGATGTCGGCTATAGCGGCCGGCAGCCGGTGGTGAAAGTGCTCTCCGGTCTCGACCTGTCGGTCGAGGCCGGCTCCTTCCTGTCGATCCTTGGACCTTCGGGATGCGGCAAGTCGACGTTCCTCAGGGTGGTGGCCGACTTGCTCGATCCGCTCGGCGGCTCGATCACCGTGCTTGGCGACACACCGCATGCTGTCCGTTCGCGGCGCGATGTCGGTTTCGTCTTCCAGGACTCGACCCTGCTGCCCTGGCGCACCGTGCGCGACAACGTCCACCTGCCGCTCGATGTCGGACAAGGCCGGCTTACCCGGACAATAGACGATCGAACCGACGAGCTGCTTGATCTGATGGGGCTTGCCGGGTTCGGTGAGCGTCTGCCGCACCAATTGTCCGGCGGCCAGCGCCAGCGCGTGGCGATCGCCCGGTCACTGCTCGGGCAACCCAGGCTGCTTTTGATGGACGAGCCCTTCGGTGCGCTGGACGAGATCACCCGCGACCGCCTCAACGACGAGCTTTTGTCGTTGTGGCGGCGCACCGGCGCGACCATCCTTTTCGTTACTCATTCGATCGCCGAAGCCGCCTATCTCGGAGAACGGGTCATCGTTCTCGCCGCCAATCCGGGCCGCCTGGCGAGAGACCTCGACATGCGGCCGTTCAAGCAGGCAGGCAACCGCTGTTCGCGCGAGGATCCGGCGATCGTTGCCGCGATGGCCGAACTGCGCGGCGCGCTGGAACAGGCCTCATGAGGCAGGCGCCCTTGCCATCGGCGCTGGCCGTCGCCCTGCCCGTTTTTGGCGCGGCCTCGATCCTGCTCGCCTGGCAGTTCCTGCTGCCATGGCTCGGCGTGCCGGCCTATATCGTACCGACGCCGACGGCCATATCAGGCGTGTTCCGGAAGAGTCTTGCTTTGCTGCTCAGCAATCTCTGGCCGACGCTGATCGAGGCGCTGGCGGGATTTGTCATCGGCAATCTTGCCGGTGTGCTGCTGGCGGTGCTGTTCGTGCACAGCCGCATCCTGCAGGCGGCCTATTTTCCGGTCGTGCTGTTCTTCAACACCATTCCCATCCTGGCGCTGTCGCCGATTATCATCCTGATCTTCGGGCTCGGCATGACGCCGAAGATCGTGATCGCGGCGGTGATCTGCTTCTTCCCGACGCTGGTCAACATGATCCGCGGGCTGGACTCGGCCAGCGACAACGAGCACGAACTGTTCCGGGTGCTATCGGCTACGCGCTGGGAGATCTTCTGGAGCCTGCGCCTGCCAAGAGCATTGCCGATGCTGTTCTCCTCGCTGAGAATTGCTTCGGCCACGGCCGTGATCGGCGCTATTGTCGGCGAGTGGATCGGGTCGGATAAGGGCCTCGGCGCGCTCATCATCCAGGCGACCTTTAACTATCAGTCGGACCGGCTCTATGCGGCAATCGTGCTGTCGTCGTCCTTGTCGATCGCGATGTTCTCAATCGTGGTTCTGCTGGAGCGCCGTGCCATCCGCTATTGACCATTCCGTCGAGCGGCCATCCGCCAGGTTCGCTGTGCGCGGGCTGTAAATTTATTTTTGAATTCCATTTGACTGAATAAATCTTCGGTGCCAGTCTGGCCTCTCTCGAGGGCGCAAGGCATGGCACTGCGGGGAACCAATCAGGAGTTCGGGCGGCCGTACAACCGGCGCATCGTGCTCGAATCCATTCGCCTTCACGGGCCGATCGCCCGCGGCGACATTGCCAGGCGGGTCGGGCTCACCGTGCAGACGGTGTCGACCATCGTTCGCGAGCTGGAAGAGCACAGTTACGTGTTGTCGCTGCGCGAAGAGCCCAAGGGGCGCGGACTGCCCCCGGCAACGCTGCGGATCAATCCGGAAGGCGGCTATGCCGTCGGCATTCACGTCACCCCGCTCGGCATCAATGCCGCGCTGATCAACCTCAGCGGCGATGTCATCGAGAGCAGCTACCGCGAGGCCCCAAATGCAACGCCCGACCACGCCTTCGAGCTGATCGGCGCCATGGTGCTCGAATTGACAGCACTGCGGCCCGGTGGCCGCGTCCTCGGCATCGGCATGGCGTTGCCCGGGCCGTTTGGCGTGGAGTCCATGAGCTTTGTCGGTCCGACCACCATGACCGGCTGGAAGGATGTGGCGCTGCGCGAGCGGCTGGCCGCCTCGACCGGGCTGCCGGCCTTTTTCGAAACCGACATGGCGGCGGCTGCCATCGGCGAGCGCCTCTATGGCCTCGGCACGGCCTATTCCGAATATTACTATCTCTATTTCGGTGTCGGCCTCGGCGGCGTCATGGTGCATGACGGAGCCGCATTGCGCGGCGCCTGGGGCAATGCCGGCGAAATCGGCCACATTCCCGCTGTGCCGGGCGGCGAGCCCTGCCCGTGCGGCAATCGCGGCTGCCTCGAACGGTATCTCTCGCTCGAGGCGCTGCGGCGCCGCAACATTGCCGACGCCGACTGGGTGAGCGAGATCGCGCCGATCTTCCGCAACGCCATCACCATCATCGAAAACCTGTTCGACCCCGAAACCATCATCCTTGGCGGGCTGGCCTCCACCGACCTGCTCGAAAGGCTGGCCGGCGCAGCTGCGCACCTGCCCAACTCGGTCTCGGCGCGAAGCGACCGCACGACGCCCCGCGTCAGCGTCGCGCGCGGCGGCCAGCATGCGGTGTTGCGCGGCGCCGCAGCGCTTGCCGTCTCAGGGGTGCTTTCGCCACGCTTCGGCCAGATCTTCACCGCCGAACGCGAACGCGGGCGGGATCTCTTGCATAACAAGGGGATCGCGGCATGAGCGAACCGCTGCTGGTGCTCGATAACGTTGCCAAGAATTACGGTGCCATCGAAGCACTGAAAGGCATCAGCTTTTCGATCGGCAAGGGCGAAGTGGTGGCGCTGCTCGGCGACAACGGCGCCGGCAAATCGACGCTGGTCAAGATCATTGCCGGCGGGCTCGAGCCGAGTTCCGGCCGCATGCTGTTCGAAGGCAAGGAATTCCTCGCCAAATCCCCTGCCGAGGCCAAGGCCGCGGGGATCGAGACCGTCTACCAGGACCTGTCGCTTTGCACCAATGTCGACGTGGTCGCCAATTTCTTCATGGGCCGCGAGATCACCAGGAAGGTTCTCGGCATTCCGGTGCTCGACGAGCGCGCCATGGAGCAGGTGGTGCAAAAGGCGCTGGCCAGCGCCGGCACCCGCATTCCCTCGCTTCGCACCAATGTCGAGCACCTCTCCGGCGGTCAGCGGCAGGCCATCGAGCTCAACCGGTTCGTGCATTTTGGCGGCAAGTTGGTGCTTCTCGACGAGCCGTTCGCAGCGCTCGGCGTCGAGCAGACGCGGCGCGGCCTCGACATGATCCGCCAGGTGGCGAGCCAGGGTATCGGCGTCGTCATCATCACTCATATCATGCAACAGGCCTTCCAGGTTGCCGACCGGATCGTGGTGATCCGGCAAGGCGTCGTGGCTGGCGATGTCGCACGCAGCAAAACAAGTCCCGACGCGGTGATCAACATGATCACCGGAGAGACGCTTGCCGGTGCCGGACCGGCGAGCTGAGGGACAAATGAGGGGTCCGGCGCAAGAGGAGCGAACGACATGAAGAAAATACTTCTTTCCGTCTTCGGTATCCTGGCACTGGCCTTTGCCACGCTCACGCCGGCATTCGCTCAGTCCAAGGGCACCGTCTACTACATGGTGCCGACACTGCTCGATGAGTTCCAGACCGGCTCGGTGAGCGCGCTGGAATTGTTCCTGAAGCAGGTCGGCTACGAGATGAAGACGCTGAACGCCGACAACAAGACCGACGCTCAGCAATCGCAGATGAACGACGTCATCGCGCTGAAGCCGTCGGCGATCATCCTTGCCGCCGTCGATTTCAATGCGCTGAAACCGTCGATCGAGGCCGCCCGTGCCGCCGGCATCCCGGTCGTCGAGTTCGACCGCCAGATCACCTCGACGCCTTCCGACTTCACCTCGGTGGCCGGAACCGTCGAGATCGGCTACGTCGCCGCCGATCAGGCGCAAAAACTCCTGACCGCGAAGAACGGCTCGGTGAAAGGCAAGATCCTGCAGGTGCTCGGCGATCCGGGCGACCCCTACACGCTCGACATCCAGAAGGGTTTCGAGGAGAAGATGAAGGCGTTCCCGGACGTCATGATCATCTCGCTGCCGGCCATGCAATGGGCGGCGGATGCAGCCGGGACCATCGTCAACGACCAGCTGCTCGCCAACCCCGACATCGACCTGATCTTCAGCCACGCCGCGCATCTTTCGGTCGCTGCCGTCGCCTCGCTCGAGGCCGCCGGCAAGAAACCGGGCGACGTCATGCTGATGAGTTCGAACGGCGCTCCGGTCGGCCTCGACCTGATCCGCAAGGGCTGGCTCAATGTCGAAGTCGAGCAGCCGCTCTACGCCCAGGCCGCGGCGGTCGCCATGTTCATGGACAAGGTGGTCAACAAGCAGGAGATCAAGCCCGGCGAATATGATGTGCTTGGCCTGAAATCGACCCTGACCAAGGAAGCGTGGGGGCCGAACATCAAGATCCCCGGCGCTGCGATCACCAAGGAAAATGTCGATAACCCAGCCTTCTGGGGCAACATGAAGCCGCCGGCCGAAACCATAAAGCCGGTCGAATAGCGAACTCGCCAGAAGCTCCGGGCCACGCAGGCCCGGAGCCCAGCCCTGCAGCCCGGTGCGTTCAAACGGACGCGCACGGGAATGCTGCAGCAATTTTCAACCGCGCCTGATCTTTCCGACGACCGAGTGGTTCTTCGGGTCATGCGCCAACCGGATCCGCAGATGAACCCTCGCACGCGCCAAACCCTCGAGTTCATCCTCGACAATCTTGTCTGGTTCATGCTGGTCTTCGTGCTGGTGGTCTTTTCCATCCTCATCCCGAACTATTTTCAGCTCGGCATCTTCGCCAACATCATCGAGGCCTCGAGCGTGCTCGGCGTCATGTCGATCGGCTTGGCGCTGGTCATCATCGCCGGCCATATGGACCTGTCGGTCGAATCGGTGGCGGCGCTCAGCGCCATGGCGGTCGGCATCCTGTTCTGCTCGTCGGGCATCGGCCTTGGCATCCAGTTGCAGCCGCAATGGCTGATGGTTCCGGTTTCGCTGCTCATCGCGCTTGCCGTCGGCGCCCTCATCGGCGCTTTCAACGGCTATCTGGTGGTCAGGGTGAAGATGAGCGCCTTCATCATCACGCTGGCCTCCTACATCTGGGTACGCGGCCTGGTGCTGGTCATCTCCGGTGGCCGCTCGGCACAAGACCTTGCGCCGGCAATCCGCTGGTTCGGCATCCAGCGCCTGGGCGGCCTGCCGTTGACGGCCTGGATCGCCATTGCGTGCTTCGTGGTGTTCTCGCTGATCATGGCCAAGACGCCCTTTGGCAGGCACCTGGTCATGATCGGCGGCAACGAGACGGCGACGTTCCGCGCCGGCATCCGCGTCAATCGCAACCTGGTCATAGCCTTTGTTCTCGCCGGTGCCATCGCCGGCCTTGCCGGCTGGCTGCTGGCAATCCGTACCTCCGGCGCCACCGCCAATCTGGGCGTCGGCCTGTTGTTCAACGCCTTCGCCGCGGTCGTCATCGGTGGCGTCAGCCTGAAGGGCGGCGTCGGCACCTTGCCCGGTGTCTATGCCGGCGTGCTGCTGCTCTCCGCCATCAATACGGCGATTAATTTGATGGGCCTGCCGGCCAACTTCACCCAGGTGATCCACGGCCTGCTCGTCCTCGCCGCCGTGCTGCTCGACGCCTTCAAGCAAACCATCCGCCAGAGGCTCGCATGACAGGCCGTCTGGAAGGTAAGGTCGCGCTGATCGTCGGAAGTGCGCGCGGCATCGGCAAGGGCATCGCACAACGCTTTGCCGAAGAGGGCGCGACGCTTGTCCTGGCCGATACCGAGGTTGAGGCCGGGCAAGCGACTGCGGACGAGCTCGGCGCCGCCTTCATACACACCGACATTTCACAGATGGCCGATGCGCAAGCCGCCGTGGCGCTGGCGCTAGCGCATCACGGCCGGCTCGACATCATGGTCCAGAATGCCGGCATCTATCCCTGGCAATTGCTGGAAAACACCAGTCCCGACGATTGGGACCGGGTCATGGCGGTGAATTTGCGCGGCAGCTTTGTCGCCGCACGCGCGGCGCTGGTGCCGATGAAGGCACAGCGTTTTGGCCGCATGCTGTTCACCTCCTCGATCACGGGCCCGCATGTCACCAGTCCCGGCCACGGCCATTATTCGGCGACCAAGGCCGGCATCAACGGGCTGATCCGTTCGGCTGCGCTCGAATTCTCCGGCTACGGCATCACCGTCAACGGCGTCGAGCCCGGCAACATCCTCACCGAAGGCATAGAGCAGCATCGCGGTGCGGCCTTCATCAAGAACATGGAAGACGCCATCCCGCTCGGCCGCCTCGGCAGCCCGCGCGACGTGGCCAATGCCTTCCTGTTCCTGGCCTCCGACGACGCCAGCTACATCACCGGCACGACCATTATCGTCGACGGCGGGCAGCTTTTGCCCGAGGGCAAGGATTTCCGGCTGCTGCCGCCATGATCGTCGATTTCGGCGGCGGTTTCTTCCTGCGCCGGGCGACCACCGCCGATCATGCAGCGCTTGCGATGATCTGTCTCAAGACCGGCGATGCCGGCAAGGACGCCAGCGGCCGCGAGGACGACCCGGACCTGCTCGGCCTCCTCTACACCATTCCCTACCAGGTGCTCGAACCCGAGCTGGCCTTCATTATCGATAGTCCCGCAGGTGCGGCCGGCTACCTGCTTGGCGCGGCCGATACGGGCGCTTTCAATGCCAGCCTGGCATCAGACTGGTATCCCGACCTTCAGCGGCGCGTGGCAGACCCCGGACCCGACAGCTCGCGCTGGCGCGGCAGCGACTGGGCGCGGCATCGGGTCCATCATCCCGATTTCGCTGTTCCGCCTGCGCTGACCGCCTATCCGTCGCATGGCCATATCGACCTGTTGCCGCAGGCGCGCGGGAAAGGCATCGGCCGGCGCGCGATGGCCTTCCTCAAGCAGGGGCTTGCCGCGAGCGGCTCGACCGGCATCCACCTCGAAGTCATGCCGGAGAACGATGGCGCGCTAAGGTTCTACAAGGCGATTGGATTTGAGGTGGTGCAGGACGCTGATTCATCAAAGCGTTGTGTTTATGTGGCGAAACGGATTGCTCACGCTCCGGCGATTGCAGGCTGATCTGCGACAAGCCAATCGCCCAAGTTGCAAAGAACCGGGAGGCCTATGGAAGTACAATGCTGCCGTTCTGCAGCAGCCAGTTGCCCGCGTGAACACCTTTGCCGCGGGAACGAAACCTTCGTCGCGTGCTCCACCGCAGACACGAAAGTCACCAGCATCAACACGGTGCGGGGCTAATCCGAGTGTTGGCGGAGCGTCTACTAGTTCAGTATGGGCGGCAAGGGAACATCCACGACCGTTCCCCCGGCCACAATCGAGAGCACATAAAGCAGATAAATGGCTAATACCAACAGGGCGAGGAATGAACCGCTGGCAAAGACTCCTGCAACCGCGGCGTCGGGATAAGCTTCGACTTGTTCTTTCTTGAAGGTGTCTTCTTCGTTACGGGTTGTCTTCACAACCCGTTCGCCTGGAAGCCGGTTTTTTTCAGCTTCCTTCGATATCTTATCCGCGAGATCTCCTGCGATCACGGGATCGTCCGGAAGATGACTCGCAAGCCATCCAGGAATATTTTCGCTCCCGCCCATGCCCATACGCAATTGAGATACTGCAAGTTGTAGCTTTCGGCAATCGTTTCCCTCATGAGAGGCAAGCAGATCAGACTTAAGTCCCTGCGGAAAGACAGTTTGAATCAGACCAAAGTCCGAGTAGCACAGTGGTCGGACGCGTCTCACCTGGGCGATCAGCTTGAGCGGTGTAGCCCAAACTGAACACATCGAGGAAAATGGTGGGCGATGACGGGCTCGAACCGCCGACATCTTCGGTGTAAACGAAGCGCTCTACCAACTGAGCTAATCGCCCGCCCCGGGCCGGACCTTTAAGCAGTTAGGGCCGGCTTCGCAAGGCCAAATGAGCGGCGAGTGGCTTGGCCGGGAGCCGGTTTCGGCAACAAAGTTCGGCTTGTCAAAAAACCTTCTCCTGTTTGCTGTTATGCTGTCCGGGTCCGCTTGACACCCGGTGGGTTACCCCTTATCCACCGCCCCAACGACGAACACGGCTGACACGTGCTCGTCCATGCGCGGGTGTAGCTCAGTTGGTTAGAGTGCCGGCCTGTCACGCCGGAGGTCGCGGGTTCGAGCCCCGTCACTCGCGCCATTTCTCCTTTGGGGTCACGTCCCCTTGATGTCGGAGAAATGTCGACGTTGATTTGTCAAAAATCATCTTCTTCGTGACCCAGTCTAGGTCCATTCCTTTCGAATTCTGGCATTGATCCTCATCCATCGACCTGCCCGCCTGTTTGTGGTCGAGCCAGAAGACAATAGCTTCTCGGACAAGAGTCGGGTCTAACCCATTCGCTCCCGCTTACAGTCTCATCCCGCAGTGCCGGGCTTCACCCCTCGGCGAGCAGCGCCTCGACTTCCTGCAGCGTCGGCATGGACGGCGCGGTGCCCGGGCGCGTCACCGAGATGCCGGCGACGGCGCAGGCGAAGCGCACCGCTTCCAGAGGTTCGATCCCCCTCGACAGCGCGGCAGCCAGGCCGCCGTTGAAGGCGTCGCCAGCGCCTGTGGTCTCGACCACCGGGCCGGCGGCGACCGCTGCGACATGCTCGGAACGATCGGCAGTGTGCAGCAGCGCACCCTTTTCGCCGAGCGTCACGATGACCGTGCCAACGCCCTTCTCGAGCAGGCTGTCGGCGGCACGGCGGGCATCGTCGATCGAGGACACCTTGATGCCGGTCAGTTCCTCGGCCTCGGTTTCGTTCGGCGTGACATAGTCGCAAAGCGTATAGATGCGGTCTGGAAGCTTTGCCGCCGGCGCCGGGTTGAGGATGGTGGTCACCCCTGCCCCACGCGCGATCTCCAGCGCCCGCATCGCCGCCTCGATCGGCTGTTCGAGCTGGCTGACGAAGACCCCGGCCGCGCGGATCAGTTCGGCATTTGCCTCGATATCGGCGGGCGAAATCAGCATGGCCGCACCGGGACTGACGATAATGGCGTTGTTGCCGCTCGTCTCCTCGATGAAGATATAGGCGGCACCGGTGTAGCTTTCCGGTGTGTCGATGACAGCGCTCTTCACGCCGGCCGCGTTCCAGGTCTGTCTCGCCATCTCGGCAAAGGGATCGACGCCGAGGCGGGTCAGAAAGGTGACGTCGGCGCCGAGCCGGCCGGCCGCCACCGCCTGGTTGGAGCCCTTGCCGCCGGGGCCGAGCGTGAAGGACGTGCCCAGGATCGTCTCGCCGATGCGCGGCTGGCGGGCGGCGCGGTAGGCCGTGTCGGCGACGAAGACGCCCAATATGACAACAGGCTTCATAACGATCGGTCTGCCCGGCATGTCGCTACTCCGCATCCGGCGGCACGACGCCCTTGCGGAATGCGAAGCAGCCATAGAAGCGGCGCTCGCCGGTCTGGATGACGCAATAGGCCTTCTTGGCGCGTTCGTAGAAGGCATAGCGCTCGACCGAGATCATCGGCCAGGCCTTGCCCTCGGCGGCATCGATCTCTTTTTGCACTTCCTGCTGCACGGCGGGAATCTCGTCCGGCTTGCCGACGATCTCCATGCGCGCGGCGGCATCGTCGACGAAGGTGTCCAGCGGATAAAGCGACAGCACCGCCTTGACGACCTCCGCTGCCGATGCGTCGATGCGCAGCAGCTTGCCAAGCACGGTCTGGCGCGCCACCGAATCGGACGGGAAATTGGTGTCGGCGATAATCAGATCGTCGCCGTGTCCCATCGCCCGCAGCGCCTGCAGCACATCGGCATTGAGCAGGGGATTGAGTCCTTTGAGCATGGTATTCCTCGCGAGGTTTGCTGGGGCGAAATCAGAGCCGCTTGCCGGTCTCTGCGTCGAAGAGATGCACCTGGTCGAGCCGCGGTTTCAGGTGCAGTGTGTCGCCCGGCTTGAACTCGTGGCGTTCACGGAACAGCGCCACCATCTCGCCCTCGCCGAAGCGCAGGAACACGAGAGTCTCGGAACCGGTCGGCTCGACCACCGAAATCTTCGCTGGGACACCATCTGGATGGATTTCGAGATGCTCGGGCCGCACGCCGTAGACGACATTGCGGCCATCTTCCACGGTATTGCTCGATGCGATCGGGAACGGCGTCCCGGCGATCTCGACGACGGGCTTGTCGCCCTTGCGCACGACGCCCTTGAGCAGGTTCATCGAGGGCGAGCCGATGAAGCCGGCGACAAACAGATTGGCCGGCCGGTCGAACAATTCCAGCGGCGCGCCGACCTGTTCGATGCGACCGTCGCGCATCACCACGATCTTGTCGGCCATGGTCATGGCCTCGATCTGGTCGTGGGTGACGTAGATGGTGGTGGTCTTCAGTCGTTGGTGCAGTTCCTTGATCTCGGTGCGCATCTGGACACGCAGCTTGGCATCGAGATTGGAGAGCGGCTCGTCGAACAGGAACACCTGCGGGTTGCGCACGATGGCGCGACCCATGGCGACGCGCTGGCGCTGGCCACCCGAGAGCTGGCGCGGATAGCGCTTGAGGTAGGGGTTGAGGTCGAGGATGTCGGCGGCGCGCTTGACCCGCTCAGTGACCACCGCCGGATCAGTTTTGCGCAGCTTGAGAGCAAAGGCCATGTTCTGCTCGACCGTCTTGTGCGGATAGAGCGCGTAGTTCTGGAACACCATGGCGATGTCGCGCTTGGCCGGCGGCAAATGGTTGACGACGCGCTCGCCGATGGCGATGGTGCCGCCGGAAACCGTTTCCAGCCCGGCCACCATCCTCAGCAGCGTGGACTTGCCGCAGCCGGAAGGCCCGACCAGCACCACGAACTGTCCGTCGGCGATGTCGACGCTGACATCGTGCAGAACCTTGACGGTTCCGAACGCCTTGGCCACATTGCGGATCGCGACTTGAGCCATCATTCCCCCTTCAGTTGCCGTGAAGCTAAACAACGCAAACGGCGAGGGCAAGTCGGTCTCTTATAGATAAAAAACCCATTCACGTTGACACCGCACTTCGTTGTGCGAATAGTGACAGTGCCCGGCTTATGACCCTGTTACGGGCGCACCGGTACGCTTGTCCGGCACTCAATGCGAGGCGTCGCGGGAGGGAGAATTCGGGCCGCTATTTACGGGAGTCGCTGTCGTTGGGGAACATAATCGGCGCTCCACCATCTGAACCAATTCACGATTGATCTTCTGGGAGGAACGAGATGAAAGTCAGCCTTTATAACCAACTTGTCCGCGCCGGGGCCACCCGCCGCGACGTGCTGAAGGGAGCGGCCAGCATGGCCGCCCTCGCCGCGGCCTCAAGCGCCGGACTTGGTGCCCTGACGCGCCCGGCTGCGGCCGCCGATGACCTGCGCGCGCAGATCCTGCAGATCCCGGGCGTCGGCAAGGGTCAGCCGACCGATGCCGATTTCCAGCAGGTCGGCGAGCTTTGCCTGGGCGCCACCAAGGCCAATGTCAAGGAAGGCGAATTCGCCGGTGTCGAACTCACCTTCATGGGCCTCAACAATCAGAACCTGCACAATGTGCTGTTTCGCGGCTTCCTGAAGCCGTGGGAGACCTATACCGGCGCCAAGATCAACTGGATCGACCTGGCGCAGGCTGACTACAACGCCCGCCTGCAGCAGTCGATTGCGACCGGCACCGTCGATTTCGACATCATCGAAATGGGAGCACCGTTCGAAGGCGACGTCTGCGGCAAGGGTCTCACCTCCGAGATGCCGGACTGGGTCAAGGACCAGATCGACATGAAGGACGTCGTGGCCTATCTGCAGCCGCCGGTCGGCACCTGGGACGGCAAGCAATATCGCGTCACCGTTGACGGCGACGCGCATAACTTCAACTACCGCACCGACGTGTTCGCCGATGCCGACCTCGCCAAAGCCTGGAAGGACGGCGGCGGAGAAGGCGAATGGGGCGTGCCGAAGACCTGGCAGCAGGTGCAGGCGGTGACGAAATTCCTCAAGGGCAAGCAGGTGAACGGCCAGGATGTCTTTGGCTACCTCGATGCGCCCAAGCCCTGGGGCGGTTTCGGCTTCTATTTCCTCGGCAGCCGCGCCAGCGCCTACGCCAAGCATCCCGATGACAAGGCATGGCTGTTCGATGCCGACACGATGAAGCCGCGCGTCAACAATCCGGCATGGGTGCGGGCGATCCAGGACGTCATCGATGCCCTGCCCTCCGAACCTGCCGACCAGATCAACGCCGACCCGAATACCACCGCCTTCCAGCAATTCCTGGCAGGCACCGGTTCGATGGTCACCTGGTGGGGCGACGTCGGTTCGAACGTCAAGACCAACGATTCCTCGGTCGTCGGCGACATCACCGGCTTCTCGATCCTGCCGGGCTCGGACGATGTCTACAACTCCAAGACCGGCCAGTGGGACAAGCTCGCCAGCGGGCCGAACCATGCGCCGAACTGCGCCTATCTCGGCTGGGGCGTCTATGTCATGGCCCGCGTCGACGGCGACGAAAAGAAGAAGAAGGCGGCCTGGTCTGCCGCCGCCCATCTCGGCGGCAAGGACCTGTCGCTCTGGTGCGCGGCCTATCCGTCGGGTTTCCAGCCCTATCGCAACTCGCATTTCAACATTCCGGAATGGGTGGCGGCGGGCTACGACGAGGCGTTCATCACCTCGTATCTGAAGTCGGAAGCCGACAGCTACAACCATCCGAACGCGGCGATCGAGCCGCGTATCCCCGGCATCTTCCAGTATTACAGCGCCGCCGAGGACATTTTGGCCAACACCTTTGCCGGCAAGATGAAGGCGCAGGAAGGCGCCGACGCCATCGCAGCCGCCTGGGAGAAGCTGACCGACCAGATCGGCCGCGACAACCAGATCAAGCTCTACAAGGCCTCACTCGGCATGTAGGTTGAGATAGTGAAACTTGGTCCGGCGGCGTACAGCCGCCGGACCTCCCCTTGACCGACTTGGCCTCGACCGGCTCGGCCGGTCATCGAGCCTCCTGTGAACGGGCAAGACGCGTGGCTGACCGGACCCTGGCTGACCAGACTCTGTCGACAAGTGAATGGCCGGCAGGCGCCGTGCCATCCGACCTGATACCGCGGAGCCGCAAACGGCTTGGCTGGGCGCTGATGGCTGCTGCAACGCTAGGCCTTCTGGCGGTGATTGCGCTGCAGATCCTTTACAAGAGCGATGTCGACACTATCGGCTTCGAGACGTGGCGGCCGGTGGTCTACGCCTATGTGCTGTGGGGTGTCGCGCTCGGCATCGGCCAGGTGCTGACGCGCGGCGAGAATGGCCAGCGCGCGTTGTTCCTGCTGCCGGCGCTGCTGTTCACCATTGCCATGGTGATCTTCCCGACATTGTTCGGCTTCTACATCGCGCTGACCGACTGGAACCTCAGTTCCTTCAGCGGCCGGCAGTTCAACGGGCTCGACAATTTCTGGCAGATGCTGAACGACGCCTATTATCGCAACGCCCTGTTCAACATGGTGCTCTACGTGCTGGCCGTGTTCGTCGAATATGTCATCGCCTTTGGCCTGGCGCTGCTGCTCAACGCGCAGATCCGGGCGCGAAAATTCTTCCGCGTCGTCTTCCTCATGCCCCTGATGCTGTCGCCGGTGGCTGTGTCGTGGATGATCGGCAAGTCGCTGATGGAATACCGCTTCGGGCCCGCCGCAACGCTGGCGCGGCATCTCGGCTGGGAAAACCCGGCCTTCTTCTCCAATCCGATCACCGCCCGCATTTCGATCATGGTGCTCGATGCCTGGACGTTCATCCCGTTCATGATGATCATGCTGCTCGCCGGCCTGCAGGCGATGTCGCGCGAGGTGCTCGAGGCGGCGCGTGTCGATGGCGCCACCGCCTGGCAGACTTTCTGGCAAGTCACCTTCCCGCTGATGCTGCCGGTGTCGGTGACGGCGGTCATCCTGCGCATCATCTTCAAGCTGAAGCTCGCCGATATCATCATCACTGTCACCTCCGGCGGCCCGGGCGGCGCGACTGATTCGGTGTCGAGCTTCATCTACCGCGAATATCGCGACCGCTCGAATGTCGGCTACGGCACGATGCTGGCGATGGCCTATTTGGTCATCATCATTGTCTTCGTGACCTGGCTGCTGAAATTCGCCAGCCGCTTCGTGCGCAACGTCAACTGATCGGGCCGGCAAGATGAGCGTTCAAACCACCGACTTTGCCGCCTCCGAAATCCGCTCGCCGGCGGCGTTCTTCGCCAACCGCGTCTTCATCTACGGTGCCCTCATCTTCTGGGCCTTCATCTGCCTGTTCCCAATCTATTGGACGATAACCACCTCGTTCAAGACCGCGGTCGACGTCACCCAGGGCCATCTGATCCCGTTCGTCGATTTCAAACCCGACTGGAAGGGCTGGCGTTCGCTTGGCCTGTCGCCGGACTCGATCTTTCGGACGTCGACGGTGCGCGACGAATTCATCAAGCGCTTCATGAATTCGGTCATCACTTCGGTCGGCGCGTCGACCCTGGCCATCGTCATCGGCAGCCTCGCCGCCTATGGGCTGACCCGCTATCGTTACAAGTTCGCCTGGTTCAGGAACGAGGACATTTCCTTCTTCTTCCTGTCGCAGCTGATCCTGCCGCCGGTGGTACTGGCCCTGCCCTTCCTCGTGCTCTACCGGGAAGTCGGCCTGCTCGACACGCGCGTCGGGCTGATCCTGCTCTACACGCTGATGGTGCTGCCGATCGTCATCTGGATCATGCGCGACCAGTTCAATTCGATCCCTGTCGAGCTGGAGGAGGCAGCACTCGTCGATGGCCTGTCGATCTGGGGCGCCTTCTTGCGCATTGTCATGCCGATCGCGCTGCCGGGCATGGTCGCCGCCTTCATCCTGGCGATGGTGCTGTGCTGGAACGAGTATTTCTTCGCCGCGCTTTTGACCTCGACCGATGCCAAGACCATTCCTGTCATGGTGGCGAGCCAGACCGGCTCACAAGGCATCAACTGGTGGTCGATGGCAGCGCTTGCCACCGCGGCCATCACACCGCTCGCCGTCATCGGGATCGCGCTCGAGCGTTACCTGATCATGGGCATGACCGCGGGCGCGGTGAAATAACTGCGCCGGGAGAAGGAAAAACCGCACTAACCCAAAAGTGTTGCCCGCAAATGATCGAGGATCATGGCAACCCCTTTTTGCCCCAGTTCCGCCGAGGCTTCGGGCGCACTTGCCGTGTACCAGCCGGTGTTGTCGGCGAAGCGGCCGGCATCCACCGCTTCCGGGCACAGCGCCAGCATCAGTGACGTCTCGCCGGTGCCGGCATGGTCGAACGGGTACTGGCTGTGCATTGAAGCCGGCATCAGCGGATGCACCTGTACCCAGTTGAAGAAATTGCTGCCCTCGGCGTGCTCGGCATAATAGTCAGCCATCGCCGCAGAGCCCCACCAGCCTTCGCCGCGTTCTTTCTCCAGGAAGCGGAAGATCGCTTGTCGGCCGGCGCCCTTGAAGGCGAGATCGGTTGGCATGCCGGCAGCAAAATTCTCGGTTTGGTGGTGAATGATGGCGTGGATGTTGCGGAAGCCAATGCGCAGCAAGCTGTAGAACAATTCTTCCGCAAATGGCGCCAGCACATTGCCGCCGACCTGCACCGAGCCGCTGCCTTCCGGCGCCGCAACGGCATAGCTTGCCGCGCCGTAATAGAAGGGCGGCAGAATGACGATTTCGGCCTCCGTTTCGAACAGTTCCAGGCTCTTGACCACGGCCAGCGTGTCCATGCCGACGGCCATGTGCTCGCCGTGATATTCGAGCACACCGAGCGGCAACACGACCGGCCGGTTCTCGGCGATCGCCTTGCGGATCTGGTGCGGCAGCATCAGTTCGTAGCGCATGACACCTACTCCATATTGGTGTGGCGGGCGCGCATCGCTTCCGGCGAGACGCCGGTCAGATCCCTGAGCTTCAGCACCATCACTTCGAAGAGGACGAACAGCGCGCCTTCGAACACCGAGCCCATCGGCAGGACGGATGTCTTTTCCGGACCCTGGTCGTCGGCCATGGTCTGAGCCGGGATAAGCAGCGTGAAGTCGGCCAGCTTCGCGGCAGTGCTGTCGGCTTGCGCGGTGAGCAGCAGGACGACGGCACCGGCCTCGCGCGCGACCCGCATCAAGGTCAGCACCGTCGATGTCTCGCCCGGGCCGGAGCTGGCGAGGAAGACATCGCCCGCGCCCAGCGGCGGCGTGGTCATGTCGCCGACGACCGACACCGGCAGACCGAGATGGTAGAGCCGCATGGCAAAACCCTGGACCTGCAGCGCCTCGCGGCCGCAGCCATAGGTGACGATCTTTTTCGCGCCGGCCAAGATGGCGCAAGCCGCGTCAATGCGGCTTTCGTTGATACGCTCCAGCACGGTGCCAAGCTCGCTCAGCGCAATCCCAAACAGGTTTTCGCCGTCGTCCGTCATGACATTTGCACCAGCTTGCAGGTACCGGAGAACCACATGAACATCTCAGTCACATTTGCCCCGAACAGCTTGTTTTCATTCATGCTATCACCGCGAAAATTGGTGTCCAACGGCACGCAGTGCTTTTGATGCGCTACAGCCGTGATAGTGTCACGGCAAATCGCAAATGAGGAAACGACAGCATATGAAGACACGGCATTTCGACCGCATCGGCAATGGCGGCATCAACTTCACCGAGCTCGGCTTCGGCACCGCGCCGCTCGGCAATCTCTATCGCGCCGTGTCCGATGAGGATGCCAATGCCACGCTGGAGGCGGCATGGCGGGTCGGCTGCCGCTACTACGACACAGCACCGCTCTATGGGCTCGGCCTCGCAGAAACGCGGCTTAATCCGTTCCTGCGTTCGAAGAGGCGCGACGACTACGTGCTGTCGAGCAAGGTCGGGCGCATCATGCGCGCCTGCCCGCCGGAACAGCGCACCGGCATCGGCAAGTTCTTCGACACGCCGTCGCGCCGCGAGGTCTACGACTACAGCTATGACGGCGTCATGCGCTCGTTCGAAGCCTCGCTGGAACGGCTCGGCGTCGACCGCATCGACATCCTCTTCGTGCACGATGTCGACATCTTCACCCATGGCAGCAAGGAAGCCTCGGACCAGCGCATCCAGGAATTCATGAGCTCGGGCTACTATGGATTGCTGGCACTGCGCGACCAGGGCGTGATCAAGGCGTTCGGCGGCGGCATCAATGAGTGGCCGGTTGCCCAGACGCTGGCCGAGCGCGGCGATTTCGACCTGTTCCTGCTTGCCGGGCGCTATACGCTGCTGGAGCAGGAGGCGCTGCAGTCTTTCCTGCCTCTATGCCAGCAACGCGGCATCGGCATCGTTCTCGGCGGGCCGTACAATTCCGGCATCCTGGCAACCGGGCCGAAGCCCGGCGCCTACTACAATTATTCGGAGGCGCCGCAGGATATCATCGACCGCGTCACCCGCATCGAGGCCGTCTGCAAGCGCCACGGCGTGCGCCTGATCGAGGCGGCACTGCAGTTCCCGCTGCTGCATCCTTCGGTCGTGTCGGTAGTCCCGGGCGGCCAGCGGCCGGGCGAAGTCGAAAGCAATCGCTCGCTGCTCGACACAAAACTGCCATCGGCGCTGTGGGCCGATCTCAAGAAAGAAGGCTTGATGCGCACGGATGCGCCGACGGCATAGCGCCGCCTTTCCAACGACCTGCGGGCACAGAAAAGAAAAACCGGATATGCCGGCTTTTCTTTTCTCTGAAAGACTTTAGGAGGGCGCTTAGTTGACCGCGTCCTTGAGGCCCTTGCCGGCCGAGAACTTCGGCACGGTGCGCGCCGGGATCTTCACTTCCGCACCGGTCTGCGGATTGCGGCCGGTCGACGCGGCGCGTTTTGACACGGTGAAATTTCCGAAGCCGACAAGCCGGACATCGCCGCCCTTTTTCAGTTCGCCGGTGATGACGGAAAACACCGCATCAACCGCCGACTGCGCGTCACCCTTCGAAATACTCGCGGCATCGGCGACAGCGGACACCAGTTCGTTCTTGTTCATAAAAATTCCCTTCCATGAGAAAACCGGAACACTCGACTCATCCGGCAGGAAACGGACTTTAGAAAGAAGCGCTCCGCCAACCAAGTCGAAAAGCGCCAAGAAAGTCGAAAAAAGCCCGGAAATCCGGGGTTCTTCACATGAAAAAGCCGGGCTCAAGGCCCGGCTCTCTCTTTGTGCATTGCAACTTTAGCAAGAACTAATGCGCCAGCGATTTACCAGCCTCGTCTCCGACATCGACCACGGCCGGCGCATTGACGGGTTCGACCCACTGGATCGGTTCCGGCATGCGCACCAGCGCATGGCGCAACACTTCGCCAACGCGTGAGACCGGAATGATCTCCATGCCGCTCTTCACGTTCTCCGGAATCTCCGCCAGATCCTTGGCGTTCTCTTCCGGGATCAGCACCTTCTTGATGCCGCCGCGCAGTGCGGCAAGCAGCTTTTCCTTAAGGCCGCCGATCGGCAGCACCCTGCCGCGCAGCGTGATCTCGCCGGTCATCGCCACATCGGCCTTGACCGGGATACCGGTCAACACCGAGACGATCGCCGTCGCCATCGCCACGCCAGCCGACGGTCCGTCCTTAGGCGTTGCGCCTTCTGGCACGTGCACGTGGATATCGCGCTTGTCGAACAGCGGCGGCTCGACGCCGAAATCGATGGCCCGCGAGCGGACGTAAGAGGCCGCCGCCGAGATCGATTCCTTCATCACGTCGCGCAGATTGCCGGTCACCGTCATGCGGCCCTTGCCGGGCATCATGACGCCTTCCACCGTCAACAGCTCGCCGCCGACTTCCGTCCAGGCGAGCCCGGTGACCACGCCGACCTGATCGTCGCTCTCGACCTGGCCGAAGCGAAAGCGCGGAACACCAAGGTAATCGGCAAGATTGTCCGCCGTGATGTTGATCGTCTTCTTCTTCGTCTTCAGGATCTCGGTCACCGCCTTGCGCCCGAGCTTCATCAGCTCGCGCTCCAGGCTCCTGACGCCCGCTTCACGGGTGTAGGTCTGGATGATGCCGCGGATCGCGTCCTCGCCGACGGAGAACTCCTTCGGCTGCAACGCGTGGTCGCGGATCACCTTGGGCATCAGGTGACGCTTGGCGATTTCGATCTTCTCGTCCTCGGTGTAACCGGCGATACGGATGATCTCCATGCGGTCCATCAAGGGCGCAGGGATGTTCAGCGTGTTCGCCGTCGTCACGAACATCACGCTCGACAGGTCGTATTCGACCTCGAGGTAATGGTCCATGAACGTCGAGTTCTGCTCGGGATCGAGCACCTCGAGCAAAGCCGATGACGGATCGCCGCGGAAATCCTGGCCCATCTTGTCGATCTCGTCGAGCAGGAAGAGCGGGTTGGATTTCTTCGCCTTCTTCATCGACTGGATGACCTTGCCGGGCATCGAGCCGATATAGGTGCGGCGGTGACCACGGATCTCGGCCTCGTCGCGCACGCCGCCCAGCGCCATGCGGATGAACTCACGACCGGTCGCCTTGGCGATCGACTTGCCGAGCGAGGTCTTGCCGACGCCGGGAGGTCCGACGAGGCACAGGATCGGCCCCTTCAGCTTCTTCTGGCGGCTCTGCACGGCGAGGTATTCGACGATGCGGTCCTTGACCTTGTCGAGGCCGAAATGATCCGTATCGAGCACGTTCTGGGCAAAGGCCAGATCCTGCTTGACCTTGGAGTTCCTGCCCCACGGGATCGACAGCAGCCAGTCGAGATAGTTGCGCACGACGGTCGATTCAGCCGACATCGGCGACATCGTCCGCAGCTTCTTCAGTTCGGCTTCTGCCTTTTCGCGGGCCTCCTTGGAGAGCTTGGTCTTCTTGATGCGCGCCTCGATCTCGGCGGCCTCGTCGCGGCCGTCCTCGCCTTCGCCGAGCTCCTTCTGGATCGCCTTCATCTGCTCGTTGAGGTAGTATTCGCGCTGCGTCTTCTCCATCTGGCGCTTGACGCGCGAGCGGATGCGCTTCTCGACCTGGAGCACCGAGATTTCGGCTTCCATGAAGCCCATCGCCTTCTCCAGCCGTTCCTTGACGGAAAGCGTGGCGAGCATCTCCTGCTTCTCGGGGATCTTGATGGCAAGATGCGAAGCGACCGTGTCGGCGAGCTTGGAATAGTCGTCGATCTGGCTGGCGGCACCCACCACTTCGGGCGAGATCTTCTTGTTCAGCTTGACGTAGTTCTCGAAGTCGGTGACGACGGAACGGGCCAGCGCCTCGACCTCGACCTCTTCCTCCTCCGGTTCGACCAGCGCCGCAGCACGGGCTTCATGGAAGTCGGGACGGTCGGTGAACGCGACGATTTTCGCGCGCGAGGCGCCTTCGACCAGCACCTTCACGGTGCCGTCCGGCAGTTTCAGCAATTGCAGCACATTGGCGAGCGTGCCGATGTCAAAGATGGCATCGGGCTCCGGATCGTCGTCGGCGGCATTCATCTGGGTCGCAAGCAGGATCTGCTTTTCCTGACCCATCACTTCTTCCAGCGCCTTGATCGACTTTTCACGCCCGACGAAGAGCGGAACGATCATGTGCGGGAACACCACGATGTCGCGCAGTGGGAGGACTGCGAAGACGCCGTCGCTGGGAGCCTTGGATAATTTGGCCATTGTCCAACCTTTCATGTCGCGGCCGCCAATCGGCCAACCGCGAATCTCATATTAACGACCGGGGATCGTTCCGCCTACCACCGTTTGTGACGGGAGTTTTACAGCACAGAATTCGGCACCACGGCCTTCTGCCATTAGTTGGAGGCACAGGGGGTAAAGATCAAGGGTCAACACGGTCCGTCCCTCCAATCCGCGGCCATTACGCGGCGCCGTACGCAGTGTGCGACAGCAAAACGGCGCCCTGCGGCGCCGTTTCACAAAAATCCATTGCCGGCTCACGTCAGGCGCTGACGTTGCCCTTCTTTTCCTTCTGCTCGGAATAGATGTAGAGCGGCCTGGCGTTGCCTGACACCACCTCTTCCGAAATAACGACTTCGCGCACGCCTTCCAGCGCCGGCAGCTCGAACATGGTGTCGAGGAGGATCGCTTCCATGATCGAACGCAGGCCGCGCGCGCCGGTCTTGCGCTCGATGGCGCGCTTGGCGATCGCCGACAGCGCGTTCTCGTGGAAGGTCAGGTCAACATTCTCCATCTCGAACAGCCGCTGATACTGCTTGACCAGCGCGTTCTTCGGCTCGGTCAGGATCTGGATCAGTGCCGGCTCGTCGAGGTCCTCCAGCGTCGCCAGGACAGGCAGACGGCCGACGAACTCGGGAATGAGGCCGAACTTCAACAGATCCTCAGGCTCGACCAGGCGGAAAACATCGCCGGTGCGCCGATCCTCGGGCGAAGCGACGATGGCGCCGAAACCGATCGAGGTCTTCCTGCCACGATCCGAGATGATCTTGTCCAGGCCGGCGAAAGCGCCGCCGCAGATGAACAGGATGTTGGCGGTGTCGACCTGCAGGAATTCCTGCTGCGGATGCTTCCGGCCGCCCTGCGGCGGCACGGAGGCGACAGTGCCTTCCATGATCTTCAGCAGTGCCTGCTGCACGCCCTCGCCCGACACATCGCGGGTGATCGAGGGATTGTCCGACTTGCGCGAGATCTTGTCGATCTCGTCGATGTAGACAATGCCGCGCTGGGCGCGCTCGACATTGTAGTCGGCCGACTGCAACAGCTTCAGGATGATGTTCTCGACGTCCTCGCCGACATAGCCGGCCTCGGTCAGCGTCGTCGCGTCGGCCATGGTGAAGGGGACGTCGATGATGCGGGCCAGCGTCTGCGCCAGCAGCGTCTTGCCGCAGCCGGTAGGGCCGATCAGCAGGATGTTCGACTTCGCCAGCTCGACGTCGTTGTTCTTGCCGGCATGGGCGAGGCGCTTGTAGTGGTTGTGGACGGCCACCGACAGCACACGCTTGGCGTAGGGCTGGCCGATGACATAGTCGTCGAGAACCTTTAGGATTTCCTGCGGGGTCGGCACGCCCTCGCGCGACTTCACCATCGAGGTCTTGTTCTCCTCGCGGATGATGTCCATGCACAGTTCGACGCATTCGTCGCAGATGAACACCGTCGGCCCGGCGATCAGCTTGCGCACTTCGTGCTGGCTTTTGCCGCAAAACGAGCAATAAAGCGTGTTCTTGGAATCACCGCTGTTGTTGCCGACCTTGCTCATTTTCATGTCCTTTCATGGCCGCCCGCCGATGGTCTGGTTGAAAGGGCGCATATTCAATCTATCGCGGGAATCCGCCGCCGCCAGTGCCCCGGCTCCCGCAACGCATTCCGTACGAAACACAAATCGGAAAACGGGGCAATGATTCGAACAACCCCACGCAAAGCTAAGCCGTCGAAAATCAACATAGCCTTAACGTAGGCAATTGCACCCGTCGAGGGAACAGCCAATTGTGGCCGAAATGCCGCAAGCTGCGCCAAAAGCGTGTGATCCCCGCCACTCACTGCCACCGCAGGGCCACCGCGTGCCTATAAGGCAATACCTTCGACCGGCTCACGTGACGAAATGACCTTGTCGATGAGGCCGAAATCCCTGGCCTCGTCGGCAGTCATGAAATGGTCACGGTCGAGCGTTTTTTCAATCTCATCGTAGCTCTTGCCGGTGTGCTTGACGTAAACCTCGTTGAGGCGGCGCTTCAGCTTGATGATGTCCTGGGCATGGCGCTCGATATCGGAGGCCTGGCCCTGGAAGCCGCCGGACGGCTGGTGGACCATGATGCGGGCGTTCGGCGTCGCAAAGCGCATGTCCTTGTGGCCCGCCGTCAAGAGCAGCGATCCCATCGATGCGGCCTGGCCGATGCACAGCGTCGACACGGCAGGCTTGATGAACTGCATGGTGTCGTAGATCGCCATGCCGGAGGTGACGACGCCGCCGGGCGAGTTGATATAAAGGTTGATTTCCTTCTTCGGATTCTCCGCCTCGAGGAACAGCAGCTGCGCGCAGACCAGCGTCGCCATGCCGTCCTCGACCGGGCCGGTGATGAAAATGATGCGCTCCTTGAGGAGCCGCGAGAAAATGTCATAGGCCCGCTCGCCGCGATTGGTCTGTTCGACCACCATCGGAACGAGGTTCATGTAGGTTTCGACGGGGTTCTTCATGGACTATCCCTTTTTGAGGATGGGATTCCGGCGCCGGAGATTTGCAATCGGGCAGAATCGGTTCTGGATCGTTATTGTGTAAATAGGATGCCGGCTCACCCTAGCGCAAGGCCGCCTCTCCTAGCCATCCGGTTAAGTCGAATCAAGGTTTCCAAACCAAGTTTCGCCCGTCGCCGTGCCGGCAGCCCTCTCCTGCCGCCGGAAGGGACGCTCATGCTTGGCCGTTGTTTAGCAGTTTCTTAACCGCATCGCTTAACGAAAAGCGGTGAAACCGCTTTTTCCAGCCGCGGCTTGCCCTACAATCCAACGTTGAACCCGCTTCACGCAGTTCAAACAGGGGGAGTGCGATGATCAGGAAAACTGCTTCCTTGGCTCTTACCGGCATCGCCGTACTCGGCATGGCATCCGAAACGGCTGCCAGCGGACGCGCGGTTGAATGCTACGAGAAGGTCAACCGGCCGGCCGTCTACGACACGGTCTATGAGGACGTGCTCGTCAGTCCGGCCGGCCAGCAGGTGGAATACGAGGCGCCAATCTACGGGACGCGCGAGCGCGTAGTGCAGATCGCGCCGGCGCGCGTCAGCTACGAGATCGCGCCCGCCATCACCCGCACCATCTACCGGTCCGTGAGGGTCGACGACGGCGGCTATTCCTGGGAATGGCGCATCATCAATGGTCGCAAGGTCCTGTGCAAGGTCAGGCACAAGGCGCGCTATGAACGTGTGGCCGAGATCGTCGTGGTTGAGCCGGAACGCCGGCGGCGCGTTGTCCTCCCCGCCGAATACGAGAGCGTCGCCGAAGAGGTGCAGGTGCGGCCGGAGCAACGGCGCATCATCGACATTCCAGCGTCTTATCAGACAGTGGCGCGCCGCGTGGTGGTCAGGGAGGGCTCATCCAGCTGGCGGCGCGTGCATATTCCGAGGCATTGCCGATACTAGGCGCTCAGGCCGCCTCGGCCCTGAGCCATTTCTTCAGGCCGTCGACATCGCCATTGCCGACGCAGGCCGCAACCCTTCTGCCAACTGCCGCGCCGAACTTGTAGCCGTGGCCGGAGCAGGCCGAGACGACCAGGCATCTGCCCTTTTGGTGGGCCAGAAATTTCTGGTCGGCGGTGAAGGTGTAGGCGCAGGTGACCACCTCGGTGACCTTGTACTCCGCGATACGCGCAATCGGCGGCGAAAACAGGTTGCGGATCGCCTCACCCTCGCCCGGTACCGGTTGACGGTTCCAGTCGGCATCGCTGGTCGGTACTCGGTGCAGGCCTGAGCCGAACTTCATGCCGGCGGCGCCGGAGGGCGGGATCACGTAGCCGTCGACGGAGCCACCGACGTCGAGCACAACCGGTGCTGCCTGCCAGGCTGCCTTCAGGTCCACCGGCGGCTCGACATAGGCGAGCGCGGTGCGCCAGGTTTTCAGCTCGCCATCCAGCTCCGGGAACAGTTTTAGCACCCAGGCGCCGGCAGCGACGACGATCCGGTCGGCCTGCATCGTTTCGCCCCTCGCAAGCACGACATGTCCGGCGTCGGCGTCGATCTCGACCACCTTGCTGTTTTCGTAGACATTGGCGCCGTTCGCGCGCAGCCATCTGGTGAGGCCCGAGGCGATCTTGCGGCAGTGCAAGGCGCCACCGTCCGGTGAAAAATATGCATAGCGGAATGAACCGGGTTCTAGGAACGGCCAGCGGTCGACCGCGGCGTCCGGTTCGAACAATTCGAACGGGTAGTTCCCGGCTTCCATGCCTTCGCGGTATTCCTCGGCCTCATCTCCCGGCTCGCGCGAAATACAGATGAAGCCGCGCGGATCGAGATGGCTTTCGCCGAGATCGGCCCACATTTCGTCCCAGGCTTCATAGGCGTTGGTGATCAGCCGGCCGTAGCCCGTCCTGGCCCGATAGGCGCGGCGAATGATGCGATGGTGGTCGCCGGAGGCGGCGAGCGGATTGGGGATCGGTCCCTGCTCGACGATCGAGACGAGGTGACCGGCCTTGACCAGCGACCACGCCGTGGAAAGCCCGGCAATGCCTGCACCGACCACGATCACATTCATGAAAACCGTCCTTCCACAACCGCTTTGGTGGCTCACCTCACGGGAGGGCCAACATACGGTCTGGCACCAGACTGGCAAGCCTTGGAGCGCCGCGCGTCCTTCGACGCGCAAAGGACGCTCCAACACTTTGAATCTGCGCATGATCCTTTCCGAAAACCGATTCCGGTTTTCGGGGTCATGCGCTAATGGTCTGGCATGACCGAATTGAAGCCGCCCTACCTTGCCTTTGATCCAGCCACCCGCCGACTGCGGCTCGATCCGCACGAGCCGGCTTTTTTTCAGGACCCTTACGAAGCCTACGCTTACCTGCACGGTGCATCGAGCGCCATCTTCTGGGAAGAATTTGGTTTCTGGTGCTTTGGCGGCTTCGACGACGTCAACCGTCTGCTGCGCGATCGCCGCTTCGGCCGGCAGAACCCGGCCGGCATTCCGGACAGCCGGGGCATCGGCCAGGATCGCACGCATCTCAGCGCCTTCGACGGCATCGAGGCCAATTCGATGCTGGAGCTGGAACCGCCCGTCCACACACGGCTCAGAACGCTGGTCAACCGGGCCTTCGTCTCGCGCCAGGTCGAGCGGCTCAGGCCGCGCGTCGAGGCGCTGGCCAACGAACTGATCGACCGTTTCGAACCAGGGGAAGTCGACCTGCTGCCGGCGTTCGCAGCTCCCTTGCCGATCACCATCATTGCCGAGATGCTCGGCGTACGGGTCGACATGGGTCCGCAGCTGCTCGACTGGTCGCATCGGATGGTCGCCATGTACATGCATGGCCGCACCCGCGAGACGGAGGACACGGCCAATCGCGCCGCGCGCGACTTTTCGAATTTTTTGCGCGGCTACGTCGCCGAGCGGCGAAAGAGGCCGGGCGAGGATCTTCTGTCGCTGCTGATTGCGGCACAGGAGGATGGCCAGAAACTGTCGGAGGACGAGCTGGTATCGTCGGCGATCCTGTTGCTCAATGCCGGCCATGAAGCAACCGTCCACCAGACCGGCAATGCGGTGCGCTCGATCCTTGCGCAAGGCGGCGACCCGCGCCGCTTCTTCGCCTCACCGGAAGCAACAGCCGCGACGGTCGAAGAGTGCCTGCGCTTCGACGCGCCGCTGCACATGTTCACGCGTTATGCCTATCAGGAGGTCGAGGCTGGGCCTGGGATCATCGTAGGCCCTGGCGAGACGATCGGTCTGCTGCTCGGCATGGCCAATCGCGATCCCGTCGCCTTTACCGAGCCCCTCGCCTTCAGGCCGGACCGCGCCGACCAGAAAAACCTGTCGTTCGGCGCCGGCATTCATTTCTGCATCGGCGCGCCGCTCGCCCGGCTCGAATTGCAGGTGTCGCTGAAAACCTTGTTCGAACGCCTGCCGCAGCTGCATCTTGCCGAACAACCACGCTTTCGCGACAGCTATCATTTCCATGGGCTGGAAACGCTCGCCGTGGGCTTTTGAGGATTCGATCCGATAGGCTCAGCCGACAGGCGATCAAAGCTTGATCACATACTCCTTGCGAGTCGTTTCAAGCACTTCCCAGCTCCCCTTGAAGCCCGGCCTCAGCACGAAACTATCGCCGGCTTTGACGGTGCGCGCCTTGCCGCCGTCTTCGGCGATCACCGAAACCCCTGACAGGATGTGGCAGAACTCCCATTCATCATATTCGATGCGCCATTTGCCTGGCGTCGCTTCCCAAATGCCGGCATAGAGGCCGCCGTCCTGTTCCTCGACATTCCAGGTGCGGAATTTCGGATCGCCCGAAATCAGGCGATCCGGCGCGGGTGCGCCAAGTTCCGGTGCGACGGTGTCGACGCCGACGGAAAGAAATCTCGGCGTGGTCATGGCGATCAGACCTTGGCGAGAGCCTGTTCCAGATCGGCGACGATGTCGTTGACGTCCTCGATGCCGACCGAAAGCCTGACCGTGTCCGGCCCTGCCCCGGCATTGATCTTCTGCTCGTCGGAAAGCTGGCGATGCGTGGTCGATGCCGGGTGGATGACCAGCGACTTGGTGTCGCCGACATTGGCCAGGTGCGAGAACAGCTCGAGCGCCTCGACGAACTTGATGCCCGCCGCGTAGCCGCCCTTCAGCCCGAAAGTGAACACCGCGCCGGCGCCCAGCGGCGAGTACTTCTTCTGCAACGCATTGTTCTTGTCGTCGGGCAGGCCGGGATAGGACACCCAGGCGACCTTGGGATGGTTGGAAAGCCATCCGGCGACCGCCGCCGCATTGTCGCAGTGGCGCTGCATCCTGAGCGGCAAGGTTTCCAGACCGGTCAGGATAAGGAATGCATTGAACGGCGAAATCGCCGCGCCGATGTCGCGCAGGCCGAGCACGCGCGCGGCGATGGCGAAGGCGAAATTGCCGAAGGTCTCATGCAGGACGAGGCCGCCATATTCGGGGCGCGGCACCGACAGCATCGGATATTTGCCCGACTTCGACCAGTCGAACGTGCCGCCGTCGACAATGGCGCCGCCGATCGAATTGCCATGGCCGCCGATGAACTTCGTCAGCGAATGCACGACGATGTCGGCGCCATGCTCGATTGGCCGCAGCAGGTAGGGCGAGGCCAGCGTGTTGTCGACAATCAGCGGCAGGCCGTGCTTGCGGGCAATGTCGCCGATCTTCTCGATATCGACGAAGACGCCGCCCGGATTGGCCAGGCTTTCGATGAAGATCGCCTTGGTCCTGTCGTCGATCTGGCTCTCGAAGGTCGAGATGTCATTGGTGTCGGCCCAGCGCACCTGCCAACCGAAATTCTTGAAGGCGTGGCCGAACTGGTTGATCGAGCCGCCGTAAAGCTTTGTCGCTGAAACGAAATTGTCGCCGGGCTGCATCAGATTGTGGAAGACCAGCACCTGCGCGGCATGGCCGGAGGCGACCGCAAGGCCTGCCGTGCCGCCTTCGAGTGCCGCGATGCGCTCTTCCAGCACCGCCTGTGTCGGGTTCATGATGCGGGTGTAGATGTTGCCGAACGCCTTCAGCCCGAACAGCGAGGCGGCGTGGTCGGCATCGTCGAAGACAAAGGAGGTCGTCTGATAGATCGGCGTCGCTCGCGCCCCAGTCGCCGGATCCGGCTTGGCGCCGGCATGGACGGCGAGCGTGTTGAACCCGGGCGTGCGCTGAACCATGTCGATATTCCTCTCCTGCCCACTGATACGGCCGGCATTGTTGGCCGATCATTGGCGCGAATGCAAAGGAGAAAAATTCCAGCCGACTTGTTCCTTCGGTGCAACCGGCTCGGGCATCGCGGGCTGAGGAGAATGGATTTGCGCCTCGCAAAAGATTGGGCCGGCGTGGCTCCCCGCCACAAGCCTGCTTCGCCGGCTTGCCACCCCGCGAAGCCGCCGCCTTCTTCCATAAGCCATCCGTAAGTCCGGCTCTGTCAGCCTGCGCGTCGGCAGCAATTTACTGCCTCCGACCATGGCAACAACCATGGGACTCCCAAGCATCCGCTGATGGACAAAGGCGATTATTCAAGGAGTATCTCAATGACGCTGCTGATCAATCTGCAAAGCATCAAGTGCCTCAACGAGACCAACGAGCTTTCGGCTTCCGACGAAGTCTACGTCCTGGTGAGCGTGGCGAACATGCGCCCCACCGCGCCGGGACTGCCCGCCGTGCCGGACCTCCAGGTCTTCAGCTTCGGCATCTTCGAGGACATGGACGACGATGACGAGCATCCCGTCACCGTGAACGGGCAACCGTTCTGGGGCACGAACGGAACCCCTCAGCCCATCCAGAATCCGGCCGACGTGGCAATTGTCGTCTCGCTGATGGAGCAGGACAACGGCTCGCCAAATCAATACCGGAACCTGGTGAGCATCAGGGGGGCGGCCTCGCTTACGGCGTCGCTCGGTGACCCCGACCCGCGCAATCGCGCGGCGCGGCTAACCAGCGACATCGGCAGCGTGTTGAACGGCATCGACCTGCCGATCCCCTTCGCGCTCGACGACGACCATCTCGGCACGCAGGAGCTCAGGCTGGAGGGGGCAGACCTGATAGATTTCGGCGTCAGGGACCGGCGCATGATCATCGAAGGCGACGGCGGAACCTACGAGTTGATCTTCCGGATCACCTTCGTCGGGACGTTGCGCGACGTGCCCGGCGTCAAGGGCATCGCATCGCTGGCCCGCATTCCGGGAAGCATGGAAATCTGGTGGACCAGCCCCAGCGGGTCGATCGAGGTCGGCTTCTGGTACGACGGTGGCCGTTGGAACCGCTATCGCCTGGCACCGGACGGAAGTGCCGCGCCTGGCACCGCCATCGCCGCCGTCTCACGTATCCCGCAAAGCATGGAGGAATGGTGGATCGGCCCAGCTGGATCGGTCGAAGCCAACTTCTGGTACGAGGGGGGCCAGCCGACCCGCTATCAGCTGGCGCCGAACGGCAGCGCCGCTCCCGATGGCGGCATCGTAGCGGTATCGCGCATCCCGAACAGCATGGAGGTCTGGTGGATCGGTCCCAACGGCTCGATCGAGGCGGCCTTCTGGTACGAAGGGGGCCAGTGGACACGTTATCAGCTGGCACCGGACGGCAGCGCGGCGCGCGGCGGCAGTATCGCAGCCGTCTCGCGCATCCCGAACAGCATGGAGGTCTGGTGGATCGGGCCCAACGGCTCGATCGAAGTCGCCTTCTGGTATGAGGGCGGCCAATGGACGCGGTATCAGCTTTCACCGGACGGCAGCGCCGCCGTCGGCGGCACCATCGCCACGCTGTCGCGCATCCCGAACAGCCTCGAGCTCTGGTGGATCGGGCCGCACGGATCGGTCGAAGCCAACTTCTGGTATGAAGGCGGCCAGCCCACCCGCTATCAGCTCGCGCCGAACGGCAGCGCCGCGATCAATGGCGGCATTGCAGCAGTTTCCCGCATCCCTGGCAGTATGGAAGTGTGGTGGACGGGGCCGAATGGGTCGATGGAGGCCGCGTTCTGGTACGAGGGCGGACAGTGGACCCGTTATCAGCTCGCGCCGGACGGCAGCGCCGCGACCAATGGCGGTATTGCCGCGGTCTCCCGTATCCCGAGTAGCATGGAGCTGTGGTGGGTCGACGGCGGCGGACGGATCTCGGCCGCCTTCTGGTACGAAGGCGGACAGTGGACCCGGTACTAGCGATCGGCGGGCGGCACGATGAGGTTCCCGCTCTCCCAGATGCGGATGCGGGAACCTACTTCTGGCGAACGCCGAAACTCTGGAAACCCGGCCGCATCAGCGGCTTCTTCGACGACAGCACGCCGGAATTGACGCCGGTCCAGCCGATCTCGCCCGACAGCTTGCCATATTCGATCTTGGGGCAACGGTTCATCACCACCTTGATGCCGGCGGCTTCGGCGCGTGTGGCCGCCTCGTCATGGCGTATGCCAAGCTGCATCCAGATGACCTTCGGCAGCGGATCGAGCCGCAGCACCTCGTCGACAATGCCCGGCACGGCAGCGGACGCGCGAAACACGTCGACCATGTCGACAGGTCCCGGAACGTCGGCGAGCCTGGCAAAGGTCATCTGGCCTAGGATCTCCTTGCCGGCCTGGCCGGGATTGATCGGGAACACCGAAAAGCCCTTGCCGAGCAGATATTTCAGCACGAAATAGCTCGGCCGCACGTCATTAGCCGACGCGCCGACCATGGCGATGGTCTTCACCGAATTGAGGATGCCGGCGATATAGGCGTTGTCGTAAGCGTCGTGGTTCATGCCTCGTCCTCATACAGCGCTTCGGCGAAAAAACCATCTGGATCGTTGCAAAAATTGCGCATCATGCGGAAATGATCGGTGTCGTGAAAATCGGTCGGGTCGAGCCCGGACCGGCTGATGCGGAACAGCCGCGCGCCGGGACAGGCCATCAGCAGCGGCGAATGCGTCGCCATGATCACTTGCGCCGTGCCGGACTGGTCCATCCGCCGCAGCATCTTGAGAAGTTCGATCTGGCGCGTCGGCGACAAGGCGCTTTCGGGCTCGTCGAGGATGTAAATGCCTTGCCGGCGGCAGCGCTCCTCGAAGAATCTGATGAAACCCTCGCCATGCGACCAGGACAGGAAGTCGGGCGGCGCCTCATGTGCGTCGATGGCAGCCTGATCTAGATAGCGGGCAACCGAATAGAAGGATTCGGCGCGAAAGAACCAGCCGGCGGTGACCTTCGGCAGCCAGTGGCCGCGCAACGTCGCCGCCAGCGCTGCGCCGCTCTTGTCGACGGCGCGGGAGTGATCGACCGGCATGTAGCCCTTGCCGCCGCCGGCTTCATCGTAGCCTGCCAGCGCGCCGATCGCTTCGAGCAGCGTCGATTTACCGGTGCCGTTCTCGCCGACGATGATGGTGATCGGCGTGGTGAATTCGAGCTCGAATTCATGGCGGTGAAAGATCGGCAGGTTCCAGGGATATTTTTCCCAATCGACGACCCGGCTGGGCTCGATCAGGATACGCTTCAGATAGGGTGCCTTCAGCCGCGTCAGTTGCTTGCGATGAGCCAGAGGGGAACCTCGTCAGGCCGGCAGCGAAATCGATCCGTCTTCCGCGATCGGAAAAGCCGGATTGTGCGCCACTTCCCAGACATGCCCGTCCGCATCGGCGAAATAGCCGTACCAGCCACCCCAGAAGGCCCGTTGCGCCGGCTTGACGATACGGCCGCCGGCCTTCTTGGCCAGCGCCAACACTGCATCGACCTCGGCGTCGGAGCGGGTGTTGTAGGCGAGGTAGACGGCCGACGGCGCGTTGCCGAAGGTCACGCCTGAATCCTCCTCGGCGCTTGGGCGCGGAAACAGGGCAAGGATGGCGCCACCCATCTGGAAGAAAGCAACGCCCTCGGTGATCCCGGCATGGCGGGTCAGGCCCATCGCCTCATAAAAGCGCGTGGCGCGGTCGAGATCGTCGGTGGCGATGGTGATGATGGAGATGCGCGGTTCCATATCCGCCTCCTATTCCTCCGGCCATTCCGGCTTGCGTTTGCCAATGAAGGCGCCAATGCCCTCTTCCGCATCGCGCGCCAGCATGTTCTCGACCATGACGCGCCCGGTGTAATCATAGGCCTCGGCCAGCCCCATTTCCGCTTGCTCATAAAAGGCTTCCTTGCCGATCTTGACGACCAAGGACGATTTGGACGCAATGGTTTGCGCGTATTTGGTGACAATCTGATTCAGATATTCGCGCGGCACGACGCGGTTGACCAAGCCGAATTCCTTAGCGGTTGCCGCTTCGATCGTTTCGCCGGTCAAAAGCATCTCCATGGCGTGCTTGCGCGAGACATTGCGCGACAGCGCCACCATCGGCGTCGAGCAGAACAGTCCAATATTGACGCCCGGCGTGCAGAAGGTCGCCTCGTGCGAAGCGATGGCGAGATCGCAGCTGGCGACCAGTTGCAATCCGGCCGCCGTCGCCAGGCCGTCGACTTCGGCGATCACCGGCTTGGGATGGCGAACGATCGCCTGCATGAGTGAAGCGCAGGCGGAAAACGTCTTTTCGAAGAAGGCCCTGCCGTGATCGGCATCGGCGCGGTGCGTGCTTAACTCCTTGAGGTCGTGCCCGGCGCAGAACACTTTGCCGGCCGCCCCAAGGACGATGACGCGGACGGACTTGTCGGCCTTGGCGCGGTCGAGTTCCGCCATCAGCGCCGCCATCACTGAAAGCGAAAGAGCATTGGCCGGCGGATTGGCGAGCGTCAGGCGCAACACGCCCTTATCCAGCCGGGCGGCGACCGGCCCTTCAGCAACGGCAGGCTTGATGGCGACGATTTCGGCCATGGGTCATTCCTCCGCGATTCCGGATCGGTGATGGACTAATCTAGTATGCGGGTCTCGCTTCGTCCAACACCCCGCCTCTGCCATAATGAATGGCTGTTGCCAGAAACGGCACGCTGCGCTCAAACAGGCAGGCACAACGAGAGACCGCCATGCCTGCTCAAAGCAATCTCAAGCCGGTGCTGACGGCTGCTGGCGTCAACGCGCTTGTGGCGACTGTTTTCCCGCAGCTCAACGACCAGTTCACCTTCTACGAGGCGTTGGAGGTGTTTCCAGGCGGCTGTGTTGTGCGGCTCAATGCTGACGAGCGCCATTTGCGTCCCGGCGGCACCGTATCGGGTTCGGCGCTGTTCACGCTGGCCGACATAGGCGGTTATGTCTGCGTGCTCTCGCATGCCGGACCGGATGCACTTTCGGTCACCACCAGTCTCAACATCAATTTTGTCCGCAAGGCCGAGGCCGGGCCGATCGACGGCCATTGCCGCATCCTCAAGCTCGGCAAGAGCCTGATGGTGTTCGATATCGACATCGTCGCCGGCCCGGAGGGACACACGGTAGCGCACGCAACGGGCACCTATTCGATCCCGCCAAAGCGGATTGGAGATGTGGTAAAATAATACCTTGTGCTCAAATCATTGTTTTTGCTTGATTTTACCCCAGAGATGGCTTTTCACGCGCCTTGACGTAGTCGCCGCTCTCTCCTATAAGCCCTCACGGAACAGCGGCCCGCAAAGGCCGCCGTTTTGTTATTGGCGGCGGGCAAGTGCCTTTCGCCAATCCAAGCAACAAGAAACGCCTTCTTTTGAAGGTCCGAACCGAAAGCAACAATCCATGACAACCTTTTCGCAGAAGCCTGCGGATGTGGTGAAGAAGTGGGTGCTGATCGACGCCGAGGGTCTCGTCGTCGGCCGTCTCGCCACTGTCATCGCCAATCATCTTCGCGGCAAGCACAAGCCCACTTTCACCCCGCATGTCGACGACGGCGACAACGTCATCGTCATCAATGCCGACAAGGTGGTGTTCACCGGCAAGAAGTTCACCGACAAGGTCTATTACTGGCACACCGGTCACCCCGGTGGCGTCAAGGAACGCACCGCGCGCCAGCTGCTCGAGGGCCGCTTTCCCGAGCGTGTCGTTGAGAAGGCCGTCGAACGCATGATCCCGCGCGGCCCGCTCGGCCGTCGCCAGATGAAGAATCTCCGCGTCTATGCAGGCACGGAACATCCGCATGTCGCCCAGCAGCCCGTCGTCCTCGACGTGGCCAAGCTGAACGCCAAGAACAAGAAGGTTTCGTAAGATGGCTGAGCTTTCCTCGCTCGCAGAACTCGGAACTGCCACCGGCAACACCAACACCCAGCCGGCTGCACCCGTCCATGTCCAGAAGCTCGACAAATCGGGCCGCGCCTATGCCACCGGCAAGCGCAAGAACGCCATCGCCCGTGTCTGGGTGAAGCCCGGCTCCGGCAAGATCGTCGTCAACGACAAGGTGTTCGCCGAATATTTCGCGCGCCCGGTCCTGCAGATGATCCTCAACCAGCCGATCATCGCTGCCAACCGCGCCGGCCAGTACGACATCGTTGCCACCGTCATCGGCGGCGGCCTTTCCGGCCAGGCCGGTGCGGTGCGCCACGGCATCTCCAAGGCGCTGACCTATTACGAGCCGGCGCTGCGCGCCGTGCTCAAGAAGGGCGGCTTCCTGACCCGTGACAGCCGCGTGGTCGAGCGCAAGAAGTACGGCAAGGCGAAGGCCCGCCGGAGCTTCCAGTTCTCCAAGCGCTAAGCGCTGCGCAATTGCACGCTATCGAAAGGCCGCCTCCGGGCGGCCTTTTCTTTTCGTGCAGAGCCATCTCCTCACCAGCGCCTGCGGCAGGGTTCAGGCCTGGCGCAGACCTCAGGTCCGGCTGTCCCTGATGAAGTCGACGAACGCCCGCAGCGGCGCCGGTACGAGGCGCCGGCCGGGATAGTAGAGGAACGGCCCGGAGAAGCTCTGCCACCAGGGTTCGAGGACGGGTTCGAGTGCACCGCTCTCGAAATGCGGGCGAAGCCAGTCCTCGAACAGCTTCACGATTCCGGTGCCGGCGATCGCTGCATCAACGGCTAAATCGGCTGCTCCGCCGATCCCCACAATCAGTGGCCCCGTCGGATCGACCCGCACCACCTCGTCGTCGCGCTCGAACTCCCATGGCGTTATCGCACCGCTGGGAAAGCGGCCGCGCAGGCAGGCGTGGCCGAGCAGGTCGCGCGGGTGTTGCGGCCGGCCATGACGATCCAGGTAGGCCGGGCTGGCGGCGGTGGCGAAGCGCTGCACGCGCGGCCCGATCGGCACGGCGATCATGTCCTGTTCCAGCCGCTCGTCGTAACGGATGCCGGCATCGCAGCCGGCCGCCAGCACGTCGACAAAGCTCTCCTCGGCGATCACCTCCAGCCGGATACCGGGATAGGCGGCAAGGAACCGCGGCACGATGCTGGGCAGGACCAGTCGCGCCGCGCTGACCGGCACATTGAGGCGCAGCGAGCCGGCCGGCCTGTCGCGAAAGCCGTTCACCACGTCCAGCGCCGACTCCACCTCGGTCAAGGCTGGACCGAGCCGCGCCAGCAAGCCTTGGCCGGCCTCCGTCAGGACGACGCTGCGCGTCGTCCGGTTGAGCAGCCTGACACCGAGCTGCGTCTCCAGGCGGCGCACCGCCTCGCTCAAGCCGGACGCACTGCCGCCGCTGGCGCGTGCCGCATCCCGAAAACCTTTGGCGCGCGCTACGGCCACGAAGGCGTTCAGATCCCCGAGATCAATCTGCATTGTTCGTCATTCCGCACAGCCCGTGCGAATTGTACCCAATTATCGCGAGATCGGACACCGTCTATCTGTGCACCATTCCCTGAAGGAGAAAGACTATGTCCAGCGTCGACCAGTCCGGCACATTCACCCTCGGCGACCGCAAAGTCAGACGGCTCGGCTACGGCGCCATGCAGCTCGCAGGGTCCGGCGTCTTCGGCCCACCAAAGGACCACGATGCGGCATTGGCCGTGCTGCGCGAAGCCGTTGCGCAGGGCGTCAATCACATCGACACCAGCGACTTCTATGGCCCACACGTCACCAATTTGTTGATCCGCGAAGCGCTCGCACCCTATCGCGACGACCTCGTTATCGTCACCAAGATCGGCGCCCGGCGCGGCCGGGACGGAGCATGGCTGCCGGCCTTCTCGGCCGACGAGCTGACCAAGGCGGTGCACGACAATCTGCGCAATCTCGGGCTCGACGTGCTGGAGGTGGTCAACCTTCGAGTCATGTTCGAAGCGCATGGCCCCGCCGAAGGGTCGATCGAGGCCCCGCTTGCAACGCTTACCGAGCTTCAGCGACAGGGCCTTGTGCGTCACATCGGGCTGAGCAACGTCACCGCTGCACAAATCGCCGAAGGCCGCAGGATTTGCAAGATCGTCTGCGTGCAGAACCAGTACAATCTGGCGCATCGGGGCGACGATGCGTTGATCGACGATCTGGCCCACGGCGGCATCGCCTATGTGCCGTTCTTCCCGCTTGGCGGCTTCAACCCGCTGCAGTCGTCGACCTTGTCCAAGGTCACCGCACGCCTCGGCGCCACGCGCATGCAGGTCGCGCTCGCTTGGCTGCTTCGCCGCGCGCCCAACATTCTTCTGATCCCCGGCACGTCTTCAGTTGCGCATCTCAGGGAGAACCTCGCCGCAGGCGATCTCGCGCTGCCGGAGGATGCGCTCGAGGCGCTAGAGGGCGTGGCGATGGCCGCTTGACCTGCGCACGAGGCGCGAGGTGCCGCCAGCCGGTGTTGGAGACTAGCGAAGGCGGTGATGAGCCAATCTCCCCCCTCGTGGGGGAGATGTCCGGCAGGACAGAGGGGGGCGCGAAGGATCGCCTGCCTCTTGTTGAACCCTGCGTGACAATTGACGCCAATTGCAATCTCAATCGACCCGATAGGCTGGAGGGACAGCGCCCCCCTCTGCCCTGCCGGGCATCTCCCCCACAAGGGGGGAGATTGGCAGCGCGACCGCCGCTCCTAGTTAATGCTGGCCGTATTCGCCGGCTCGGCCGGGCCGGCATAGGGCACGCGAAAACCGTTCGCCGCCAGCCAATCGATGGCGGCCTTCGGTTCGTCGGTCTGGATGATGGTGGCGCCGCGCTCGACCCAGAAGCCATAAGTCTCGCGCGGCAGGCTGGCCGCGACCGCCAGCTCGTCGCCGCGGCCACCGGCGAGGAAGCCACCCGGCTTGTTGACGATGGCATAGGTGTCGGCCCAGATGTGCCAGTCACCCCTCACCGCCAGCGCGCGCATGCGCGGGCTGAACAGCGGGCCGTCGGTCTCGGTCAGTGTCTCGGCGCCAGCCCGCCAATTGATCAGTTCGATCGCCCGCACCGGGAACGCCCGGCTGACTTTTTCGGCAAACATGGCGTCGTGAACCGCATCGTCGGCAATGATCGGCATGAACTGGAAGCCGCCGTCGATCGCGTCCATGGCGGCCGCAACCGTGGCGATCCTCTCCGCATCCCACAGGTTCTCCTTGACGATCACCTGTTCGGCCATGCCGAGGTCGCGCGCGACCGCGACCATGCCGGCGAGGCTTTCGGTATCGAGCTTATTGTCGAGATTGATGAGGATCCTGTCCCTGGTCGCCATCAACATTTCGCGCAACGTCGAGACTGTCTCGCCCGTAAAGGCGCCGGTGCCTTCGATCACCAACCGGCACGTCTTGAGTTCGGCCAGCGTGCGCTTGACCACCTCGCCCTTGCAGTTCGTGGTGCGGTCGAGCCAGCTGTCATGCATGACGACGAACTGTCCGTCCTTCGAGCGCCTGATATCGACCTCGACGATTTCGGCGCCCATTGCAATCGACGCCTCGACGGCGGCGATCGAATTTTCGGGATAGAGCGTCTTGCCGGCCTGCATGCCGCCGGCGCGGTGCGCGGCCACCATCACATGGTCGCGCCATTGGTTGGCGTGCTCGAACCGGTCGAGAATCTGCCTGGCGCGCGTTTCGCCTGCCGATGCATGGCCAAGGGAGGCCGCCAGCGCCGCGGAAAGCAGAAGGCTCAGCCAAGTCGTTCGCATGAGACAGGTCGTTCGCATGAGAATCGCTCCGTACCGGATCGACACCCGGTTAAGCGACGCTCGTGACAGCCTAGTGAACGAAGCCGGCTTCGCAAACGCTGGAAAATCAGGTTAATGCCGGCCGAAACGGCCGTAGCGGCTACTTTCGGTTGCTAACTAGGCAATCTCCGGGCCAGCCATGCGGGGCTCTCCTGGCAAGCAAGGATTTGTGACCGGGCCGAATAGCCATGTTCTTCCGAAGGGGTCGCAATTCTGAGAATTATGGCCAATAAGGTTGCGCGTCGACGCACAGGAGATCGCTTCATGCCGCCAAGGACCATCGATCACGCCTTCACCACCCGCTCCAGGACGGGCGCGTCGTTCGAGCCGACCTATGCCGGCGCGCTGTCGTTCATGCGGCGCAAATATTCGAAGGATGTGAAGGGCGCCGATGCGGTGGTGTGGGGCATTCCCTTCGACGCGGCGGTCACCAATCGGCCGGGCGCGCGTTTCGGACCGCAGGCGATTCGCCGCGCGTCGGCCATCCTCGACAACGATCCGCAATATCCGTTTTCGCGCGACCTGTTCGAACAGCTTGCCGTGGTCGATTTTGGCGATTGCCTGCTCGACAGCGGCAATCACCAGAAGACCCCTGCCACGATCGAACGCGAAGCGGCGAGGATCCTGAAATCCGGCGCCTTTCTGCTATCGCTCGGCGGTGACCATTTCGTCACCTGGCCGCTGCTCAAGGCGCATGCCGCCATCTACGGCCCGCTGGCCCTGGTGCAGTTCGACGCTCATCAGGACACCTGGCCCGACGACGGCAAGCGCATCGATCACGGCTCCTTCATCGGCCGTGCGGTCAAGGAGGGCATCATCGACCCCGACCGGTCGATCCAGATCGGCATCCGCACCCACGCGCCCGATACGTTCGGCATCAAGATCCTGTATGGCCATGAAGTGGAGGAAATGCGGGCGTCCGACATCGCCTATGCCATCGTCGACCGTACGGGCGGCAAGAGGACCTACGTCACTTTCGACATCGATTGCCTGGATCCGGCTTTTGCGCCCGGCACCGGAACGCCGGTAGCGGGAGGCCCGTCTTCGGCAAAGATCCTGTCGGTGCTGCGCCAGATCAACCAGGTCGATATCGTCGGCGCCGACGTCGTCGAGGTTGCGCCAGCCTATGATCACGCCGATATAACGGCAATTGCCGGCTCGATGGTGGCCATGCACTATCTCGGGCTGCTGGCGGAACGAAAGGCCCGGCTCGAGGAAATGAACCAGGGCAATCACAGCGTTGCCGGATTGAATCAGGCAAGCGGCATATAGCTAACAGGAATTTTGGCAGGCAATGAAACCGAAAATCTTCATCGACGGCGAGCACGGCACCACCGGTCTGCAGATCAGGGCGCTGCTTGCCGAGCGCGGCGACCTGGAAATCATCTCCATCCCGACTGAGCGCCGCAAGGAAACGGCAGCGCGCGCCGAGTTCCTCAATGCCGCCGATGTCGCGATCCTCTGCCTACCGGACGCGGCAGCCAAGGAAAGCGTTTCGCTGATCGCCAATGACACCACCAAGGTGATCGACGCCTCGACGGCACATCGCGTCGCCGAGGGCTGGGAATATGGTTTCGCCGAAATGGACAAGGACCAGGCGAAGAAGATCGCTTCGGCGAAGCGCGTCGCCAATCCGGGCTGCTGGCCGCAAGGACCGATCGCGACGCTGCGGCCGCTGGTTGCGGCGGGGCTGTTGCCAGCCGATTTTCCGGTCACCGTCAACGGCATTTCTGGCTATTCCGGCGGCGGCCGGCCAATGATCGAGGATTATGTCGCCAAGGGCGAGGATGCGTCGGAATTCCTGCCCTACGGGCTGACGCTGCAGCACAAGCACGTGCCGGAGCTCAGGACCTATGCCAGGCTTTCGCAGGATCCGATCATGCAGCCGGCAGTCGGCAATTTCGCGCAAGGCATGATCACGGTAGTGCCGCTGCAACTCGGCGGTCTCGACCGTGTACCGACCGGCGCTGAGCTTCACGCGGCGATCGCCGACCATTTTGCTTCCATTGATCGTGGCGTGGTCGAGGTGGCGCCGTATCTGCATCAGGAACGCATGCCTGACATCGATCCGGAGATCTACAACGGCACCAACCGGATGAAGCTCTATGTCTTTGCCAATGACGACAGGGCGCAGGCGCTGCTGCTTGCCGTCTACGACAATCTCGGCAAGGGTGCCTCGGGTGCAGCCGTGCAGAACATGGATCTGATGCTCGGCCTCTGAATGGATGCGCCGGCATTTCCGAAGCGCTGGAAGGTCGGCGCGCCCGAACTCATCGCCGAAACCTTCAGCAGCCGCCTCTGGAAGGTTGCTCGCGAGGACGACTCACCGGCAATCGTCAAGGATCTAAAGCCTTTCGACGATGTCGAGGACGAGTTGCGTGGCGAGCATTTCCTCGCCTGGCGACGCGGCGAAGGCGCGGTGCGGCTGCTCGGCCGCGACGGCCACCGCATGCTGCTCGAATACGCCGGCGACAGGATGCTGTCACACCATCTTGCCGAACAAGGCGACAATGCCGCCACCGCGATCGCGGCCGAGGTAATGGCAAGACTGGTCTCGCCGTCGAAGCACCCTGCCCCGCCGGATCTCCAGCCGTTGCGGACCCGGTTCTCCAGCCTGTTCAAAAAGGCCAAGGCCGATCGCGCCGCCGGCGAAAAGAGCCTGTATGTCGAAGCAGCCGAAATCGCGGAACGGCTGCTGTCCAATCCGCATGACGTGCGGCCGCTGCATGGCGACCTGCACCACGACAACGTCATGCACGGTCCGCGCGGCTGGCTGGCGATCGACCCGAAGGGCGTTCTCGGCGACCCCGGCTTCGACGCGGCCAACATGTTCTACAACCCACTCGACCGAGACGATCTTTGCCTCGATACGCGGCGGATCGGCCATATGGCGCAAGTCTTTGCCGCAACGCTCGGCCAGTCGCCGCCCGCGATACTGGACCACGCCATCGCCTATGGCTGCCTGTCGGCTGCATGGCATCATGAAGATCGCAATGCGGTCGACGAGGACCGCGAGCTGGCGATCGCCATGGCGATCCGGACGGTGCGGCTCAGCCTCTGAGAGCAATCTCGTGGGGCAGCGGATAAGCGCCCTTGGTGCCGCGCCAGTGCGCGGCGGCAAAACCCAGCAGGAACAGCGCGAATGCCTGATGCGTCAGGGCCATGTGCAGCGGCACATGCATCAATAGGGTGCCGATGCCGATCGACGCCTGCACCACGACAATCAGGAACAGCAGCGTCGCGCGTCGGGCATGCGTCGTGCCCGGCAGACGCCGGCGTGTCGCAATCATGTGCCAGAGCGCGACCGCGAAGATCGTGTAGGCGCCGACCCGGTGGATGAACTGCACCGTCTTCGGGTTTTCGAAGAAATTGCGCCATGCCGGCTCGAGCAGCAGCAGGTCGCCGGGGACCAGTTTGCCGTCCATCAGCGGCCAGGTGTTGTAGCTCAAGCCGGCATCGAGCCCTGCGACCAGCCCGCCGAGATAGATCTGGACCAGCGCCAGCAGCACCAGAAAGCCGGCCAGACGTTGCGTCGATCGGTCGGCGGCCGGTTCGGAGTGTGGGGCCAGTCCGCGCGCGACCACCATGGTCGCCGTGAAGATCAGCGCCGCCAGCGTCAGATGCGTCGCCAGCCGGTATTGGCTGACCGAAACCCGGTCGGCCAACCCGGACGCCACCATCCACCAGCCTATCGCGCCCTGCAGGGCGCCGAGAAGGAGGATGCCCGACAATTTCGTGCCGAGGCCGCGCTCGATGCGGCGCGTCGCCCAGAAGAACAGCAACGGCAGGGCGAAGACCACGCCGACACTACGCGCCAGGATGCGGTGCACCCACTCCCACCAGAAGATCGACTTGAACGCCTCGATGCTCATGCCCTTGTTGAGTTCGGCATATTGCGGGATCTGCTGGTAGCGCAGGAACTCCTCCTGCCACTCGGCATCATTGAGTGGCGGGATGACGCCGTGAATCGGCTGCCATTCGGTGATCGACAGGCCCGAATCGGTGAGCCTCGTAGCGCCGCCGACCACCACCAGCGCAAACAGCACGAGGAGCACGACATAGAGCCAACCACGTACCAGCGCGCGGTTGCGAAGGTCGCGATCGCGGGCTGCGAAAGGCACAGCATCGGATATGGCAGCAGCCATGGCTTTGTCCCGGCAGTTGAAGTCGCGGATTGGTGAACCATCGCAACCCGGCTTGCAAGACCGGACAGCGCGGCACGCCGTCGCGCCGTTTCTGGCGGGTTGCGCGTATTGGCTGTTCGGCTTAAGCGATAGCGATCAACGAGATCGCGTTATGCCCATTCGCCTGAAAAAGCTGATCGGAAGCTTCCTGCTGGTACTGCTGGTCGTCGTCTATGCGATGGTCGCCTCGATCGTGGCAGTCGCCCAATTGTCACAGTCCGGGCCGCTGGCGCACTTCATCTTCTTCCTGCTGAGCGGGCTTTTGTGGGTGCTGCCGGCGATGGGCATCATCAAATGGCTGATCCTGGAGCCGCGGCCGAAGGGCCGAGGCAACAGTTAGATCGTCACCACCGTCTTGCCGGCATTGGCCAGCGGCGTCGTCACGCCCGACAACATTGTTCGGATGTGGGCGACGCTCTGATAGCGGCCATTGACCGAAATGCGCGGCAGGGCATGCAGGAACCCGGCATGCTCGGCGCGGAGTATGCCGTGGCGGGTCGTCACGGCCGAGGCATAGCCGGCATCGCGGACAAGGCCCACTTCGCGACGGCCGACGGCGCTGGCATAACCGTAGGGATAGGCGAAATGGCGCGGCTCCTCGCCGAGTTCGGCCTGCAATATGCGCTTGACGTCGCCGATCTCATGCCGCGCGTCGCTCTCGGAAAGCCGCTTCAGATTGCAATGATTGACGCTATGCGCTCCGATCGTCACCAGCGGGTGCGCGGCCATGGTGCGGAGCTCGTCCCAGTTCATCAGCGTGTTCGGGCGCGAACCGCCCAACTCGATGCCGTTCGAACGCGCCAGATCGCGCAATACCGCACGCTGGTCCTGCTCGCGCACCTTCAGCGTCAGATGAGCGTGCAGGCGCGCATTGGCCTGGACCTTTTTTCCTGGGTTCGAGCAATCGATCGTCACCGGGCCGTCCGGCGTCGTCAGCGTCAGGCGATCGCGCGCATTGACGATGTCCTCGACCACGTCCCACCACAAATCGGCAGCGCCATCAATCAGTCCCGGCGCGACGTAGATGGTGATCGGCGCGCCGTGCTTCTCCAGCACGGGCAGCGCCTCGGTCATGTTGTCTCGATAGGCGTCGTCGGCGGTGATCGTCGCGAACTGGCCGTCCTTGTCGCCAGCCTTGATGCGCTCGATTGCCTCGTCCAGAGTAACGAACGTGTAGCCGTTCGCCTTCATGTCGGCGATCACGATGTCGAGGAACCCAGGCGCGATGTTCAAGTGGCGGTTGACGCCGTTCGGCTTTTCCGGCGTCGCGGTGACCCGATGCAGCATCAGGATGGCGCCAAGGCCGCCGATGAACGGCTTGGCCAGCGGCGCAAGACCGGAATAGCGGGCGAGATTGAGCGCCAGTTTGCGGATTGCCTCGCCCCCGTCGATCATTCATTCACCTTTTGCGCCTAAGCTCATCAAGCATGGAATGCGCCTGCGCGGACCCCCAATCGCGACGAATACGCCCTAAGGATTGAGGTATGGTTGACGCCACCGCGTCATTTGACGGCAATCGGCTGGCAAGCAGCGAGGCGTCGCCGTGTGCCTTGCCGGCCGGCAAAGCCGGCCTGTCGACCTCGGTTGCCGATAGTGCGGCGCTGGCGGCGTACGCCGAATTCTGCCGTTCGGCGCTTTTTGCCCCGGCGCAGAGCGCAGGCTGGATCCTGAACTGGGCCGCACATACCGGCGCCGACGTTGTCGTTGCGACGCTGCGCGCCGACGACAGGCCGGTTTTCTCGCTGGCGCTGGAGGTCACCCGCAGCGGAGCATTCCGCGTTGCGCGCTTCATGGGCGGGCGCCATGCCAACGGCAATTTTGCCGCTGCCGACCTGCAATGGCTGGCGAATGCCGATATCGCGGCGATCCGTTCGATGCTGGCCGCGATTGCCAAGGCGCGGCGCGACATCGATCTTGTCGCGCTAGAGCGGCTGCTGCCTGATCTCGACGGCGTTGCCAACCCGCTCTCCGCCTTGCCGCATTTTTCGAGCCCCAATCTGTCGCTGGCCGCCGGTCTTGTCGGAGGGTTTGATGCACTGCTCACCCGCGTGAGCGGCAAGCGCAGGCGCAAGAAGCATCGCTCGCAGGCGCGCAAGTTCGAGGCCGTCGGCAGCTATCGTCGCATCGAGGCGAGGACTGCGGACGAGGTGAACAGGCTGCTCGACGCCTTTTTCGAGATGAAGGAATTCCGCTTCCGCAAGATGGGCATCGTCAATGTTTTCGGTGAAGCGGAGGTGCGCGCTTTTTTCCGCTCGCTGTTTGCCGAAGCGCTTCAAGAGGAAAACCCGTGCTTCGTGCTGCATGGGCTGGAAGTCGCCGGCAAGCTTCGTGCGGTCACCGGGTCGAGCCGCTCGGGCAAGCGGCTGATCTGCGAATTCGGGGCGATCGCCGAGGACGACCTCGCACACACCAGCCCCGGCGACTTCCTGTTCTTCGAGAACATCCAGGAAGCCTGCGAGACGGGTTTTGAAATCTATGATTTCTCAGTCGGCGACGAACCCTATAAGCGATTGTGGTGCGATGTCGAAACGCAGCATTTCGAGGTGCTGGTTCCGCTGACGCTGAAGGGCCGCGCGCTGGCGCTTGCGCTCAGGCACGGCGCAAGCCTGAAAGCATTCATCAAGCACAGCCCAATGGTCTGGAAGCTGACCAAGCTGCTGCGCCGCAAGGCTGTGGGACAGACAGCACCGGCCGCAGGCGAAGACGACAGCTGATTTCGATTTGAGAAAACTGCCTCAGGCGGCCGAGCGCCGCCCCGGCATTGGCCCCGGCGCCACATGGCCGATTGGCGTGACCAGCGTCAGGTCGGGATAGCCGCTCTCGATGAGCGCGACTGCGGCTTGCGTCACCTCGTCGTCCGGCTCCAGCATGGAGAGCAGCACCTCGGTGCCCTCGCCCACTAGGCGGCTGATGCCTTGCGCGTCCGCTGGCCCGCATTCGACAACGACCAGGTCATAGGCGGTGGTCAGCGACTGCATGATGATCGGCAGCCGGTCGGCGGCGCGCATGGCACGGACCGGATCGGCTGTGCCGACGGGAATCACGTGGCAGTCCGAATAGAGATCGGGGTGGATCACATCGCTGAACTGCGCTTGCGAGGCGAGCAGATCGGTGATGCCCGGAAACAGCCCGCTGTCCAGCATCGGCCGCGAGGCAGCACCCGAAGCGGTGAGATCAAGCAGCAGCACGCGTAGCCCGGCGTCAGAGACTGCGCGCGCCACCAGCACCGCCGAGGCAGCCGCCTCGTCGCCTTCCGGCGACACGAATATGGCGCGGGCGGCACCGGTGGCGATCAGCTTTTCCGCGGCCTTGTCGATGTCGACCTCACCGAGGGTGGAACGTGCCGGTTCAATGTCTGCAGCAGCCATCTCAGAGTACTCCGGTTCGATTTTCTCGGCAGCCGCTTCCGCCACCGCGACGGGTTCCGGCTCCAGTTTGGTTTCAGTGACACTGTTGTCGGACTCACCGAGCCGGTCGATCACGGCGACTGCCGGTTCGGGCCGGGCAACCGGCGGGCCGGGCTCGGCCACTACGCGTACGGCCTGGACAGCCGGCATCGCAACCTGCTCGATGCGTTCGAAATGGGCACCGGCGGCCGGACGCATGGCGCGGCCGGAAAACAGTTCCTGCAGCAACGTGACGATCGCCATGAGGAGCAACGAGCCGACAAAGGCCGCACCGACAATCGGACCAATCTTGGGGAAATAGGGTTCGGTCGGCGCCCGGGCCTCCGAAAATAGGCGAGCGTCGACAGGCAGGTAGTTACGATCCTTGCGTGCGGCCGCCTGGAGATAGCTGGACGAGTAGAGATCGAGTTGCTGGCGCTTGGTCGCGGCATCGCGCTGCAGGGCATCGAGTTCCACCTGCTCTTCGCCGGCGCGGGCGGACGCCGCCTTCAGGGTGTTGACGTCGGCCACGAGTTGAGCCTCTCGTGCCTTCGCCGTCTCGGCCTGCGCCATCAGACCCTTCATGATCTTTTCCGCTTCGTTGCGGATCTGGCGGTCGAGATCGGCGAGCTGCGACTTCAGCGCACGGATGCGCGGATGATTGTCGAGCAAGGTGGTGGAAAGGTCGGCGATGTTGTTCTTGAGTTCGACTTGCCGCTCGCGCAGGCGCTGGATCAGGTCGGAAGACAACACCTCTGGAACGGCATCCAGCGAGCCGCCATTGCGCAACGCCCTGCGCACACTGTCGGCGGTCGCTTCCGCCGAAGCGCGGTTGGCGCGTACCCGTGACAGTTCGCTCGACAATTCGGACAGCTGCTGGGTCGCAAGCACCGAATTGTTGCCGCCCATCAAAAGATCGGACTGCGCACGGAATGCGGCAACCTTGGCCTCCGCCTCCTTCACCCGGTTCTGCAGGTCCGCGATTTCCGGCGCCAGAAAGTCGGTGGCGGCGGAATTCGATTCGAGCTTGGCGTTGCCCTTGGAGGCGATATAGGCGTTTGCGATGGCGTTCGGGATTGCGGCGGCAAGCTGTGGATCCTCTGACGAGAACTCGATAGCGATCGCGCGGGTTTTTTCAACGCCATAGACGTTGAGCTTGTCATGCATTGCGTCCAGCACGCGCTCTTCCAGCGGAATCTCGAAGGGATCGCTTTTCAAGCCAACGAGGACAAGGGTGCGGCTCAGCGCCGACATCTTCAGCGCCTCGTCGAATTCGGGCAATTTCGCGAGGTTGAGCTTCGCCGCCACCTGTTTGAGGATGTCAGGGGACGAAATGATCTGGACCTCGGTGGCCACAGCCTCTTCGTCGGGAATCGACCGCTCGTTGCCGTTGGCACCGGCTGGCCGCGTGAACTCCGATTCTCGAGGCCCGATCTCCAGCTTGGCTGCCGCCTTGTATTCGGGCGTTGCAAGCCAGGCGAGCGCAAAGGCCAGGCCGGTTACAGCCAGCGCGACGACAAGGATGCGCAGCCAGTTTCGCGCCAGGCTGGCGAAAAGCTGCCTGAGATCGACGTCGACATCTGCGGCCGCGGATTGAACGGACATGCATCCCTGCTCCGGTACTGAGTCAGCATGCACCATAAACAACTATGGTAACTCAGCCGTTAATAACGCGGTAAGCACCTGTTAGGCTCTGCTAACAAGCCGCAAACAAGAGGCTGAAAACCATCTGCATTTGTCGATCGGGCCCGCATCGGCCGCGCGCCTTTACCGGCCATTAACCCTAACAGGATGATAACCGAGCTCGATCGTTAAGGTTTGCCGCAGAGTCGCCGGCTATTCAAAGGTACGTGTCCGCTCATGAAAAGCACTGCTCCCCTTTTCCGCGCGCTGCTTGCCGTATCGATGCTTTCGGGCTGCTCAAGCTACCGGCCGACGCCGGCCGCCTTCCATGAAGTGCTCGACCAGCCCTATCGCCTCGGTGCCGGCGACCGCGTCCGCGTCACCGTGTTCGAGCAGGAAGGATTGACCAACACCTACAGCGTCGACCAATCCGGCTATCTCTCGCTGCCGCTCGTCGGCAACGTGCCGGCGCGCGGCCACACCGCCCAGCAACTCGAGGGCGAGATCGCCGAGAAACTGCGCCAGGGCTATTTGCGCGATCCTGACGTTTCGGTCGAAATCGATCGCTACCGGCCGATCTTCGTCATGGGTGAAGTGGGCGCGGCGGGCCAATATTCCTACGTTCCGGGCCTGACCGTGCAGAAAGCCATCGCCATCGCCGGCGGCTTCACGCCACGCGCCAACCAGGAAAGCGTCGACATTACCCGCGACATCAACGGCAAGGTTATAACCGGACGCGTGGTGACCTCCGACCCGCTGTTGCCCGGCGACACAGTCTATGTTCGCGAACGCCTGTTTTGATGTGCTGACCAAGTGGCGGACACACTCAGGATCGTCCACTGCTTTCGCTCACCCGTCGGAGGCATCTTCCGGCATGTGCGCGACCTGACCGAGGCTCAGGTCGCCGCCGGCCATGCCGTCGGCATCGTCTGCGATTCGACGACTGGCGGCGATTTCGAGGAACGGCTGTTCGAACAGATGAAAGGCAGCCTGGCGCTCGGCATTCATCGCACACCGATGCAGCGGCATGTCGGGCCAGGCGATCTCGCTTCGGCCCGACGCACCTATAGGATCATAAAAGAATTGCGGCCGGACGTGCTGCACGGGCATGGCGCCAAAGGTGGCGCCTATGCCCGTCTGTTCGGCTCATTGTTGCGGGTATCCAGGTCTCGCGTAGCCCGCCTTTATTCGCCGCATGGCGGCTCACTGCACTATGACGAAACCACGGCGATGGGGAAGCTGTTCTTCGCGCTCGAACGCTTCATGGCTCGCTTCACCGATTGCCTGCTATTTGTTTCCGATTATGAGCGGCGGACTTATCGCAGGAAGGTCGGCGAGCCGCCCATTCCGAACGCTCTCGTACACAACGGCCTGCGCGCCGCCGAGTTCGAGCCGGTGCAGACCGAGCACAATGCCGTCGACCTCCTCTATATCGGCATGATGCGCGACCTCAAGGGCCCGGACATCTTCATCGATGCGCTGGGGCGAGCCGCAACACGGCTCGGTCGCCCATTGAAAGCGCTGATGGTCGGCGACGGCGACGACCTGCCGCGCTATCGCGCCAAGGTAGATCAGCTCGGCCTCGAGGTCAGCTTCCTGCCGCCGATGCCAGCCAGGCTCGCCTTCACGCTGGCCAAGCTGGTCGTCGTTCCCTCGCGCGCGGAAGCCATGCCTTATATCGTTCTGGAAACGCTTGCCGCCGGCAAGCCGCTAATCGCGACGTCGGTCGGGGGCATACCGGAAATCTTCGACACCGGCTCCCCTGCCCTGATCCGGCCCGACCCGCGCGAACTTGGCGACAAGATAAGCGCCGCTCTGGCCGATCTCGACGCCTACAAAGGCCTGATGCCCGGTGCCGCCGACCTCAAGGCACGGTTCGGCGCGGATGTAATGGCCGCCGAAATCGAAAAGGCCTATTTCGCCGCGCTCAAACAGTAGAGCAACTGATATCCACTCGGCTGCAAAAGGCCCCCGGTGAAAGCGTCTCCAAAGCCATCTGTTGTTTCAAGGGTTTCTTAGCTCTCTTTTGCTATTCACCTGAGGGAAACCTACGGACGCCCCATGAACGAAATCGACCCCGCGCGCCGTTTTTCGCTAGACGCGGTGCGCAAATTCGACGCCCCTGCCGAGAACAACACGGCCGGCGGCATGAACGACGTTGCCCGCCAGGTCGCCTCGCAATACCGGCGCGATACGATGTCGCCGATCATGGTCAGCGGCGTCCTGCGCATGGCGGAATTCGCGCTGCTGTTGGTGTCGGGTCTTGCCGTCTATTTCTACTATGTCGGCTTTTTCAGCTATCTTGCCTGGCAATACTCGCTGACGATCGCCGCCACCTCGTTCCTCGCGGTCGTTTTGCTCGACGTCACCGACTGCTACCAGATCGTCGCGCTGATGCGGCCGATCGCCAATTTCGGCCGCCTCCTGCTGGTCTGGGCTGGAACCTTCGCCTTGATGGCGCTCACCGCCTTCACCATGAAAATGTCGGAAGACTATTCGCGCCTGCTCTTCGGCACGTGGTTCGTTATTGGCTTCGTGCTGATCCTGGGTCTCCGGCTGGTGATGGCGAAGCTGATCCGGCGCTGGGCGCGCGACGGGCGGATGGAGCGCCGCGCCGTCATCGTCGGCGGCGGCAAGGCGGCGGAGGTGCTGATCCGCTCGGTCGAAAAGCAGCCCTACAACGACATCCGCATCTGCGGCATCTTCGACGATCGTGGTGACAAGCGTTCGCCGCCGGTTGTCGCCGGCTATCCCAAGCTCGGCACGATTTCCGAGCTCATTGAATTTGCCCGCATCGCACGCATCGACATGCTGATCGTTTCGCTGCCGCTGACCGCCGAATCGCGCGTGCTGCAACTGTTGAAGAAGCTGTGGGTGCTGCCGGTCGACATCCGGCTGTCGGCGCATTCGAATGCGCTGCAGTTCAGGCCGCGCGCCTATTCCTACATCGGCTCGGTGCCGATGCTCGATATCTTCGACAAGCCTATCAACGACTGGGATTCGGTCGCGAAACGCGCCTTTGACATCGTCTTTTCGATCATCGGCATCATCGTGTTCTCGCCGGTGATGCTGGCGACCGCGATCGCGATCAAACTCGACAGCAAGGGCCCGGTGCTGTTCCACCAGAAGCGGCACGGCTTCAACAACGAAATCATCGACGTCTATAAGTTCCGTTCGATGTACACCGACAAGGCGGACCCGACGGCGAAGCAGACCGTGACCAAGAACGATCCGCGCGTCACCCGCGTCGGCCGCTTCATCCGCAAGACCTCGATCGACGAATTGCCGCAGTTCTTCAATTCGCTGTTCGGTTCGCTGTCGCTGGTCGGGCCGCGCCCGCACGCCATTGCCGCGCAGTCGCACAACCTTCTCTACAATGAGGTGGTCGACGGCTATTTCGCCCGACACAAGGTCAAGCCCGGCGTGACCGGCTGGGCTCAGATCAATGGCTGGCGCGGCGAGATGGACACCAACGAGAAGATCCGCATGCGCACGGAATACGACCTCTATTACATCGAGAACTGGTCGCTGTTGTTCGACCTGAGAATCCTGTTCCTGACGCCGATCCGCCTGCTCAACACGGAAAATGCGTATTGAGCGCGACGGCCTACGAATTGCCGGCGGCGGCGGTCAACGCCAAGCTCATTGCGCTGATTGCGTCAGGGGCAGTTTTCCTCGGCGTCTTCCTGTCCGGTTTCGTTATTGCCGAGCCGGCGCCATACGACCTCTATATGATCGGGCTGATCGTGGTGTGGCCCTTGTTCGGCATGCGCATACAGCGCGCGGCGGTGCCACTTCTGGTGCTGCTGATGATCATGAACATCGGCGGAATGATCTCGATGACGCAGATGCCGGACCTCGCCGCCACGCCGCTCTATCTCGCCGTCTCGCTGTTCCTGACCCTCACTGCGGTTTTCTTCGCTTCCGTAACGGCCGTCCAGCCCAGTCTCTACCGCGTGATCTTCGTCGCTTATGTCGTGTCGGCAGTGCTGACTTCGCTGGTCGGCATAGCCGGCTATTTCCATGCCTTTCCAGGAGCGGAGATCTTCACCAAATACGACCGTGCCGCCGGCGCCTTCCAGGACCCGAACGTGTTCGGGCCGTTCCTGGTGCTGCCGGGCATCTACCTGCTCTATCTGCTGCTTACCGGCTCGATCGCGCGCATGCCTCTATTGGCGGTGCCGCTGCTGATCATCACCGCCGGCATCTTCTTTTCTTTTTCGCGCGGCGCCTGGGGCATGTTCGCCGTTTCGGCGATCCTGCTGACCGGGGCCTTGTTCCTGCAGAGCGCCAGCGGCAAATTCCGGCTGCGCGTCGTCGTCATGACCATCGCGGCCGTCGGACTGCTGGTCATTGCGATGATCGTCATCCTGCAACTGCCTGGCGTGGCGGAGATGTTCTCGAATCGCGCGCAACTCGAACAAAGCTACGACACCGCCCGCCTCGGCCGCTTCGCCCGCTACACGATCGGCTTTCAGATGGCGCTGGAGCATCCGTTCGGCATCGGCCCGCTCGTATTCGGCAAGATGTTCGGCGAGGACACGCACGACATCTGGCTGAAGATGCTGATGGATTACGGGTGGCTCGGCTTCGTGTCGTTCCTGACGCTGACGTGCTGGACGATCGCCGCCGGCTTCCGCATTCTGCTGCGCGACCGGCCCTGGCAGCCTTATCTACTATGCGCCTATGTCGCCTTCATCGGCAATATCGGGCTCGGCACCTTCATCGACATCGACCACTGGCGGCATGTCTACCTGCTGCTCGGCCTGATCTGGGGCGCCATCGCGCTGGAATACCGCCATCAGTGGCAGTTGCGGGCGGCGCGGCGCCCGCAACCTCCGTTGCTGTTGCTTCAGGCCGGACAGCAGCCGAATTCGGTTGACCGGACCCAGTCTATCACGATACATCGCGACCGGTCCGGAGTGTAGCGCAGCCCGGTAGCGCACTTGACTGGGGGTCAAGGGGTCGTCGGTTCGAATCCGGCCACTCCGACCATTAAATCCAAAGGCTTAGCCAGTTCCCCCAACTGGCCATACAGAATAGCCGCATTGCAGCCAGCGCAACACGATTTCGACCAAGGGCTTCGCTCGCCAGGTCAATGTGGAATAGCCCAAACCAGCATGCAAAAAGCTCGCGCCTTCCGGGAGAAGGACGCGGGCAGATCGGTGCAACCCGATCTGGCAGCAATTCTTATGAGGAGGGACTTGCTGCGTTGAGATGAACCGTCGCGCCGGCCGGGTTGTTCCATCGAGTAAATAAAAACCCGCCGCACATGAAGTACGGCGGGGCCGATCAAGCGCTGTTGCACCAGGCGGGGGACTCGGGTGGGCGGGCTTGCCAGGTGCGCGCGGATCAAGTCGACATTAGGCGCATGAGCGGTAGCGCGTCCACCAACCGGCGGTTGGAACGAACTGGTTCAACGCCGGCGGCCGGCTTGGCCTGAAACTTTTTCAGGGCGGCAGCGACGGGGTCAGGAAAGTCGAGCAAGCGCAACGTGCCCGGCCCTCGTTGCTTGCGGGAATGCCGGAAGGATCAATGGCAGCAAGCATGAAGAACCCAACCTGGATGCTGGCGGCCTGGGAACGAAACGTGGCAGCTCACCCCGCCGGTTTCCGTGAGGACGCGAGCGCATCGTCCGCTACCGCGATTGGCGGCTGAACGCAAACAAGCCCGCCGCTTTTTCGGCACGGCGGGCTTCAGGCAGAAAATCAATCGTAGATCTTAACAATTTTGCGGGTACCTGGATCAACCAGGACGGTTCGTCCCTCGACGACTACATAGCGGTACTGAACGTCCGGCACTTCGTAAAGCTCGACTGTGTCGGGCAGAGCGGTGCCAATGTTGAGCTCAACACCGGGAAGGCTCAGGGATGCTACCGGCTTCTTCTTTACATACTCCCGGATCACCGTGTCTTGCTCAGGCTGAATGATGACGTCCTGAGCAGCGGCGGTTCCGATACCTACGAAAAGAAAGATTCCTGTCGCAGCAGATAAAAGTTGCTTTCCCATATAGCAATCCTCCAGCGAGGCAACCTTCCGCTACGGTGCTTGATGCTTCCGTGCGGGGCTACTTACCTAAACGAGCCGAAAGACTTGTTGTTCCGCTGGCGGTGGGCGAACTCCGGTGCCATGGCCATGAGGCCGCCTACAAACAAGCACCTGCTCAAGGCTTAGTTTCTTCCCGGGGAGGAGCTTTTGGGTCAGGACAATCAGGATAGGGCAATTCTTCACACGGAGAGGGCCTGTCGCCAACGCTGCCATAATGTTCCACGAGTTTTGCGAAACCGTAGGCGAAGGCGAAAAGAAGCATTAGGACAACCGCTATACGGACGGCCATACCGTATTGTAGCAGGATCCTCCCATTGGAGCGCGGGCGGCGTTTTTAATACGTTCGAATGTTGAGTTCGAAAAAGGTTGGCTCTAGTTGAATTGCCGTCGTCCGCAGTTGTAAGGGCGAGCGGACGCTTCGAAGATGACACGCCCTTTCGGCCTTTTCGGGAGAGATGCAATGTCGCTTCAAGGAGCTACCTGTCCTGCCGAGCTGACCATGTTGGCCAAAGCACTTGATGCCCGATGCCGTGAACTAGGCCTCGCTGACGGCGATCCAGGCAGAGAAGTGCTCGGCCGCAGGGTGATGGATTTGTTCGAAAGTGGTCAGCTCAGCGCCGAAGATTTGAGACTGGCTCTGAGCGGCGAGATTTTTTACGCCAAAAATCCTCCGGCCGGAGGCAGTGGGTTTTGATACGGCAAGCGGCTATCCGCGCAACCATTTGAATTATTGGTCCAGCGTAGGCTTCCGTGCACGCAAGGGCGCGCGTGAACAAATGTGATTTTGCGGTCGGTGCCAGACGGGCTAATCTTCCCAACGAATATCCAATGAAAGAGGAGAATGATCATGAAGACATTCCTCGCAACAGCCGCCGCACTGACCCTGTCCATATCCGCTGCCTCTGCGGATTGCCCCGCGCATTCAAAGGTCCAGGCATCGGTCGACACGCAGACGAGGACAGCGAGCGTCGAGAAGGCAGATATGTCGACAGCCGCGGACGCTCAGACGATCAAGAAAGAAGAGCCACAGAAGACCGAATAGCGGTAACGCTCACCGGATCCCACGACCCGGATAAAGGGCTACTGGCAGACATCCACCCACTCGGCGTCGACGAGTTCGGCCATGCGTTGCGGGCTGAGCCGGACGGCGGCGTTCGTCGCGCCTGCGGCGGGGACGACCTCGTCAAAGGCGCGCAGCGAGACGTCGCAGTACACCGGGAGCGGTGCCGGTAGGCCGAACGGGCACACCCCACCGACGGGATGACCGGTCGCGGCGAGCACCTGCTCGGCATCCAGCATTCGCGCCTTGCCGCCGAACCGGTCCTTGAATTTGCGATTGTCCAGCCTGGAGATGCCGCTGGCCACGATCAGCATCGTCTGGTCGCCGGCGCGCAGGCAGATCGTCTTGGCAATCTGCGCCGGCGCTACGCCATGCGCTTCGGCAGCCAGAGGCACCGTCGCCGAGCTGGCTTGCGTAACGATGACGTCGATTTCGGGCGCGTGGGCGACGAAGAAAGCGCGAACGGATTCGAGGCTCATCTCCGGCGATTTCCGTCTCGCGTCGCCGTGGCGGCCGGCAAGTCCGCTACGTGGCCGGAAAACGAAGCTCGCCAGGGCAACCCATGGCGAGCTCGTCGAATAAACGCATGGCACGCCGCTACGACACGGACCGCCTTTTCGCAGGCAACACGGCTTCGTCGAACAGAGCGCTTTCCGGAAGCTGAAGCGCGGAGGCAATACGCCGACGTTTCGAAGGATCGGCATCCTTGCCGCTTTCGATGTCGGCAATCTCATAGGCTGCCAGCCCGCACGCCAGGGACAGCTCTTCGATGCTGTATCCACGGGCTTCCCGGGCGGTTCGGACGGCACTGCGTTCAGGCGTAACCGCGCTCGCCGCCAATTCGGAGTAAGGTTCGCGTTTTGCTATTTGGGGCATTGGCAACTCCGTGGGATGAAAGAGTTAGATCAAATCATGTTGTTGCCTGAGACGATCGGGAGAATGCCCGCTCGCCGGTGATTTGCCAAGCATCAAAGATAGCGTCACGGCATCGTGAACCGACGCCGGAATGAATGGCGGATGCCGGCGCGCTCATATCTGGCTTGATCGTCGGCAGACACGGTTCGGAAACAAAATTCTACAGGCCGGAAAAACTGCCGAAAAACTCCAAGGCGATAGTCCTGACCGCAGTGCTCGAGTCACCGACCTGAATCGGTGACGCTCAAATTCGCCCTGCGCAAAAAGGAAACGATGTCATGAAGAAGTCTCTTCTCTCCGCCCTTGGACTTGCAATCGCACTTGCCCTTTCGATGCCGATCATCGGCGCGAGCAGCGCGAGTGCAGCGACGATGCACACCACCGTCAAGAAGCATCACCGCCATCACTACCATCACCGCGTCCACCACTATCGCCATCATCACAAGAAGGTCGTGGCGAAGAAGTACTGAAAACGCCTTGGGACAGACAGCCGGCAAGCAGGCGTTCTTGGTCTTTGATCAAGGGCGGCCAGCTTGCCGGGTTTGCCGCGTCGACGAAATGGCGGCGGTCCCGCTGACCACCGCATTTCCTCTACCTTGAACGCGCTCGCGGCGCTTTTTGCTGCCGGCCACCGAGGAAGAGACTGGCGACCAGCCCGACCAGAACCAGCCCGACAGCGGCCGCCGTCGCCGGGTGATCACGGGCGGTCTTCTCGATCGCCCGACCTTGCCTTCTGATTGCCGGCAAGGTGTCGCCGAGACGCTCGGCGATATCCGAATAATAGTCCGACGCGGTATCGCGACCGTCTTCGTAATAGGCGCCGCCCCGCTTCAACACGGCTTTCTTCAAAGTGGCCAGTTCCCTGGTCAGGGCGGCGACCTGCTTGTTCAGATCGGTCTCGGAGATGCTCGAAAGCGATGCCATGACGTGGTTCCTTCATCTGCAGAAGGAAGCCTAACGCATGACCCTGAAGACCGTTCCGGTCAGTCCCGGCGGGCTCTAGCGAACCTGATCGAGCAGGCGCTTGCATTCCAGCAGGTCGAACAGCGCCTCCTGCAGCAATGCGCGATTGTCACGGGAAAGTTTTGACGTGTCCGGCGGAACCGGGCCTTCCTCGTCGGTCTTGCCGATGCCGAAAAAACGACGGCTGGGTTTCACCCTCGGTTGGCCGACCAGCATCTCGTCGTCGGGGCCGCGCGGCTGCGCCGCTTGCGTCAGCGGTACCGCCTCAGCCTGCCGGCGCTGCGAGATCGCCTCGACCGCCGCCATGTCGCCATTGCCGACGGCGATCAAAAACTGGTTGCCGTTCTCGCGCAACAGCTTCTGTACGCCCTTGATCGTATAGCCCTGATCGTAGAGCATATGGCGAATGCCCTTGATCAGCTCGACGTCCTGCGGCCGGTAGTAGCGGCGGCCGCCGCCGCGCTTCATCGGCTTGATCTGGTTGAAACGCGTCTCCCAGAAGCGCAGCACGTGCTGCGGCAAATCCAGATCCTCCGCGACCTCGCTGATGGTGCGGAAAGCATCGGGGCTCTTGTCCATGGGCGAATCCTCACGCTAGATCATGGTCGCGAAAGGCGGGGACCGGTTTTCGGGCAACATCACGGTAAAACAAAGAGAGCAGCTTTCCGTCCACCGGGGCGGATCACACCCAAATTCCGATCCGGCCTGCCGAATCGCATCTTATTTCAGCGGTTTATGAAACAATATTCAAGCCCGGCGTAAAAGCAGAGTTCGTTTTTCAACCGAAGCTTGAAGCATGGATTCTCGGCAAGGGAGATCGGGAATCTACTTGCTGCCCTTGGCCTTGCTGTTTTGATGGGAGCGCAGGATGCGGTTCTTCAGCACGTTCGATGACTTGAAGGTCATCACCCGGCGCGGCAGGATCGGCACTTCCTCACCGGTCTTGGGATTGCGCCCGATGCGCTCGTTCTTGGAACGGACATGGAAGGTCGCGAAGGACGACAGTTTCACCGTCTCACCGCGAACGATCGCCTCGCAGATCTCATTCAGCACCGCCTCGACAAGCTCGGCCGATTCAGTACGCGACAGCCCAACCTTGCGGTAAACGGCTTCGGCGAGGTCGGCGCGCGTAAGTGTCTTTCCCCCCATACGAACCGTCCCATCAGCTCAAAAAATAAAATCGATACAAGCAACGGCAGAACCTAAGTAATTGATCCGTCAAGGTCAAGGACCCGAACCCGTTAGTTCGGCACTTACCAACGCAGCAGGACGGCGCCCCAGGTGAAGCCGCCGCCCATCGCCTCAAGCAGCACCAGGTCACCCTTTTTGATGCGGCCGTCGGCGACGGCCGCGGATAGTGCCAGCGGCACGGAAGCAGCCGATGTGTTACCGTGCAAATCGACGGTCACCACCACCTTCCGCTCCTCTATCCCGAGCTTTTTGGCCGAAGCATCAATAATTCGTTTATTGGCTTGATGCGGCACGAACCAGTCGAGATCAGCGGCGCTGATGCCGGCCTGTGCGAACGTCGCCTCGATGACGTCGGTGATCATGCCGACCGCATGCTTGAACACTTCGCGGCCTTCCATCCTGAGGTGCCCGACCGTTCCGGTAGTCGACGGCCCACCGTCGACAAAAAGCTTGTCCTTGTGGATGCCGTCGGAGCGCAGGCTGGCCGCCAGAACGCCTCGGTCGGCGATGCCGCCTGCCCCCGTGCCTGCTTCCAGCACTATCGCGCCGGCGCCGTCGCCGAACAAAACGCAGGTCGAGCGGTCGTTCCAGTCGAGAATGCGCGAAAACGTTTCCGAGCCGATCACCAGCACCCGTCTGGCCAAGCCGCCGCGGATATAGAGGTCGGCGGTCGTCACCGCATAGACAAAACCCGAGCAGACCGCCTGCAGGTCGAAGGCAAAACCGTGGTGCATGCCGAGCCGGTTCTGGATCTCGACTGCGGTCGCGGGAAAGGTGTTGTTGGGCGTCGAGGTCGCCAGCACGATCAGGTCGATGTCGTCAGCCGTCAGGCCGGCGCTGTCGAGGGCTGCGCGCGCTGCCGCCTCACCCAGAGAGGCCGTCGTCTCGTCGTCGGCCGCAATGTGGCGCTGGCGAATACCGGTACGCTGGACGATCCATTCGTCCGAGGTCTCGACCATGCCTTCAAAATCGGCATTCTTCATAATGCGGCGGGGCAGCGCGGCGCCCGTGCCGCGCACGACTGATCTGATCAATGCTCTTTCCTATTCCTTTGCGTCGATGACGACGTCGGATTTCCGGATTGTCTGGGCATTCGGATTGCGGGCATGGAACAGGTCGAGATCGGCCTCGATGCGGTCAAGCAGATTGTTGCGCACCATGTCGTAGCCGAGCTCGATCGCCGCAGCGAAGCCATCCGAATCAGCCCCGCCATGGCTTTTCACCACGATGCCGTTCAATCCCAGGAAGACGCCGCCATTGGAGCGGCCGACATCCATCTTCTCGCGCAGGCGATCGAAGGCGGTCTTGGCGAAGATATAGCCGATCCTGGCCATCAGTGTCCGGTTCATCGCGGCGCGCAGGTAGCCGGCGATCTGCCTGACCGTGCCTTCCGCCGTCTTGAGCGCGATATTGCCGGCAAATCCTTCGGTAACGACGACGTCGACACTGCCCTTGCCGATGTCGTCACCCTCGACAAAGCCATGGTAGTTCATCGAGGCCATGTTGGCCTCGCGCAGCATACGGCCTGCTTCCTTGACCTCCTCCTGACCCTTGATCTCCTCGACGCCGACATTGAGCAGGCCGACGCTCGGCCGTTCGATGCCGAAAACCGAGCGCGCCATGCCGGTACCCAGAATGGCAAAATCAACCAGTTGATGCGCATCCGCACCGATGGTTGCGCCGACGTCCAGCACCACGCTTTCGCCGCGCAATGTCGGCCAGAGCGCCGCAATCGCCGGGCGGTCGATGGTCGCCATGGTGCGAAGGCAGAATCTGGACATCGCCATCAGTGCGCCGGTATTGCCAGCCGAGATGCAGGCGTCCGCCGTGCCTGCCTTGACCGCTTCGACGGCTTTCCACATCGATGACTTCCAGCGGCCATGGCGCAGTGCCTGGCTCGGCTTGTCGTCCATCCGGACTGCGATCTCGCAGTGGATGAACTCGCTCACCTCCGCTAGCTTGGGGAATTTGGCGAGTTCAGGCCTTACCGCTTCTTCGCGCCCATAGATGACGAAGCGTATGTCCGGACGGCGGGTGGCGACAGTCATGAGCGCCGGGATGACCACGCTTGGCCCGTGATCGCCGCCCATGGCATCGATGGAAATCCTGATCACGCGGTGTTCATCTCACGGTTGCTTGGCCAGCGGGCTTGCCAAGGTACGGGGCTCGCGAAGGTTCGGCGAAAATAACGGTTTTGGGCTGCCGCACAACCAACTTTTCTCAAATTGGGTCAGCCATCAGGATTTTCCCAGCAGTGATCTGAGCTTTTGCTGGAATTCATTCTCCACAGGCTCGGCATCGCCGGCGGCCTCCAGCGACACACCCGGCTTGCGCGGATAGGGATCGATCGCCAAGCCAAAGAACTGTTCGGCAAGCGCCCCGACGTCGATCGCGTCGCCGGAAAAGGTTTCCGGGCTGTCCGGCCCTTCGGCGTCGAGCAGGATCTCACCGCCACCGTCGAAACCTTGCCGCCCGAGCTTGGATTGTTCCGGCAGGAACAGCGCCTCGACCGGCTCGTCGATATGCGCCTCGACCGGGTCGAGAGTGACGATGCAGGCCTGCGTAATATCGGCCTCGACATGGCCGCTGACTTTCACCCCATTGCGCTTCCACGGCTCGATCAGAAGTTCGGCGCGATAGTTCTCGACCGAAAGCAGCTCATGCTCGACGGCCAGTATGGCGCGCTGCCCGGCGTCGGCATCGATCACCACCGGCAGCCCTTTTTGCGGCATCCGGGCGACATTTGCCAGGAATGACACTGGGCTGTGGGTATCAGGATGTTTCATCTTCGCCTCCACTTCGCCGCCTTCATTCGGCCTGCCTTCGCTCAGAGTTGGCCACTGGAAATGCCACCGTGCCGGAAACGATCGATTCGGTCGGCTGTTGCGTGAGTTGCCTTGATGCATCGGCGGCATAGAGTGCCAGTTGCGACGCTTGCGGCCAGGCGCCGGCATCCGGCCTGACATTGCGGGAAAGGGCGGCGGCAAGCGCATCATGGTCATTTCGTTTCAGCGCATCGTCATAGGCGGCGGTACGGCCATAGAACATCTTCGCCAGTTTCCGCATTCGCTTCGGCACGCCGACGTCGCCAATGCCCAATTCCCGCAACGAATGTTCGACATCCATGAAGAACTCGTCGATCAGCACCTGCGCAACCTCTGCCGCAGCACCGCCCTCGCCGCGCAACCGGTGCTGGAACAGGAACATGTGCAACGACAGCATCTCGAAGCGGCCGAGCGGCGTGTCCGGCACGTTCCAGGCGGAATAAAACACCGGTTGCCGCGCCGCCGCCACGATTTGTGCGTAAAGCGCCTCGGTGATGGCGCGGTTGGCGTGACGTTCGCGGCCAAAGAGGCGCTGGAACATTTGAGGGTGGTCTCCCGGGACCGTTTGTTGAAGTGGCCTTGTTGCATCGGCAAGCAAGCTGGTTTACCGGTTTTGCGGCCCAGCGCAAGTTGCGGCCAGCTTATGGAGTTGTAGTTGCGCGCGCTGAAATTCAAGTCGACTTTCCTGCCTAGGCCCGCCGGTGCGGTTTCGCTGCTGGTGATCGCTGCGGCGCTTTCCGCCTGCAATTCGTCCAAGATGATCGGCGATCTCAATCCGAGCGAGACGCTGACGCAGGGCTACGTCATCGACCAGCAGGCGATCGACCTGGTGCCGGTCGGCTCGAGCCGCGAACAGGTGCTGCTGGCGCTCGGCACTCCCTCGACGAAGGCGACCTTCGACAACGAGGCCTTTTATTACATTTCGCAGACGCGCAAGCGCTATGTCGCCTTCGACAAGCCGCGGCTAGTCGACCAGCATGTGCTGGCGGTCTATTTTGGCGATGACGGGCGCGTCACCCAGATCGCCAATTACGGCCTGAAGGACGGCAAGGTGTTCGACTTCATCTCGCGCACCACGCCGACCGGCGGCAAGGACCAGAACTTCCTCAGCCAGATCATCAGTGGCGCCAGCAAGCTGACGCCTGGTGTTCCGGGCGCCAGCGGCGGCAGTACGCTCGGCGGCACCTGATCCACTCGACGGTGTCGGCTTCTTTTCTTTTCGCTTCCCTGTAAGCGGCGGCACATCTCAGGCAATGAAAACCCGCGGGAGCGATCCCGCGGGTTTTTGTCTTGAGCCGTGGCGACCGAGCTTAGCCGTGCGCGAGCACGGCCAATAGCAGCAGCGCGACGATGTTCGTGATCTTGATCGCCGGGTTGACCGCCGGCCCAGCAGTATCCTTATAGGGATCGCCGACCGTGTCGCCGGTCACAGAGGCCTTGTGTGCTTCGGAGCCCTTGAGGTGCTTGAGGCCGTCCTTGTCGACGAAACCATCTTCGAACGACTTCTTGGCGTTGTCCCAGGCACCGCCGCCGGAGGTCATCGAGATGGCAACGAAAAGGCCGTTGACGATGACGCCGAGCAGCGAGGCGCCGAGCGCGGCAAAGGCGGATGCCTTCGAACCGGAGATCAGGAGGACACCGAAATAGACCACCAGCGGCGCCAGCACCGGCAGCAGTGATGGAACGATCATCTCCCGGATCGCTGCCTTGGTCAGAAGGTCGACGGCGCGCGCATAGTTCGGCTTCGAGGTGCCGGCCATGATGCCCGGATCCTCGCGGAACTGCTTGCGCACCTCCTCGACGATAGCACCGGCGGCGCGGCCGACGGCGGTCATGGCGATGCCGCCGAACAGATACGGGATCAGGCCGCCGAAGATCAGGCCGGCGACGACATAAGGATTGGAGAGGTCGAAGGAAACGTCGCCCATGCCCTGGAAGTAGGGGTATTTGTCGCTATTGGCGGCAAAGAACTTCAGGTCGTTAGAGTAGGCCGCAAACAGCACCAGCGCGCCGAGGCCGGCCGACCCGATGGCGTAGCCCTTGGTTACCGCTTTGGTGGTGTTGCCGACAGCGTCGAGCGCGTCGGTGGACTGGCGCACTTCCTTGGGCAGGCCGGCCATTTCGGCAATGCCGCCGGCATTGTCGGTGACTGGGCCGAAGGCATCGAGCGCGACGATCATGCCGGCGAGGCCAAGCATCGTCGTCACCGCGATCGCCGTGCCGTAGAGGCCGGCGAGCTGGTATGTCGAGATGATGCCGCCGACGATGACGATCGCCGGCAACGCCGTCGCTTCGAGCGAGACCGCCAGGCCCTGGATGACGTTGGTGCCGTGACCGGTGACCGAGGCCTGGGCGATGGAGTTCACCGGACGCTTGTTGGTGCCGGTATAATATTCGGTGATCACCACGATGAGGCCTGTCACCACAAGGCCGACCAGGCCGCAGATGAACAGGTTCGTGCCGGTGATGGCCATGCCGGCGACGGTGCCGATCTCACCCCAGCCGATGCATGCCGAAGTGGCGACGGCAAGGCCGACAATTGACAGCAGGCCGGTGACGATCAGGCCCTTGTAGAGAGCGCCCATGATCGAGCCGCTGGAACCGAGCTTGACGAAGAAGGTGCCGGCGATCGAGGTGAGAATGCAGGCGCCGCAGATGGCCAGCGGATAGAGCATGGTCGCGCCGAGAACGGCGGTGCCACCGAAAAAGATGGCGGCAAGGACCATGGTGGCGACCACGGTCACCGCATAGGTCTCGAACAGATCGGCGGCCATGCCGGCGCAATCGCCGACATTGTCGCCGACATTGTCGGCGATGGTGGCCGGATTGCGTGGATCGTCTTCGGGAATGCCGGCTTCAACCTTGCCGACGAGATCGCCGCCGACGTCGGCGCCCTTGGTGAAGATGCCGCCGCCGAGACGAGCGAAGATCGAAATCAGCGAGGCGCCGAAGCCAAGCGAAACCAACGAGTCGATGACGACACGGTCATCGGGCTGAAGGCCCATGAACTGGGTGAGGATCAGGTAATAGATCGATACGCCAAGCAGGGCCAGGCCAGCAACCAGCATGCCAGTGATGGCGCCCGACTTGAAGGCGATCTCGAGGCCGGCAGCGAGGCTGTTGGACGCCGCCTGCGCGGTGCGCACATTGGCGCGCACCGAGACGTGCATACCGATGAAGCCAGCGGCGCCCGATAGAACGGCGCCGATCAGGAAGCCGATGGCGGCGGTGATCGAAAGCAGCCACCAGGCGAGCAGCAGGACCACGACGCCGACGATGGCGATGGTGGTGTACTGGCGTGCCAGATAGGCTTGCGCGCCTTCGCGGATGGCCGCGGAAATTTCCTGCATGCGTGCATTGCCCTGATCGGCCGCGAGGACCGAACGTGTCGCCCAGATGGCGTAAAGGACTGAAAGCAGACCGCAGGCGATGACAGCTGAAAGTATGGTCATTGCCGAATTTTCCTCGATTGGTGGCCCAAAAGAACCCCTCCCCGGGCCGTTGAGACAGGGGACGAATTTTCCGCAACCGGAATCCGTCCCTTCGCAGCGGCTTATGCGAAACAGGGCTCGGAACGTCAAGATATTGTTCGGTTTTTGTCCGGTTTTCGCTCAAAAGATCCCGGGTTTCATCCAAAAGGCTGGACGGCAGCGCGCCTTTCGACACTGCCATCCGATTAGATCGATTGAAATCGGCGAACGGCCGTCAAACTTTGCGCGGGTCGCCGTCCGGCTGGACGACGAAGATCAGCACCACCAGCATTGTCATGTAGAATTTGAACGCCGCCTCCTGACCATTCCATGTCGAAGACTGCCACATGGCAAACCACTCGCCGCCAACGACCATGAAGCCGAAATACCAAACGAGGAAACCCATGGTGGCGGCTATGATGGCGAACTTCTTGGCATCGTTGAATGCCTGTCCGCTGGCGTTGCGCGCCTGCCAGAGTCGCCAGGCGGCGACTAGGTAGAGCAAGCAGGTCAGCGCCTCGCCAATGATGATCAGCCAGTAGCCCGCCGTCCACAGCGACGGGTTGGTGATCGAGCGGTACATCAGGGCGTTGCCGGGAAAGGTCGTGTCCATGCTCAGCACATGCTGGACAAAGGCGAAGTTTGAGCCGTAATCGGTGATGTTGCCGAAGGGGACAAGGAAGGCGAAAGCCGCCAGACACAAACACATGACGATCTTGGAGAAACGCGCGGTCATGGCAAGAACTCCTGCTGAAAGATCGGGGCATCGCACTCATCAATCGCCGAGTCCCGAAGATCGCGCAACGGGGGGACCAGTGATCATAGTGCTCACGACTGTCGCGAGACATTATGCCGGGAAGCAAGACATTGCCGCGATTCTCGAAACCCTCGATCTCGACAGCTATTGCGCGGTGGGCGACTTAGTCTCTGTGGTTAGAGCCGGCACACAGCACGATTTCGCCATCATCCGCCGCCGCTGGATCGCCAGCGAGACGGGCACCACGCTCGAACTGACGCTCGATCATCCGGCGCGTTCGAGTGGCCGTTGAAAGAAGCGAGCTTTGCCCCGAGGGGCTACTCCACCTCGCGCCCCATGCGCCGGCCCGTGTAGCGCTCGATCGCCGACAGCCCGTCATAGATCAGCACGGCAAGGGCGGCGACGATCAGGCCGCCCTGCAGGATGAAGGCGAGGTTGTTCGACAGCAGGCCGGCGATGATCACCTCGCCCAATGTCCTCGCCGCCACTGTCGAGCCGATGGTCGCGGTGGCGAGGCTGATCACCACCGACAGCCGGATACCGCCGAGGATGATCGGCGCGCTGAGCGGCAGTTCGACCTTGACCAGCCTTTGCCAGCCGGTCATGCCGGCGCCACGCGCCGCCTCGACGACATTGGCCGGCAGCGTCGTCAGGCCGGTCAGCGCGTTCTCGAAGATCGGCAGCAGGCCATAGAGAAACAACGCAATCAGCGTCGGCTTTTCGCCGAAGCCGACGGCCGGCACGGCAAGCGCCAGCACCGCCACCGGCGGAAAGGTCTGGCCGATATTGACCAGGCTGCGCGACAGCGGCAGGAATTCGGCGCCGGCTGGCCTGGTGACCAGAATGGCGAGCGCGACCGCAACGATCGTCGCGGCAACCGTTGCGATCAGGACGGTCCGCAGATGCAGCAGCGTCAACGTCAAAAGGCTGCCCTGATTGTAGATTACCGGCGCGTTGTTCTCTGTCAGCGGCTTCAGCAGCGGTTCGAACCAGCCGGGATTGGTGACGAAGGCAATAAGCAGCACCACCAGGGCAAGCCTGAGCAGTGATGGAAGCCAGGCTTTCATGCCGGCCTCGCCGCGCGTTTAACCAGTCCATCCACAGTGACGCGGCCAAGCGATTTGCCATCAGTATCTTTCACGGGCAGTGCCGGGCGGCCCGACCACAGGAGTTCGGCCAACGCGTCGCGTTGGCTGGCATCACCGGGGATCGCCTCGCCTTCGGCCGTGCCTTTTTCCACCGCGTCGCGCACCCGGCCAAGCGATAACAGCCGGAACGGTTTTTCGCTGGCGCCAACCAGGGTCTCGACAAACGCGCTGGCCGGTTTCGCCAGTATCTCGGCCGGCGCGGCATATTGCACTACTTTGCCGCCATCCATCACCGCGATCTTGTCGCCCATGTGAACGGCCTCTTCCATGTCATGGGTGACTAGGATGATGGTGGTGCCGAAGCGCTTCTGGATCGCCAGCAGATCCTCCTGCGCCTTGTTGCGGATGATTGGATCGAGCGCGCCGAACGGCTCATCCATCAACAGCACGTTGGGTTCCGCGGCAAGCGCCCGGGCGACGCCGACGCGCTGCTGCTGGCCGCCGGAAAGCTCATGCGGATAGCGTGGCCCGTAGGCTTGCGGGTCGAGCTGATATAGCGTCATCAGCTCGTCGACGCGGGCTTTGATGCGGTTGGCGTCCCAGCCGAGCAATACCGGCACAGTGGCGATGTTCTGTGCCACCGTGCGATGCGGAAACAGACCGTGGCCCTGGATGGCATAGCCGATGCTGCGACGCAGCTCATAATCAGGCACCGAGCGGTTGTCGACGCCGTCGAGCTTGATCACGCCCGATGTCGGCTCGACCAGCCGGTTGATCATGCGAAGCAGCGTCGTCTTGCCGGAGCCGGAGGTGCCGACGATGACGGCGATGCTGCGCGGCTCGATTACTATCGACACGTCGTCGACCACTGTCGTCTCGCCGTAGCGCTTGGTGATGCCTTCGATCTCGATCATGCCGTTTAAACCCTGCGCTTGCTGGCGCTCATTTCGATCACTGCATCGAGGATGATGGCGGCGGCGAAGGCCAGCGCCACCGTCGGCACGGCACCGAGCAGCACCAGGTCCATCGCCGTCTGGCCGACTCCCTGGAATACGAATACGCCAAAGCCGCCGCCGCCGATCAGCGCGGCAATGGTGGCGAGGCCGATATTCTGCACCAGCACGATGCGAATGCCGGTGAGGATCACCGGGAAAGCCAGCGGAAACTCGACGCCGAACAGCCGCTGGCGGTCGGTCATGCCCATGCCGCGCGCTGCGTCGTTGGCGGCACGCGGCACACCGGCAAGGCCGACCACGGTGTTGGCCACCACCGGCAGCAGTGAATAGAGGAACAGGGCGACGAAAGCCGGCGCCGTGCCGATGCCGCGAATGCCGAGCGCGGCAGCACCCGGCACATGCGAAGCGACCCAGCCGAGCGGTGCTATCAAGAGGCCGAACAGCGCGATCGAAGGAATGGTCTGAATGATGTTCAGCACGTTGAGCACGCCGGCCCGCAATTTCTCGACGCGGTGGCAGAGGATGCCGAGCGGCAGGCCGATAATCACTGCTGCCGCCAGCGAACCCAGCGCCAGCGTCACGTGCTTGGAGCCTTCCGCCCAAAAACTATCGGCGCGATTGAAATATTCCTTGAGGATCGACAGGCTGTTCCAGCTCCCCGAGACCAGCAGCAGGCCGATCGCCGCTGCGGCGACAACAAGCACGCCGACCCGTGCCTGCGGCGACAGGTTCAGCCTTGTAAGCACGTCGGCGAGCAGAAGCGTGAAGGCGAAGATAAACAGCCAGAAGCCCGAAGCCGGCGAGATACGGGCGAAGGTGTTGCCGGCGGTCGTCAGGAAGCTGCCGGCAACGCCGATCAGCAGCGCCAGCGCCGCAAGTGCAACCACACTGGCGGCGAGGCGCAGAGCAAGCGGCGTTTTCAGCAATGCAATGAGCGCCGCTGCGACAACAATCGCCATCAATAGCGCACCGACCGCCGCAGGCAAAGATTCGAGGATCGAGCGCGCCTCGCCGGGTACGATGCGATTGGCGCGGAACGTGGCGAATGGTGCCGCAAAAGCCGCATAGGCTGATATCGCCGCGATAACCACGCCGAGCTTGTCAAACCGGATGCGCACGCCCTCCCCCATCGGCCGATCCGCGCACCTCGAAAGCGGCGCGCCGGAATCGCCTTACTTGAGGAAGCCGTTCTTTTTCAAAAAGTCTTCGGCGACGCCCTTGACCGGTTCGCCGCCAACCTGGACGCGGCCATTCAACTCCTGCAGCGTGACGAGATCGAGCTTGGCGAAGACCGGCTTCAGCAGCGTCTCGATTTCCGGGTGCTCCTTCAGCACCGCCTCGCGGATGATCGGCGCCGGCTGGTAGACCGGCTGCACACCCTTGTCGTCCTCAAGCACGACGAGGCCGGAGGGCGCGATGCCGCCGTCGGTGCCGTAGACCATGGCCGCGTTGGCGCCGTTGGTCTGGTTGGCCGCAGCGGCAATGGTCGCCGCCGTATCGCCGCCCGACAGCGTGATCAACTGGTCCGGCTTCAGCGTAAAGCCATAGGTCTTCTGGAAAGCGGGCAGCGCGGCCGCCGAATTGACGAACTCGGCGGACGCCGCCAGCACCACCTTGCCGCCGCCCGAGACATATTTGCCGAAGTCGGAAAGGGTGACGAGCTTGTTGGTATCGGCGACCTCCTTACGCAGGGCGATCGCCCAGGTGTTGTTAGCCGGTGACGGGGACAGCCAGACGATCTTGTTGGCGTCGTAATCGAGCTTCTTGGCAGTCTCGTAGGCCTTAGCGGCATCCTTCCACACCGGATCGTCGGCCTTCTCGAAGAAGAATGCGGCGTTGCCGGTGTATTCCGGATAGATGTCGATCTCGCCGGCCGTAATTGCCTTGCGTACCACAGGCGTGCCGCCGAGTTGGATGCGGTCGGTGGTCTGGATATTATTGGCGTTCAGCACCAGCTGGATGATGTTGCCGAGCACGCCGCCCTCGGTGTCGATCTTCGACGACACCACCACCTGGGCACTCGCCGAGGCCACCGTGATGCCGAGCGCCAGCACGGTGCCGGCCAGAACCTTGATTGAAAACATCTCACAAATCCCTTGCTGTGAACCGGAATATGGCTGCCGCATATGAGCATGGCTTCGATGCCCCGTCGGGGTACACGGTTTCATAAGAAGGGTGATGGACGCAATAATTTTGTTCGGATTTGGGTGAATCCGCTGTTGTCTCGTCCCGACAGCGTGGCGTCAGCTGGCCGCACGCAAGCCCGTCATCTTCAACACGCCCAGTGCCACGAAGCACAGCGCGACGACCGGAAAAATCATCCAGTTCAGCATCTCCCAGCCCCAGGCATTGTAGACTGCGCCCGACATCAGCGAGGCGAAGGCGACGGAGCCGAACAGGACGAAATCGTGGAACCCCTGGACCTTGCCTTTTTCGGATGGCTGGTAGCTGTCAGCCACCATGGCGGTGGCGCCGATGAAGCTGAAGTTCCAGCCGAGGCCGAGCAGGATCAGCGTTGTCCAGAACTGCCACAGTGCCAACCCCGACAGCGCGACTATACCGCAGCCAATGAGCAGCACCAGGCCGATGGCCACGATCCGCTCCGCGCCAAAACGATAAATCAGCGACCCCGTGAAGAAGCTCGGCGCGAACATCGCCATCACATGCCAGGAAATGCCGAGCGTGGCGTCGTCGGTCGAAAGGCCGCAGCCGACCATGGCCAGTGGCGCGCCGGTCATGACGAAGCTCATCAGCGCGTAGCTGCCGATGGCGCAAAACAGCGCCGCGACGAAGCGCGGCCTGGTGACGATTTCTAAGAGCGGCCGGGCGTCGCTGTCGGCGATTTCCACCTTCTCGGTTGCCTTGGCTGGGATGCGCAATAAAGAGAGGATGGCGGCGCCAACCGCCGCCAGCACCAGGATGGACGCAAACGAGCCGGCAAACTTCACCGGCGAGAACAGGTCGCCGGTGAAAATGACGATCTGCGGCCCAAGTATGGCGGTGACGATGCCGCCGGCCAGCACGAAGGAGATGGCGCGCGCCTTGAATTCAGGCGGAGCATTGTCGGCGGCGGCAAAGCGGAATTGCTGGACAAAGGCACCGCCGATCCCGATCACGGCAAGGCCGAAAGCGAACAGCCAGAAGCTGGCATGAAACAGCGCCAACGTAGCGACCAGCCCGCCAAGCGCTGTGACCGCAGTGCCGGTCATGAAGCCGTCGCGCTGGCCGAGCCGGCGGATGATCGCCGCGGCCGGCAGGGAACCGAGCGCCACGCCGACATTGAAGCCGGTGATCGGCGCGGTTGCCAGCGACTTGTCGGCTTCGAGGAGGTACTGCCCGGCCAGTCCGCCCATGGAAATGGCGATGGGTGCCGCCGAACCGATGATCGCCTGCGAGGCTGCGAGGATGAAAGCGGTGCGACGCGCTTCCTTGCCGGCCTCAACGACGACGATAGCAGTCATGAGGCGTCCTTGCCGCGGCCCTCGCCACGCACGCGGCGCGACACGCGATCAAGCACCGCATTGACCAGTTTCGGCTCGTCTTCTTCGTAAAATGCCTTGGCGATGTCGACATATTCGGAGACGATGACCGCCACCGGCACGTCCTCGCGTTTCATCAATTCGTAGACGCCGGCACGCAATATGGCGCGCAACGTCGAATCGAGCCTCGACAGCGGCCAGTCCTCGGTCAGCGCCTGGCGGATAATCGGATCGATGGTCTTCTGGTGCTCGACAACGCCGGCAAGAATGGCGCGAAACCATTGCGCATCGGCCTCGCGATAGAGCGCGCCGTCGACTTCCTTGCCGAGCCTGAACGCCTCGTATTCGGCGGTGATCTCAAACACGCCGCTGCCGGCGACATCCATCTGGTAGAGCGCCTGCACAGCCGCCAGGCGGGCAGCACCGCGCTTGTTGGCATGGCGAACCGCAGGCTGGCCGGGCGAAGCGGGTTCGCTCACGTTCGCTCTCCCAGTTGTTCCTTTAGGGCGATCATAGTCAGCGCCGCACGCGCCGCAAAGCCGCCCTTGTCGCCTTCGGAGCGCCTGGCCCGTGTCCAGGCCTGTTCGTCGTTTTCGGTGGTCAGGATGCCATTGCCGATGCAGACTGAATCCTGCACGGACAGGTCCATCAGGGCACGGCTGGATTCATTGGCGACGATATCGAAATGATAGGTGTCGCCGCGGACCACCGTGCCGAGGGCGACGAAACCGTCATAGCTCGTCCCGCCTTCGGAAGCACCGTCGAGCGCGAAGGAAATCACCGCCGGGATTTCGAGCGAGCCCGGAACGGTGACGACATCGTATGTCGCGCCCGCTTCGTCGAGCGCGCTGGTCGCGCCTTCGAGCAACGCGTCCGCAAGGTCGTCGTGAAAGCGCGCCTCGATGACAAGAAGGTGGGCCTTCTTCTTCGGACGGATGAACGCTTTGCCGTGTTGGGATGTGCCAGCCATAGATGTCTCCGGGGATCGCCGGTGACTTAGGCCGAAGCCGGTTTGATCGCAAGCGGAAGATTGCTGAAGGAACGTTCAAGGCCAACCCGGTGGCGGCCGCATCAGGGAATGGACTTTATGGGCGATCGCCTCAAAGTCCCTCTTTGGCCGCCTCCACCAGTCGCGCCGCGTAGCGGGCCATGGTGTCGATCTCGAGGTTGACGCGGTCGCCGACCTGGCGTTCGCCCCAGGTGGTGACCGTCAGCGAGTGGTGGATCAATAGCACGTCGAAGCGGGTGCCTTCGACCTTGTTGACGGTGAGCGAAGTGCCGTCGAGCGCGACGGAACCCTTGGGGGCGATGAATTTGGCAAGCTCGCGCGGTGCTTCCAGGGTAAAGCGAACGGCGTCACCCTCTTCCTTGCGGGCCACGATCTCGGCCATTCCGTCGACATGGCCTGACACGATATGGCCGCCAAGCTCGTCGCCGATCTTCAGCGCCCGCTCCAGGTTGATGCGCGCGCCGGTTTTCCAGCCCATCGCGGTCGTCAGCCTGAGTGCTTCTTCCCAGGCCTCGACTTCGAACCAGCGTGCGTTCGCGCCGTCTTCCGGCAATCCCGTTACCGTCAGGCAGACGCCGCCGCACGAAATTGAAGCGCCAATGGCAATGGTCTGCGGATCGTAGGCGGTGTCGATGCGCAAACCGACGCCTTCCCTGAGCGGCTTCACGGCGGCGACGGTGCCGACATCGGTGACGATTCCAGTGAACATTACTTTGGCCCAGTGAACATCAGTTCGGTCCTAAATGTCTCTTGTCCATTCGGCATATGTGTCTTCGCCGAAACGCATGTCGCGCAATTTGCGAAATCCCGGCGGGATATGGTTGGCATCTATCGGCGATGCAATGCCGTCCTCGCCGATCGCATCCGGCCCCTGAAACAGCACGATGCGATCGACGAGTTGTTCGTCGAGGAACGCCTTGGCCACCTTGGCGCCGCCCTCGACCAGCACGCTCGCCATGCCCAGCGCCGCCAGATCCTCGAGCAGTTCCGGCAGCGCAATATCGCCTTCATACGTCTCAGTGCCGATGAAGCGCACTCCGGTGCGTTCGAGCGCGGCCCGCCGACGTGGATCGGCCTCGGCACACGCGGCGACATAGAGCGGGACCCGGTCGACGCCGGAAACCAGCTTCGAGGTCTCCGGCAGCCTGATCTGGCGGTCGAGCACGATGCGCGCCGGCGAACGGTTCTCAAGTCCCGGCAGCCGCACCGTCAGCGCCGGATCGTCCTCCAGCGCGGTGCCGATGCCGATCAATATGCCGTCCGCTTCGGCGCGCATCAGATAGACTTCGCGCCGCGCGATATCGCCGGTAATGGAGACCTGCCCCTCGCCTTTCACGCCGATCTTATTGTCGCTCGAAAGCGCAAGCTTTAGAATCACTTCCGGGCGTTTTTTCAGAGATCGAATCAAATAGCCGGCCATCTGCTCCGCGGCCTTGGCCGCCAGCACTTTTTCCATCACCTCGACGCCCGCGGCACGCAAGATGGCGTAGCCCTTGCCGGAAACACGCGGGTCCGGATCGCTGGCAGCGCCAACCACCCGCGCCACGCCGGCGCTGACCAGCGCATTGGCGCAAGGCGGCGTGCGGCCGTGATGGGCGCAAGGCTCCAGCGTTACATAGGCGGTGGCGCCTTGCGCCAGCTCACCGGCCTCGGCCAGCGCCTCGGTTTCGGCATGCGGCCGGCCGCCGACGGCCGTGACGCCGCTGCCGACGATCATTGGCCCGTCGCCGTCATCGCGTACGATGAGCGTGCCGACGGAAGGATTGGTCGACGTCCGGCCGGCATTTTTGCGCGACAGCCTGAGGGCTGCCGCCATATAGCGGCGATCGAGGACCTCTTGCTTCGCCGTGCTGCGCTCGGACCCTGCCATGCTCAGCCGGCGTCCTCTTCGCTCTTCAGCTCTCGGCCCCTGGGCTCGTCACTTTTGAGCTCGTCGCCTTTGAGCTCGCCCAACACGTCGTGGAAATCCTTGGCCTCGCGGAAATTGCGGTAGACGGAGGCAAAGCGCACATAGGCGACATCGTCGAGCGACTTAAGCGCCTCCATGACCAGCCGGCCGACTTCGCCGGAGGCGACCTCGGTCTCGCCCGAGCTTTCCAGCTGGCGCACTATGCCGGTCACCGCGCGGTCGATGCGCTCCGGGTCGACGTTACGCTTGCGTACCGCAATCTCGACCGAGCGCAGCAGCTTGTCGCGGTCGAACGGCACCTTGCGTCCCGACTTCTTCACCACGACGAGATCGCGCAATTGGACGCGCTCGAAAGTGGTGAAGCGGCCGCCGCAATCCGGGCAGACGCGCCGCCTGCGGATCGCCGCGCCGTCTTCGGCGGGGCGCGAATCCTTCACCTGCGTATCTTCGGACTGGCAGTAGGGACAGCGCATGGAGAGCCTTCGGTTCGCGATTCTCGTGGAGCGAAAGGCTTAGAGGTTTTTGCCACGATGGCAAAGTATGGCCGATGACCGATCGCGTCTCAGAGATAGCGAGGCACGAGGAAAATTGCGAGAGCGGCAATCAGTTGGACGGCAATCCGCCAATCAGGGAGCGACGTCGCCGGTCGGGAAGCCGCAGGACGTGCCGAGATAGCGATAGGCCTTGGTGAAGCCGTCCATCGATATGGTCGCGACCGGCTTGTCGGCGAAGCTGACATCGAGGGCGCTGGTACGGCGCATGGCACGCAGTATGGCGAGGGTTGTCTCGGGCTTGTTGTTCACTATCCACTGGCCGTCGGCGATAAGATGAAAACCAGCCTTGATCTTGTCGTTGACGTCGCGGAACACCGCCGGGATGTTGTCGCCCTTAGGCAAGTCACCGTTTCTCACGGCGATGATGAGGCTCGGATAGCCCTCGGGCGGCAGTACGTCGCCATTCGAGATGGCTAGCGTAAGGGTGCCGCTGGTGCCGTTTGCGTCGAAAAAGACCGTCGAGGCGGCGCAGGTCTTGCGCACATCCTCACCGGTGTTGACCTCGTCCACCGTGGTGGACCACCTGCCGAAGGTCTCTGTCTTGGGTGCTGCCGGGGTCGGCTCGGTCTGTGCCAAGGCGAGGCCGGACAGCTGCAAGATAGCCGATGCCAGCAAGGCACCAAAGCCGGCGAAACGGAAAGTTGGCATCATTGAGCTTCTCCGCAGGTGCCTTGCTGTCGCACCGGGATTGTCCCGCACATGGAGGTCACTAGCGTCGGTCAACCAAGATACGGATAAAGCGGAAAACGATCCGTCAATGCCGCCACCTTGGCCTTCACGGCTGTCTCGACGGCCGCATTGCCCTCATCGGAATTGGCGACCTTCAGTCCATCCAGCACTTCGGCGATCAGCTTGCCGATCTCACGGAACTCGGCCTGGCCGAAGCCGCGCGTGGTGCCGGCCGGCGTGCCGAGCCGAACGCCCGAGGTCACGAAGGGCTTTTCCGGATCGAAGGGGATGCCGTTCTTGTTGCAGGTGATGTTAGCGCGGCCAAGGGCAGCTTCGGCGCGCTTGCCGGTGGCGTTCTTGGGACGCAGATCGACCAGCATCAGATGGTTGTCGGTACCGCCGGAGACGATGTCGAGACCGGTTTCTTGCAGGCTGGAGGCCAGCGCCTTGGCATTTGCGACGACGCTCTCCGCATATATCTTGAAGCTCGGGTTCAGCGCTTCGCCCAGAGCCACCGCCTTGGCGGCGATGACATGCATCAGCGGTCCGCCCTGCAGGCCGGGGAAGACGGCCGAATTCATCTTCTTGGCAATCTCCTCGTCATTGCAAAGGATCATGCCACCGCGCGGCCCACGCAGCGATTTGTGCGTCGTGGTGGTCACCACATGAGCATGCGGCAGCGGCGAAGGATGCACGCCGCCGGCGACCAGGCCGGCGATGTGGGCCATGTCGACCATCAGATAGGCACCGATCGAATCGGCAATCTCGCGAAAACGCTTCCAGTCCCAGATGCGTGAATAGGCGGTGCCGCCGGCCAGGATCAATTTCGGCTTGGTCTCATGGGCGGTCTTCTCGATCGCATCCATGTCGAGCAGATGATCATCCCTGCGCACGCCATAGGAGACAACCTTGAACCATTTGCCGCTCATATTGACCGGCGAGCCATGCGTCAGGTGCCCGCCGGAATTGAGGTCGAGGCCCATGAAGGTGTCGCCGGGCTGCAGCAGCGCCAGGAACACCGCCTGGTTCATCTGGCTGCCGGAATTCGGCTGGACGTTGGCGAAGTTGCAGCCGAACAGCTTTTTCGCGCGTTCAATGGCCAGTTCCTCGGCGACATCGACGAATTGGCAGCCGCCATAGTAGCGCTTGCCCGGATAGCCCTCGGCATATTTGTTGGTCATGATCGACCCTTGCGCCTCAAGCACGGCGCGCGAGACAATGTTTTCCGAGGCAATCAGCTCGATCTCGTGGCGCTGGCGGCCGAGTTCGTTGCGGATGGCGCCGAAAATCTCGGGGTCGGCATCGGCAAGCGTGGTTTCGAAGAAGGATTCGAATTTGTTCGACACTGCCGCTGCTGTTGCCATGGGCTGAAATCCTCAAGGTTCGGGGTCTGTCGCGCCATTAACACAGTTGCTTTCGGCCCGCCACGTTTGCTGCGCGAAATTTGCTGGCCGGATTGCGCCAGCGCCCTGAAAGCACATTATTTCCTCGCCTGCCGGCCGACAGCAGGGCTTCGCGTGATTTCCTGAACAGCGCCGCGTGGTTTGCATATGGTCCGTGGCGAACCGATTTTCGGAATCATGCGCAAAGCTCAGAGCGCGACGGCGACAATAAAAAAGGCCGCCCTTCCGGCGGCCTTTTGCAAATGAACTCAGCTGTTTAGAGCGCGGATGTGATCTGCAGCTCGTTGGCCCCGTCGAGGCCGTAAATGTCGTCGCGGAACTGCACCACGCCCGGCCCTGTCGACCAGGCCGAGATGTAGAGGAAATAGACCGCCACCGGATTGGTGACCTGCACCGGGACGTTCTCGCCGCTCTTGATCGCTGCCTCGAAGTGCTGACGGTTCCAACCCGGCGTATCGCGAAGAATCCAGGTGACGAGATCGCGCACATTCTGGACGCGCACGCAGCCCGATGAATCGAAGCGCATCATCTTGCCGAACAGGCTCTGCTGCGGCGTGTCGTGCATGTAGACGCCGTCCGGGCTGGGGAAATTGATCTTGACCGAGGCCATCGCGTTGCCAGCACCCGGATCCTGGCGGAAGCGGTACTTCTCGGCGTCGTCGGTCGACCAGTCGACGGTCAGCGGATCAACCTCGCTGCCATCCGGCGCGAACAGACGGATGTGGCTGTCCTTGAGATAGTTGGGGTCCTTCCGCATCAGCGGAATGATGTCCTTGCGCACGATCGAGACCGGCGCGTTCCAGTAGGGATTGACGATGATCTCGTTGATCTTGGAATTGACGATCGGCGTCTGGCGGTCGATCTTGCCGACGATCGCGGTATGGCGCAGCACGACGCGATCGTTCTCGACCGCCTCGATCTGGGCGCCCGGGATGTCGACCAGCACGTAACGGTTGCCCAGCGTGCCGGCGCGCTCGCGCAGCCGCTGCAGATTGGTCTGCAACTGGCCGAGCCGAATTGGCGCCGAAACATTCATCGCGGCATAAGAATATTGGCCCAGCGTCCCGTCGGCAGGCAGGCCATGGCGCGCCTGGAAGCGCTTGACCGCGGAGTCGACATAGGAATCGAAGGCTGTCGAAATGCCGGCGCTCTGCGCCAGATCGCCCGCAATCATCAGACGCTTGCGCAGCGGGACCACGTCGGGATCGTCGACGCCGAGCTGCAATTTCTTGGTGTCGGGAACCGGTTCCCAGCCGCCCTGGGCGACAATGTTCTGGTATTGCGCGACCGCCTGCTCGGTGAACGAAACGGTCTGCAGGCTGAAGATGGGCAGCGTCGAGGCCACCTTGCCGCCCTGGCTTGGGCGGGCGTCGAACTGGTCGTCCCAATTGCCGCGGGCCGAGGATTTCAGGATATCTCCGATCACATCCTGCGCACTGGCACGGCCGGCGACCATAGCGGCTGCGAGCGCGGAGGCTCCTGAAAGGAAGAAACGGCGGCTGGTTCTCATGGACGGTCCAGACATTCTTGCTACAACTCAACCTACCGGGCGGTCTCGCCCGCACTCTAGAGTTGGCTTCTTAACAATTAGCCAACCATGGCCCGCATCACTTCGGTGTAAAAACACATGGGAAGTGATTTGAGCACAGGACAAATGCACGGCTTTGGCCCCAGCATCACCCGCATCTTCGGTTCCACTGGAATATGGCGGCAACGTGGCTGTTGCTCGAATTTGGATCGGCCGGCCTGACGAAACGGAAAGACCGGTGCTTTTCGGCACCGGCCTTTGGTCCGCTCCGCGGCAGCGCTCCCGTGGTCCAGCTTCGGATTTTTATGCGGCGGGTGCGACTACATCCGGTAAGCGATGGTATCGTTCCAGAACCGGTCCAGCCGCTGGAGGGCGCGATTCATCTGCTTGAACTCTTCGGTGTTGATGCCGCCGACCTGCTCGATCGAGCCGACATGGCGCTCATATAGGCCGGCGACGACCTCCGCCACCTCATTGCCCTTCGGCGTCAGCGAAACCCGCACCGAACGGCGGTCGATGCGCGAGCGCTGGTGGTTGATGAAGCCGAGATCGACCAGCTTCTTCAGATTGTAGGAGACATTCGAGCCGAGATAATAGCCGCGCGAGCGCAGCTCGCCGGCCGTCAACTCCGAATTGCCGATGTTGAACAGGAGCAGCGCCTGGATGGCGTTGATATCGGAGCGGCCGTTGCGGTCGAATTCGTCCTTGATCACGTCAAGCAGACGGCGGTGTAGCCGCTCGACCAGCTGCAGCGATTCCATGTACAGCGAACGGATCGCCTCGCGGCGGTCATCGGATACGTTGGCGGTCTTCGCCGCCGGACGCGAATTGATCATTGTCTTTGCCTCTCGTTTGTCGCCCGGTGATTTTTTGTTCTTCACCTTGATCGCGACACTATCGAATACTCATAAAATTCGACTTAAACGCCAAGGCTAACAAGAGCTTACCGGTAAGGGGTTTCGAAAGAGGCTTAACGGACGGTCACCCGAGCAAGGATAATTAACCTAAAGATTTAGCCACCGATCCTTGACCGGAATTGCTATCGCCGGGCCTGCCGCTTCTGGATCCAGATCACCACGCGGAATACGATGTAGAGCAGCGCCACCGCAAGATGCGAGGCGACGATCAGCAGCCGGTGGCCGAACAGCTCGGGGAAGCCGGCATACATGACCGTCTCGGTCACCGCGCAGATGAACCAGATCACCGGCCCCCAGGACGCCAGCATCCACAGGCCGGCGGCGGCGAATGGAAAAAACACCGCCAGCACCACCGCCGCCACCTGCCAGTGCACCGGCATCAGGTCGAAGCGCCACAACGGGCCGGGGTAAAAGCCGATCAGCCGGATCCAGTACAAGATGCCGAACAGCAGGCAGTAGCCGGCGATGACGCGCTGGAACCAGGCGAAGATGACCTCGACCGTCGAGGGCTGCAGCACCACGCGTCTCGAGGCGACGTCGCTCACAGCTTCAGTTCCCGTTCGCCGAGCGGTGCGAAATAGGCTTCGACGTCCACGGCGCTGACGTTATCGATGCCTGCCGGCCGCCATTGCGGCGTCGAGCCCTTGTCGATGATGGCAGCGCGGATGCCTTCATAGAAGTCGTGCCCGGCAAGCATGCGGTTGAGGATACGGAACTCCATTTTCATGCACTCGTCCATCGACAACGTCTGCCCGACGCTGATCTGGCGCCAGGCGACATGCAGGCTGGTCGGCGACCGGGTGCGGATGGTGGCCAGCGTCTTTGCCGCGAACTCGTCGGCAGTGGCTGCCCGCTCCAGGCTGGCGACGATATCGGCCAGCGACGGCTGCGCGAAATGCCTGGCGATGGCTTCGAGCGTCGGCATGTCGGTCTCGCGTTTGGCCGGGACGAAGCAGCCGCGCAGCACCGATTCCGGGTCGCCGCTTGCCGCCAGCCGGTCGAGAAAGCCAGCTTGATCCTCCGCTCTGATCGTATGCGTGGCCAGGCCCGACCACAAAGCATCGCCATGGCGGATGCGGTTGCCGGTCAGCGCCAGATACATGCCGAAGCTGCCGCCGAGATCCGGCAACAGATGGCTGGCGCCGACATCCGGGAAAAAGCCAATGCCGACCTCGGGCATGGCGAACTGGGCGTTCTCGGTCAGCACCCGCTGCGAGCCATGGAAGGAGATGCCGACGCCGCCGCCCATGACGATGCCGTCGATCAGCGCGACATAGGGTTTTTTGAAACGGGCGATACGGGCGTTCAGCCGGTATTCGTCGGCGAAGAAATCGACCGGAGGCTTTCCTGCCCGGCCGGCCTCATAGATATGAAGGATGTCGCCGCCTGCCGAAAACGCCCTGCCCTCGGCCTTGACGACAACGACGTCAACGCCGTCGTCACGCTCCCAGCTGCGCAGCGCCTTGTCCAGCGCTTTGACCATGCGGTGGGTCACGGCATTGAGCGCCTGCGGCCGCGTCAGCGTGACGACGCCGGCCCTGCCCAATCTTTCGAAGCGAATCTCGTCGCCTCCGCCAAAATCCATCGCCAGAGAATCCCTCCCCGCGCCCGCCGGGAGTGAAGTGCTAAAGCGTGGCGCATGGCCGCGTCAATGGCGGGCACGCCAGCGCAGCCTCTGGCCCGGACCGGAAGCCGGTGCTAACAATCGACGGCTAGAGGCAGTAATGACGAAAAAGTCATGGCAGGCGCGTTGCAACGCGGCACCGACGGGGACGTCGTCTATGATTCGATTTTCGCGCCTTGCACTGGTGGCAATCGGGTTAGTCTGCACCTGCCTGGCTGGCCATCCAGCCTTGGCGACAAGCCTCGCCGAACTCTACCAGTCGCAAACCATCGTCAATGGCCAGGGAGAAGAACATCGTCAGGCCGGCTTCAAGGTCTGCCTCGACAAAGTGCTGGTGCGGGTATCCGGCGACCAGCGCCTGCCGGCGAAACCTCAGATGACAGCACTGCGCGACAAGGCCGGCAGCTTCGTCAGCAGCTTCCGCTATCGCGATCGCATGGAAGGTATCCCCAACCATGATGATCAAGGCACGTACGACCGGCCGCACGATCTCACTTGCCAGTACACGCCGCCGGTGATCGATAAAGTGCTTGCTGAGCTCGGCAGCAAGCCGTGGCTCGGCGAGCGGCCGATCATCTCGGTACTGCTGGCTGTGCAAGATGCACGCCAGCATTTTGTCTTGGCGAGCGACGGAGACGAAAGCCCCTATATGGCAGAGTCCTTTCAATCGGCAGCCGGACCGTTGGCGATGAAGATCGTCATTCCAAGCAAGGCCGCTCTCGTAAAAGCCGGGGCGATTTTCGAACAGGTGCGTGCGCTCTCACCCGAATTGCTGGCGAGAACTGTCGGCAACCAAGAGCTCTTGGCCGGCAGCCTGGTCTGGAGCGACAAGGAGTTGGGCTGGATCGCCGATTGGCGGCTTGCCATGGCCGGCAAGACCTACAAGTGGCAAGTGCGCGGCGTCAACTTCGACGAGGCATTCCGCGTCGCCATGCGGGGTGCTGCGCAGATCCTGTCAGGCAATGGCCAACCAGAATAGCGCCCGACAGGACCGCTGGCACAATCGTGTCGCATTGGTCAGCAGCGGAGGCTCGTGGTAAAAGTCGCCCGATCCGGAGTTTTGGCGATGAACAAATTCACCCCTGCAAAGCCTGCCGGCGCGCGCAGCGTCGACGAGATCACCGGCAGCCGGCGGCTGCGGCGCATGCGCAAGGCCGATTGGTCGCGCCGCCTTGTCCAGGAGAACCGGCTCTCGGTCGACGATCTGATCTGGCCGATCTTTGTCGTCGACGGCAGACAAGTGCGCGAACCGATCGCCGCCATGCCCGGCGTCTTCCGCCTGTCGCTCGACCTCGCCGTCAAGGAGGCTGAGCGCGCGGCTAAGCTTGGCATTCCGGCGATCGCCACTTTCCCCAATGTCGAGCTCGGCCTGCGCGATCAGACCGGTTCGCACATCCTCGATCCGGAAAACATCATCAACCGCGCCACCCGCGCCATCAAGCGCGCGGTGCCGGAGATCGGCATCATCACCGACGCGGCGCTGGACCCGTTCACCTCGCATGGCCATGACGGCATCTTGCGCGACGGCATTATCGTCAATGATGAAACGGTGGAGCAGGTGACGGCAGCAGCCGTCATCCAGGCGGCGGCAGGGGCCGACATCATCGCCCCCTCGGACATGATGGACGGCCGGATCGGTGCCATCCGCGATGCGCTGGACGCCAATGGGTTTCAGGATGTAGCGATCATGTCCTATGCGACCAAGTTCGCATCCGCCTTTTACGGCCCCTATCGTGAGGCGGTCGGCACCGCCGGCCTGCTCAAGGGCGACAAGAAGACCTATTACATCGATCATGCCAATTCCGACGAAGCGGTGCGCGAGGCCGAGCAGGATCTCGCCGAGGGCGCCGACATGCTGATGGTCAAGCCCGGCCTGCCCTATCTCGACATCATCCGCCGGCTGAAGGACGAGTTGCAGATGCCGACCTTTGCCTATCAAGTGTCGGGCGAATATTCGATGATCAAGGCCGCCGCCGCCAATGGCTGGATCGACGGGGAAAAGGCGATGCTTGAATCGCTGCTGGCCTTCAAGCGCGCCGGCTGCGACGGCATCCTGACCTATTTCGCGCCGGAAGTGGCTGAGATGCTGAAGGGGTGATGCGCCTCCGTAGCGCCCACATCGAGTAACGTTCCTTCGTCCCAAGCGCGACATGGCCACCGCAGGGCAATCGCTTCAGGTTTGCGCTGCCCCTCATTGCCCTGCCGGGCATTTCTCCTCGTATAGTGACGGGGAGAAAGACGCGTTCGCAAAAGATTTCGCCAATCTCCAGCGTTGCAAAAACATCGCCGAGGTTGCGGCCAGCCCCTTCGCCCCGTCACTATACGGGGAGAAGGTGCCGGCAGGCGGATGAGGGGCGGCGCCAACATTGAGATTGGTCATTCCAACATGATTTGGAAGCGATTGGCCCCGGCGATTCAAAAAACCGCTTGCAAAATGCAATCAGTTAAGCTACCCGATAACTGCTTGCATCTCACAATTGGTTATCAAGGAGGCTCTCATGTCCAAACTTCGCGTCAGCGCTTTCACCTTGTCGATCGACGGCTTCGGCGCCGGTCCCGACCAAGACCTGAAGAACCCGCTGGGTGTTGGCGGGGAAGCCCTGCACGAATGGATGTTCGGCACCCGCACCTTCCGCAAGATGGTTCTCGGCAAGGATGGCGGGACCACGGACACTGACGAGGCGTTCGCCGCGCGCAGCTTCGAGAATGTCGGCGCCTGGATCCTCGGCCGCAACATGTTCGGGCCGATCCGCGGCGAGTGGCCTGACGAGAGCTGGAAAGGCTGGTGGGGAGACAATCCGCCATACCACGTGCCGGTCTTCGTGCTGACGCACCATCAGCGGGATCCCATTGTCATGGAGGGCGGCACGACCTTCTATTTCGTGACCGACGGCATCCACTCAGCGCTGGAGAAGGCGAAAGCAGCGGCTGACGGCAAGGATGTACGGCTGGGCGGTGGCGTTTCTACGATCCGGCAGTATCTCAAGGAAAAGCTCATCGACGAGATGCATCTGGCGATCTCACCTGTCCTGCTCGGCGCAGGCGAGAGCCTTTTTGCCGGCATCGACATGCCCAAGCTCGGCTACCGCTGCAGCGAGCAGGTCGCGACGCCGAAGGCCACGCATGTCATCATCGAGCGCGCCTAGCTTGTTGCAGGGCGCTGCCCACGGAGGCAGCGCCCCTCCTCGCTGCTTTAGTCAGTATTTCTCCGGCACATACAGTTCGCGCGGCAGCACCTGACGTTCGTATTCGGGATTGAAGACGCGCTCCGGTAGTGTGATCTCCTCGTGCGGCACCTCCTCATAGGGCATTTGCTTGAGGAGATGGTCGATGCAATTCAGCCGCGCCCGCTTCTTGTCGTTGCCCTCGACGATGAACCAGGGAGCTTCCGGGATGTTGGTGCGGGCGAAGGTTTCTTCCTTGGCCTTGGTGTACTGCTCCCAGCGCACGCGCGACTGGAGGTCCATCGGCGACAATTTCCATTGCTTCATCGGGTCGTGGATGCGCATCAAAAAGCGCATCTGCTGCTCCTCATCGGTGATCGAAAACCAGTATTTGACAAGCGTAATGCCTGAGCGGAGGAGCATGCGTTCGAAATCCGGCACGTCGCGAAAGAACTCCTCGACCTGATCCGGCTGGGCAAAGCCCATCACCCGCTCGACGCCGGAGCGGTTGTACCAGGAGCGGTCGAACAGCACGATCTCACCGCCGGCCGGCAGATGCGGAACGTAGCGCTGGAAATACCATTGCGACTTCTCGCGCTCGGTCGGCGCCGGTAGTGCTACGACGCGGCAGATGCGCGGATTGAGCCGCTGGGTGATGCGCTTTATGACGCCACCCTTGCCCGCCGAGTCGCGGCCCTCGAATACCACGACGAGCTTCTTCTTGTGATAGGCGACCCAGGACTGCAGCTTGATCAATTCGGATTGCAACGTGATTAGATCCCGAAAATATTGCAGGCGGTCGATCGATGGCGGATGCGCATTCTTATAGATCTTGGCGATCTCCATCGACAGCGCCGGCTCAGAGATTTCCAGCTCATAATCTTCGTCGAGCGTGTCGGCGAGTTCCGCTTCCAGCCAGTCCCTGGCCGGGGAATTCTGTTTTATCTCGGTCATTTGCGCTGCTCCGCTTACAGGCCGTGTCGGCCGCTGTCAGGCGCTCTGCCGCCCGGCCCGGCGGCCGGAAATCGAAGCGCTGAACCGATGTTAGTATAGGCCAGCAATGACGGTTTTATTGCAGCCGCTGTTGCGCTGGCTGCGCGTCCAATCCGTAAGATGTGATCGATGTTGCCCTGCAACACGGGCGACAAGCGGAACGAATTATCCTACAAATGCCCGGTTCATTCAGGGCTGTCGTTTGAAACGCCCTTTCCCGATAAAATCATGAGGATACGACATGGAATACCGCACTCTCGGCCGTTCCGGGCTGAAGGTTTCGACGCTGACCATGGGCACCATGACGTTCGGCGGCGGCGGCGCGTTTTCGGCGGTCGGCAAGACCGACCTCGACGAGGCGCGCCGGATGATCGACCTTTGCATCGATGCCGGCATCAACGTCATCGACACCGCCAACGTTTATTCGAACGGGGTGTCAGAGGAGATCATCGGCGAGGCGCTCGGCGGCAAGCGCAAGGGCGACGTGTTGATCGCCTCCAAGGCGCGCATGCGGATCGGCAAAGGCCCCAATGATGAAGGCCTGTCGCGCTATCATCTGATCCGCGAATGCGAGAGGAGCCTGAAGCGCCTCAGGACCGATGTCATCGACATCTATTTCCTGCACGAGTGGGATGGCCTGACACCGCTCGAGGAAACCATCGCCGCGCTCGACACGCTGGTCGCGCAGGGCAAGGTCCGCTATGTCGGCTGTTCCAATTATTCCGGCTGGCAGGTGATGAAGGGGCTCGGTATCAGTGACCGTCATCACCAGCCGCGCTTCGTCACCCAGCAGATCCACTACACTCTGGAAGCCCGCGAGGCCGAGTATGAATTGTTGCCGATCTCGGTCGACCAGGGGCTCGGCGTGCTGGTCTGGAGCCCGCTCGCCGGCGGATTGCTGTCCGGCAAATATCACCGTGACCAGCCGACCGCCCGCCAGCTCAGCGGCTGGTCGGAACCGCCGATCCGCGACGAGGACCGGCTGTGGCGGATCGTCGACGTGCTGATCGATATCGGCAAGAACCACGGCGTGTCGGCAGCGCAGGTGGCGCTTGCCTGGTTGCTTGGCCGGCCCGCCGTCAGTTCGCTGGTGATCGGCGGACGAACCGAAGCGCATTTCAAGGACAATATCGCTGCTGCAAGCCTGGTGCTCGGCGATGAGGAGCGCACACGCCTCGACGTGGTCAGCAGGCCGCCCGTGCTCTATCCCTACTGGCACCAGCAATTCACGGCAAAGGACCGGTTCGGGCCCGCCGATCTCGTCCTCGACCGGGACGGCGCCTGAAAAAACGCCCTGAAGCGGGGCTCCCCGGACTGCGACGAGATATGGAGCCGATCGTGCCTTGCGGTGTTGTGTTTGTGGCCCAATGCTCCTAGGCAAAGGCCAAGCACAATGAAAGGAAACGATATGCCACGAGCACCGAACTACGGTCAGGAACGCAAGGAACGCGACCGGCAGAAGGCTGCCAAGAAGGCGGAAAAGCAGGCTGCCAAGGTCGCGGCCAAGGAGCGCTCGAAGCCCGAGGGCGAAAGCGAGTCCCAAACCAACACCGAAACGGCCGAGTGATGATATCAGGCCTGTCAGGCGGCCCGGGTCTCGATCAAGTCCCCGCTATGCCTCAGGCCGGCGCCTTGTCGCTGACGAAGACGTTCACTTCGCGGGCGGCGGCAATGAAGGCCCGTCTTGCGTTCATGGCCGGCTTGTCGCCGGCCAGCGCATCATGACAGGCTTGCAGCGCTTCGCGGTGCTTGGGGCTGCGCTTGCCGGGCCAATTGTTGAGGAGGTAGTCGGAAGCCTCGCGGGCCGTACGCAAGAGCTGATTGCTTCCCGCCGCGCCCTTGACGGTCACGGGTGTGTCAAATCGGTTGTTTTCCATCGCCGCTCTTACGCCATCGGCATTTGCGAAGCGAGACCGAAAGTAGCTTTCTTCGCTCATCTGCCTTTTTCGTGATCAATGGCCGCCGATCCTCACTCAAGCGACGACGGCAAATCCCCTGGCGCGCAGGCCGCGCCGGTCGTTGCGCAACGACGTGACCAGCCGGTCGCGGCTACCGTCGATATGAGATGAAAGCAGGCAGGCGGCCCCGTCGGCATCGCCGGCCCGCACCGCCGACAGAATGTCATGGTGTTCGGCCCAGGCACGGCCAAGCGCTGCCTCGTCGCGAACCTCGAGCCAGCGGGCGCGCGACAGGCGCGTCATCGCATCACGAACCGCTCTGAACAGGAACTCGTTGCCTGACAGGCGCGCCAGCTCGATATGAAAATCCATGCCGACACGATGCCATTCCTCGCGCGGCGTCTGGTCGTCGCAGGAATCGAGCATCGCCTCGATGATTTCGACGGCACCCCTGTCCTGCAAGGCACAAGTCAGCCTGACTGCCGCGACCTCGACCGCCTCGCGATAGACGGCGATCTGCTCCAGCTCGGCAAGATTGATGGGCGAGACCGTCCAGCCGCGGCCGTCGCGGCAGATCAGGCCTTCGGTCTCGAGCCGCAGTAACGCCGCCCTGACCGGCGTGCGCGAGGCGCCGAAGCGGCTTTCGACCCAGCGCTCCGTCAGCCGCTCGCCGGGACCGATCTCGAGCCCGAGGATCATCTCGCGAAGCTGCTTTTCGACGTTCTGCATCTGCGACATTGGCGTTCCGTTGTTGGAGCCGGTTCATTGGCCCTCTGCTCACCGGCCATTACTGGCGATCACTTTGCAGGGACCGCATTGACAGCGACCAGCCTTGCGTCCATGACGGATACCAGTTTGGTATCCCAAAATGGTATCCGCAGCAACCCAACGACAGCAGTCTCTGACATGCCGCAAGACGCCACCCTCGCCGTGCAAGGCACGCATAACGTCCACTGGCGCCGCAATCTCGCCGTGTGTTTTGCCGGCTCGTTCAGCACGCTCGCAGCGATGACGCTGCTGTTGCCGTTCCTGCCGCTCTACGTCGAACAGCTGGGCGCCGAGGGCCATGCGGCGATCGTGCAGTGGTCGGGCATCGCCTACGGCGCCACTTTCCTTGCTGCCGCGCTGGTCGCACCCCTGTGGGGGCGGTTAGGCGACCGCTACGGCCGCAAACTGATGCTGGTGCGCGCCAGTTTCGGCATGGCGATGTGCATGTCGCTGACCGGCATGGTGCAGACTGTCTGGCAATTGGTGTTCTTGCGCCTGCTGATCGGCTTTGCCGGCGGCTATTCTTCGGGCTCGACCATCCTGGTTGCCATGCAGACGCCGAAGGATCGCTCCGGCTGGGCGCTGGGCGTGCTGTCGGCCGGAATCACGGCCGGTGCCCTGGTCGGCCCGCTGCTCGGCGGCGCGCTGCCGCCGCTGATTGGCATCCGCGCCACATTCCTGCTCGCCGGCGGCGTCATTTTCCTGGCCTTTCTGGCAACCACCTTGCTGATCAAGGAGGCCCCTCGCCCGGTTGCCGCCAAGGCCGCGTCAGAAGAAAAGGCGAAAGGCGGCTGGTCGCAAATTCCCGACAAGCGCCCCGTCGTCGTCATGCTGGCGACCGGGACGCTGTTGAGTTTCGCCACCATGTCGATCGAGCCGATCATCACCGTCTATGTCCAGCAGCTCATCGAAGATCCGAGCCAGGTCACGCTGGTCTCCGGCATCGTCATGTCGGCGGCAGCGCTCGGCGCCATCCTGTCGGCGTCGCGGCTCGGCAAGCTCGCCGACCGTATCGGCCACTGGAACGTCATCGTTGCCGCGCTCGCAGTCTCGGCGCTGCTCCTGATCCCGCAGGCCTTCGTCACGCAAGGCTGGCAGCTCGTCGGCCTGCGTTTCCTGATGGGCGTGGCGCTTGGCGGTCTTTTGCCCTGCGTCACCAGCGTCATCCGCCACAATGTGCCCGACGGCGTCGGCGGCAATGTGCTGGGCTTGTCGATCTCGGCGCAATATGTCGGGCAGGTCGCCGGACCGTTGCTCGGCGGCTTCGTTGGTGGCCATTTCGGCATGCGCGCGGTGTTTCTCGGCACATCCGTGCTGATGGCGGGCGGAGCGGCCTATAACTGGCTGGTCCAGTCGCGCCGCGAACGCGACATGCTGGCGGAAGCCGGCAAATCCTGACACGGTTCGCGCAGCGCTATCTCAGGCGGTCGCCAGCAATTACGGAGGCCTGGAAAATGAGCACGGATGAACACGCGGCAGGCAGCCGCATTCTGATTTTTGCCGGCGGCCTATGCGGCGCAACCGGCGTGGCGCTTTCGGCGGCGTCGGCGCATCTCGGCGGCGCTTTCGTCGGTACGGCCGCGTCCTTCCTGCTCATGCATGCGCCGGTTTTGCTTGCCGTCGGGCTGCTCGGTGGCAATACCATCCTGCGAAGCGGAAGCCTCATCCTCCTCGTCGGGCTTCTGCTGTTCTCGGGAGATCTCCTCGCTCGCGACTTCCTCGGCTCGCGGCTGTTCCCGATGTCGGCGCCGATCGGCGGCACCTTGCTGATCGGCGGCTGGCTGGTGATGGCCGCCTCGGCGCTGGTGCGCCCGCGCCGCCATTGATGCGACAACCAATGGCGGCCGCTGCTCTTTCACCAGCCGCGCTCGATCCACGAGCTCTGTCTTGCCAGCTCAGTCTCGCGGACGTTCGAGCCGGACTTGCCCGTCGCGCTTGGTCGTCTTGACCACACGCCGTCGCTCCGGCCGTTCGGTAGCCGGCGAGATGCCCCAATAATTGCGATAGATGTCTTCGAACAGATGCTTGACCGGGTGCATGGCTTAATCTCCTCTAGCTTATTTGAATCGATCCAATCAGCAGGCGAAAAAATGCGCTGCCAATCAGCTCCACTCGCGTCGCTTCAGGAAACGCAGGTCGCGAATCCACGGACCGGTCCTGTCGCGCCGCTTCCGGGCCTCCGCGCTCGAGCGGATGCTCCAGTCGTTCCGGTAAATGTCCTCGAACAGATAATTGACGGGGTGCATGGCACTCTCCTCTTGTATCGATCCAATCGGTAGAACGAAAAACGCTCTTGGATCGATTCAAAGAATACGCGCCGCACCATAAATGTCAAGCAAAAATTTGAATCGATCCAAGGAAGGTGTTAGGTAATCGGCGATACTGTTGGACCGGAATCCCGGAGACAAACAAATGGCATCACTCACCGAAGGCAGCAGGAGGCCCATCCGGCTGGCCGACATCGCCAAAGCCGCGGGCGTATCACACGGCACTGCCTCCAATGTCTTCAGCCGTCCCGAAATCGTGCGCGAGGAAGTCCGCGAGCGGGTCAAGGCGGCGGCCGAGGCGCTGGGCTATGCCGGCCCCGATCCAAAGGGCCGCCTGCTGCGTGCCGGCAAGGTCAATGCGATCGGCGTCGCCACCACCGAGCCGCTGTCCTATTTCTTCGACGACCCCTTTGCTCGCGTGATGATGGCCGGCATCTCGGAGGCATGCGACGCCACCGGCGCGGGAATTGCCCTGGTGTCAGCTGGCAACGAGGAAAAACTTGCCTGGAACATCCAGAGCGCCCTGGTCGACGGCTTCATCCTGTTCTGCATCGAGGGCGGTCCGCGCCTCGTCGAGCTGACACGCGAACGAAAGCTCCCCTTCGTCGCGCTCGAGTTCGGCTCGCAGGACGACACGGTCTCGGCGATCAGTATCGACAATGTTGCCGGCGGCCGGCTGGCGGCGCACCATCTGGCGGTACTTGGACATCGCCGCTTCGCCGTGTTGTCGCTGGCCTTCGCCGACGACAGCACCGGTCTTGTCTCGCCCGAGCAGGTCCGGACAGCGTCGTATACCGGAACCCGTGACCGCCTCCTCGGCTATTTCGAAGAGCTTTCCAGGTTCGGTGTCGACACCGCCAAGGTGCCGGTCTACGAGACCGAAAACGACAAGGCGAGCACAAGGGCTGGTCTCGAAACCATCTTCGCCTCGGCGGAACCGCCGACCGCCATCCTGGCGATGTCGGACCGGATCGCAATGGTGGCATTGGAATGGCTCAACGCACGGGGCATCGCGGTTCCCCGCGATGTTTCCGTCGTCGGCTTCGACGGCGTGCCTGAAGCCGCAATTTGCGAGCCTCCGCTCACCACCATCGCCCAGCCGATCGCCGAGATCGGCCGCCGGGCAGCGCGAAGAATCCTCGACTTCGACGGCACGGTGCGGCGAGAAACGCTCGACGTCGAACTTGTCGTCAGGGCATCGTCCGGACCGCCGCCGAGCATAGCTTGAGGCCGGCAGATCGAGCGTCCAGGTTTATCGGTTCGCTTGCGCGGCCATCGGCCCAATTTCAAAGGACGAGCGGGCCGCCTCGTTGCGGACCGGCTTGCCCTTTCCGGACCAGCCGATGGCAGACAGCCACTCCAGATAGAAGGCGAGCGCGAACTGCATGGCGATGCCGGCGGCGAGCAGCAGACTGTCATAGGCAATGCCGCCCGGGTTGATCAGCTTCATCACTTGCGCCGCCATGGCAATCACCGTTCCGGCAATGAAAACCGGCAACGAGCGTTTGCCCAATATGGCGAGCGGATTGTCACGACCGGTGCGGAACAGGTTCGAGACGGAAGGCAAGGCGACGACCAGGTAGCTCATCGCCAGGATGTGCAGCAGTCGCGGCAACGACAGGAATGTCTTGTCGAAACCGGTCAGCACCACCGGCAGGTCGAGCCATGACACATGCCCCCACAGCGGGCTGTGCACCCAGACGAGCGCCGTGAGCACATAGGCGGCGGCGGCGCCGACCAGCCAGAGATTGACCGGGATGGTGCCGCCGCGCCGCACATGCAACACGCTGGCCATGCCGATATTGAACAGCAATTGCCATGACAGCGGATTGAGGAACCAGAACCCGGGCTCCGGGTAGTTCGGTGGCGCGATCTGGTAGATTCCGGCAAGCAGCCAAAGGGCTGCGGATACGGCAAGCGCCGCCAGTGGCCGATAGCTGATGAACAGCAGGAAGGCCGGCGCCATCAACAGCAGCGCTGCATAGACCGGCAGTATGTTGTTGTAACCGAGTTGATGGCCGAGCGTGACGATGCCGACCAGGACTTGTGGCGGGTTTCTGACGAGCGGCTCGATGTTGATCAGCGTCAGAAGGTCCGGCCGTTTCGCAAACACCGCCGCCGCGCAGAAGATAGCCATGACCACCATCGTCGTGACGATGTGGGTGACATAGAGCACGCCGGCGCGGCGCCACATTTTCAGCGTTGCAATCAGCCGGTTTCCCGGCTGGAATTTGGTGCCGTAGGCGAGAGCGACGGACATGCCGGAGATCAGCACGAAGGCCTCGGCCGCATCCGAAAACCCGAAATTCTTGTAGGTCAGGGTTTCGAAAACGGTGCCCGGCACATGGTCGATGAATATGGTCAGGAGGGCGAGAGCCCGGAACACGTCAATACGCGTATCGCGTTCCGGCGAAACTGGCATGGTCATCGATAAAAGGCCTTAAAGCTGGTTGTTCATGCCGGCATGCGACCACCCGGGCGACCACCCGGCGCACACTGCTTCGATCCCTCCCGCGGGGGATTATATCGGCAAAGAAACGGACTGAAATGCGCCCGGTTCAATCAACTTTCGCGGAGCTTGAAAATATTTCGTTTTGAAGCCGGCAAATTAACGAAAGTAACGCGAAATCAAAAGGATGTGACTATGGCCGAGGAGAGCCTCGAAGACGGTATTTTGCAGGAAAATTCAGGCTTTTTCTACCGGCTCCATCGACCCGCCAATTTACCCGGTGACTGGCTGTTCCTGCAGCATGGATCGGGAGTCGATGAGACGACCTTGCTGCCGCTTGGTCGGCAAATCGCGCCGCATGCGGCGCTGGTTGCGGTCCGTGGCCGCATCCCTCAGGAGGGCGGGTTCCGCTGGTTCACGCGAATCACCCCGACGCGTTTCGAACAGGCGAGCATCCGTGCGGAGGCGGACGCATTCGCGGGCTTCGTCGACGGCATCGCGAAGCGCCACCGCTTCGATCTCAGCCGCGCGACCTTTGTCGGTTATTCGAACGGCGCCAATCTGGTCTCAAGCGTCATGCTGCTGCATCCGGGCCTGATCGAGCGCGCCGCATTGCTGCGTCCGATGCCGGTGCTTGACGAGGTGCCGCCGGCCGACCTGTCGAAGGCGCGGGCGTTGATCATCGCCGGCGCCGCCGACCTGACCTATGCGCCATTCGCGGCGGTGTTGGCCGCCCTGCTGAGTTCGCATGGCGCCAAGGTCGAGACCCACACCATTGCCTCCGGCCATGAAATCGGCGATCCGGACGCCGAGATCGTCAGGCAATGGCTGGCGGATCCTGCGGTCGCCGTTGCATCGTCAGATCGATGAGCCTCGAAGCTATCCTCGCCCCATGCGGTTCCAGGCGTCCAGCCCGGCGATCTTGTAGGCTTCGGCCAGCGTCGGATAGTTGAAGGTGTTGTTGACGAAGAAGTCGACGGTGCCGCCGAGATTGATGACCGCCTGGCCAATGTGGATGAGTTCGGTCGCGCCCTCGCCGACGATATGGGCGCCGAGCAGACGGCGTGTTTCGATCGAGAACAGAAGCTTCAGGAAGCCGGTATTGACGCCCATGATGTGGCCGCGCGATGTCTCGCGAAACCGCGCCACGCCGACCTCGTAGGCAGCACCACTCTCGCGCACCTGCTCCTCCGACTGGCCGACGGTGGAGATTTCCGGCACGGCGTAGATGCCGTAGGGAAAGGTTTCGGGCGGCGGCGGCAAGGGCACGCCGAACGCATGGCAGGCGGCCACCCTGCCCTGTTCCATCGAGGTCGAGGCCAGGCTCGGAAAACCGATGACGTCGCCGGCGGCATAGATGTTGGGCGCGCTGGTCTGGAAGGTCTGCGGATCGACCTTGATGCGGCCCCTGGAATCGGACTCGATGCCGACCGCTTCCAAGCCCAGGCTGCCGACATTGCCGGTACGCCCGGCAGCATAAAGCACCATCTCGGAACGTATGGTGCGGCCGTCTGCCAGCATCACCTCGGCATAATCGGGTTTGGAGGCGATCTCCTTGACGGCGCTGCCCAAGCGGATGGTCATGCCGCGGTCGCGCATCTGATGGATGAAGTCGTCGACGATCTCGCGGTCGACGAAATCCAACATGGTATTGCGCGGCTCGACCAGCGTCACCGGAACGTCGAGCGCCGAAAAGATCGTCGCATATTCGACGCCGATGACGCCGGCGCCGATCACCGTCAGCGTGCGCGGCAGCCGGTCGAGCTCCAGCATCTCGTCGCTGTCGAAAATCCGTGTTTTGTCGAACGGCACGTCGCGCGGCCGGTGCGGCCGGGTGCCGACCGCGATCAGTGCATGGGCGAAGCCAACCTCGCTGTAGTCGCCGGTGTCGGTGGTCAGGCTCACCTTGTTGGGGCCAAGGAATTTTACCGCGGCGCGAGCGCTCTTGACCGTGTTGCGCATGAACTGGTGCTGCAGCACCTCGACCTCGTGGTCGAGCGTCTTGTGCAGGCGCTCGACCAGATCGCCGACCGAAATGTCCTGCTTGACCCGGTAGCCGCGTCCATAAAAGCCGCGCTCACGCCAGCCCGAGAGGTTGAGCACCGTCTCGCGCAACGTCTTCGACGGTATGGTGCCAGTGTGTACCGACACGCCGCCAAGACGACGACCTCTGTCGACCACCAGCACCGACTTGCCGAGCTTGGCCGACTGCACCGCGGCGCGGCGCCCGGATGGGCCGCTGCCGATGACCAGCATGTCGTAGTCCATGTCGCCCCGTCCCCTCGGCTCGGCACGTTTTGTTGCGCCGCAGCAAGCTAACGCTATCCGCGCCATGAATTCAACAAGTCAGACGGCGCCGGGCACACCGTCACCATCTACGGTGGCGAATGGCTCGATCTTGATTCCACCACGAACCTTCACCATTTCATCAATACGCGGCCCGTGCATTAACCCGGGTTCGATTACGAGGAAATGACATGAACGCTCGCGTTCTCGACGGCGAAATCATCACCAGCAGGCTCGAAGACGTTCGCGCCTATGAGGGCGTGCGCACGCGGCGCATTCTCGCCTTCGTCATCGATTATTTCATCGTCGCGCTGCTCACTATTCCATTCGCGATCCTGGTGTTCTTGTTCGGGCTGTTGACGCTCGGCCTCGGCTGGATGCTGTTTTCCATTCTCGTGCCGGCCGTCGCGATCCTCTACATCTGGAACACGCTCGGCAGTAAAGATCAGGCCACCACCGGCATGAAGATGATGGGCATCCGGCTCGACCGGCTAGACGGCAGCCGCATCGACGGGTTGACCGCCGTCGTCCATTCGGTGTTGTTTTGGGCCGGCAATGTCATCCTCTCGCCGCTGGTCCTGCTGGTGAGCCTGTTTTCCGACCGCAAGCGCACGCTGCACGACCTGCTGCTCGGCACGGTCGTCAGCCGCAGCGGCCGCTGAGCGGCTTTGAAGCGCGGCCGCGGCCTTTGCGCGCAAAAGTGAAGACGTCCAATCACCCAGGCTTTCACAATCCTGTTGAATTTTTCGGCGTCCGCGCCAAAGGTAGAGCGATTCGCAGGAGTGTTTCCAAGGCTCGATGACGCAGCACCCGACCCAGTCGCCACAGTTCTTTCTGACCGCGCCCTCGCCGTGTCCCTATCTCGAGGGGCAGTTCGAGCGCAAGGTGTTCACTCACCTGGTCGGCGACAAGGCCCCCGAGATGAACGATCTGTTGACGCAGGGCGGTTTCAGGCGGTCGCAGAACATCGCCTACAGGCCGGCCTGCGAGACCTGCCGCGCCTGCGTGTCGGTGCGCATCCTGGCGCAGGAATTCACGGCCAGCCGCAACATGAAACGCGTCATACAGCATAATTCGGATCTGGTCGGCGCCATGCACGACGCCGAACCCTCCACCGAGCAGTATTCGCTGTTCCGCAGCTATCTCGACGCCCGCCACCGCCGTGGCGGCATGTCCGACATGACCGTGCTCGACTACGCCATGATGGTCGAGGATACCCATGTCGACACCAAGGTCATCGAATACCGTCGCCGCGGACCTGATAGCTTCATCACCGGCAAGGGCCAGGGCGAACTGATCGCCGTGGCCCTCACCGACAAGATGGCCGATGGCCTGTCGATGGTCTATTCCTACTTCAACCCGGACTTCGAGGACCGTTCCCTCGGCACCTTCATGATCCTCGACCACATCGCCCGCGCCAGGGCGATGGGGCTGCCCCATGTCTACCTGGGCTACTGGGTCAACGGCTCGCGCAAGATGAATTATAAGATGCGCTTCCAGCCGCAGGAGCATCTCGGCCCGAAAGGCTGGGAACGCTACAATCACGAAGCGGTTTTGCGCTGATTTCCGCTTTCGGTATTCACCCTTAAATTGTTTCGAGGAGGATGCCGCTGGACTTCCGGCCGATCGGCTGGAAGACCGGGTGGGTCAATTTGCGCCTCCAGGCCTATCGCGAGAATTGCTGCATGTCTTCCCACAACGACCACCAGAGAGGCCTTCTGATCACCGCCATCGGCGGGTTGACGCTGACCGTCGACATTCCGCTGATCCGGCTCGCCGACGGCGAGGCATGGACGATCCTGCTCTTGCGCACCGGCACGACCTTCGTCGCCACGCTCGTCATCTGGGCCATCTGGCGCTCGCTGAGCGCAAAGGCACCGCAGCTTATCCCGGGCTGGTCAGGGCTCATCGTTGCCGCCCTCTACGGACTCGGCTCGATCGCCTTCATCACCGGCGTCTACAACACCTCGACCGCCAACCTCGTTTTCATCCTGGCCTTCACCACCATGTTCGCGGCCCTTTTGTCGTGGCTATTCCTGAAGGAGAGGCCACAGCCCCTGACGGTCGCAGCGCTGACATTGATGATCGCCGGCGTCGTGATGATTGTCGGTGATTCCGTCGGAACCGGGCATCTCTTCGGCGACCTGATGGCACTATGCTCCGCCTTCATGATCGCCGCGGCCATCACCATCTCGCGCGCCAGCGGCAAGGATATGGGCTTCACCGCGCTGATCGGAGTCGTGCTGCCACTGGCCATCGCCGCCCTGATGGTTTCCAAGGTGGGTTTTCACGTCAACGCACCGTGGTGGATCGTCTTCAACGGCGCCGTCATCATGCCGATCTCGTTCTTCTGCCTCGCCAACGGTCCGAAATACATTTCCGGGCCGGAAGTGGCGATGTTCTACCTGTTAGAAACCGTGCTGGCGCCGGTCTGGGTGTGGATGATCTTCGCCGAGACCCCGTCGCGCAACAGCCTGATCGGCGGCACGATCCTCATCGTCACCTTGATCGGCCATTCGCTCTGGCAGTTGCACGAGGGGCGTAAGCGCCGCGCCACGCTCGCCGTCAGTCACCCGGCCTGATTCTTTTTCGCGGCGGCGCGTTCGGCGACAATTTCGATCTGCGGCGGTGCATCTTCCTGCTCCGCCGGTTCGGCGGCAGCGAGTTCATCGGTCAGTTCCACCTCGCGCAGCCATTCGCGCCAGATCGCGACCAGCAGGGCCATCAGCACCGGGCCGATGAACAGGCCGAGAAAACCCATTGTCTTGACGCCGCCGATCAGGCCGAAGAAAGTCGGCAGGAAGGGCAGCTTTATCGGTCCGCCAACCAGCTTCGGGCGCAATGTCTTGTCGACGACGAAGAGTTCGACGGCGCCCCAGATGAACAGCGCCAGCCCGGCCATCGGCGAGCCGCTGGCGGCGAGGTAAATCGAGACCAGCGTGAACGACAGCGGCGCGCCGCCGGGGATCAGCGCCATGATGCCGGTCAGTGCGCCGAGCGTCACCGGCGACGGCACGCCGGCCAACCAGTAAGCGATGCCCAGCACCAGCCCTTCGCCGATGGCGATAACGGTCATGCCGGTGACGGTGGAGGAGATCGTCGCCGGCACCACGCGTGAGATCCGTTCCCATCTGGCCGGCAGGATGCGTTCGCCGAGGCGATCGACCTGCCCGGCGAAATGCTCGCCGTCGCGATAGGCGAAGAACAGCGCGATCATCATGAACAGCAGCGTCAGCAAAAGGCCGAAGGCGCTGCCGCCGGCGGCAAGCACGCCGCGATAGATGCTGCCGATATTGGCGCCGCTGATCAGCTGGATCAGTTCGCCGATACCGCCTGGGTGGCCAACGTTGACCGTCCATTGTTCATTGAGCCATTCGCCTACCACAGGCAGCGTGGCGATCCAGTGCGGCGTCGGCGCGCCGTAGCGGTTGGTCTCGATCGCCCAGCCGACCCATTCGCGCACCTCGTTGATGGCATAGGTGCCGGCAAGCGCGATCGGCACCACCAGGAAGGTCAGGATGAACAGGATCGCAAGCGTCGCGGCAATCGTGCGGTTGCCGCCGACGCCGGCGAGCAGCCGCCGATAGAGCGGCCAGCTGGCGAAAGCGATAACCAGGGCGGCAAGGACCGGGAACAGGAAGCCGTGGAAGAAATAAACTCCGGCGGCGACGATCAGCACCAGGAGCCAGCGCGCCGCCGACAGCGGCGGAATGACAGCGGCCCTGAGCGGCGTCGACAGGCCAAACAGGCGCTGCTGCCGCTCCGGCTTCTGGATCCTGACTTCCTTCAAGCGACTACCTCCCCAACGCCCCGTGTCGTCCAGATGCGTTATCCCCGCGCTTTCCCATGGCGAAGCCTATGCACTGATATAGTGCAGCAATCGTGACGGCATTCCAATTTGGTCGAAAGGAGCCCGAAACAAAAAACCCGCCTTGGCGGGCGGGTCGTCGGTGCGAATCAGCACCATAGCGAAATTAGTAGCATAGCTGCCGGCACAAAGCAAGAACAAAATGCGCCGCCAGGCGCGAAAACACGAATTCCCTTTCACCACCTCGCCTGACCGCCCCCGAAAGGTCACGCTCCTTCGCGCGCTACCCGAACTTGCCCGTGCGCGGGAACCCCTTCGGCACCATGCGACCGGCCGAGGCGCGGGCGCCGATCCATTCGGCAAGCTCGTCACGCGATTTGGTGAAGGTGCGATCTGCCGAATCCTGCCAGGATAGGCCGCTTGCGAGCGTGAAGGTCTTGAGGTCGAGGACACCGCCATCCTTGTATTTCTGCAGGCGCACGCCCTTGCCGCGTCCCATCTCCGGGATCTCGGCCAGCGGAAACACAAGCATCTTGCGGTTCTCGCCGACAATGGCGAGATGGTCGCCGGCGACGCTCACGCAGCGCTGGGCCTCGTCGGGCGCCTTGACGTTCATCACCTGCTTGCCCTTGCGGGTGTTGGCGACGACCTCCTCTTCCGGCACGATGAAACCGTTGCCGTCATGCGAAACCAGCAGCAGCTTGCGCTTGGGGTCATGGACGAAGGCGGTGACGATATCCTGGTCGTTGTCCATGTCGACGATGATGCGGATCGGCTCACCATGGCCACGCCCGCCCGGCAGCCGGTCGGCGCCGATCGTGTAGAACTTGCCGCCGGTGGTGAAGACCAGCACCTTGTCGGTCGTCTGAGCGTGGAAGGCGAGCTTGAGGCTGTCGCCTTCCTTGAAGGTCAGGGCCGAATGGTCGGTCAGATGACCTTTCATGGCCCGCAGCCAGCCTTTTTCCGAAACGACGACGGTGACCGGCTCGCGCTCGATCATGGCATGGGCGATATCGGTCAGGTCATGTTCGGGCGCGTCCGCGAACTCGGTCCGGCGCTTGCCGATCTCGGTCTCGGGCCCGTATTTCTGGCGAACATTGGCGACTTCCCACTTGATCGTCGCCCACTGCTTGGCGTCGGACGCAAGCAATGCCTCGATCTGCTTCTTCTCGCCGGTCAGGCCGTTGAATTCCTCGCGGATCTCGAATTCCTCGAGCTTGCGCAGCGCCCTCAGCCGCATGTTGAGGATGGCTTCGGCCTGGGTGTCGGTGAGTGACCAGCGGGCCATCATCACCTGCTTGGGCTCGTCCTCCTCGCGGATGATCCTGATCACCTCGTCGATGTTGAGATAGGCGATCAGATAGCCGGCGAGGATCTCCAGCCGCCTCTCGATCTCGCCGAGACGGTGCTTGGAGCGGCGGATCAAGACGTCGCGGCGGTGCTCCAGCCATTCCTTGAGCACGCCTTTCAGCGACAGCACGTTCGGTACCTTGCCGCGCGACAACACGTTCATGTTGAGCGGAAAGCGGCTTTCGAGCTCAGTCAGCTTGAATAGCGATTCCATCATGATGCCGGGATCGACCGAGCGGCTCTTCGGCACCAGCACAACGCGGATGTCCTCGGCGCTCTCGTCGCGGATATCCTCGAGCAACGGAAGCTTGCGCGCCATCAAGAGCTCGGCGATCTTTTCGATCAGCCTGGCCTTCTGGACGCCGTAGGGGATCTCGGTGACGACTATGTTCCAGGTGCCCCTGCCCTGGTCCTCCTGGCTCCATTTCGCCCTGACGCGAAAGCCGCCGCGTCCCGTTTCGTAGGCTTCGAGGATCGAGGCTCGGCTGTCGACGATGATGCCGCCGGTCGGGAAATCCGGACCTTGCACGAAGTCCATCAGCTTGGTGACGGGTGCATCCGGATGATCGATCAGGTGAAGCGCGGCGTCGCAAAGCTCGGCCGCATTGTGCGGGGGGATCGAGGTCGCCATGCCGACGGCGATACCGGACGAGCCGTTGGCGAGCAGATTCGGGAAGGCGCCGGGCAGCACGGCCGGCTCCTCGTCTTCCTCGTTGTAGGTCGGGCGGAAATCGACCGCGTCCTCGGTGATGCCTTCCAGCAGCAGCGTCGACACGTCGGTCATGCGCGCTTCGGTGTAGCGCATGGCGGCGGCGTTATCGCCGTCGATATTGCCGAAATTGCCCTGCCCGTCGACCAGCGGGTAGCGCATCGAAAAATCCTGCGCCAACCGCACCAATGCGTCGTAGATCGACTGGTCGCCATGTGGATGGAACTTGCCCATCACCTCGCCGACGATGCGGGCGCATTTGGCAAAGCCCTGGTCGGGGTTGAGCCGCAACAAGCGCATGGCATGCATTATGCGGCGATGCACCGGCTTCAACCCGTCGCGCACGTCCGGCAGCGCCCGGTGCATGATGGTCGACAGCGCGTAGGCGAGATAGCGCTCTTCCAGCGCCTTCTTCAGATCGACCGGCTCGATATTGTCGCCGCCGCCAGTTTCAGGCGGCAAAAGCCTTTTTCCCATGGGCTGGCACTAGCCGAGCGGGTGATTCGCGGCAAGAGGCGCCGGCATACGTCCTCCTAAAGCGCGTCGCGTTCGACCGGCCTTATGCGCGCGCTTTAGGTCCTTGTTTGATCCATGTCGCGCAAAACCGCTGCACACTTTTGCGCGACCTGCATTGTGCAACAGGAATTGGAAGCGTCGCGACGCCGGCCAACATCAATCCGTTACATCCGGCTTCTATCGCAAGCCTGATGGATCGGGTTTGCCTTTGGCCGCGATTTTCGACCATTGTGCCGAGGCCCGCCTTTTTCCGGTCCAGTTCGTCGCTGAATGGTGACGACGCGACGATTTGAAAAGAATTTCAGGACACTCTCAGGGGAGCTCTCGATGACGATCAGACACTCGACACTTATTAAAAGACTGGCTTTTTCCACCTTTTTGCTGACGCTGCCGCTGAATGCGGCGTTCGCGCAGGATACCGCGGTTGCCGACCGGCTGAAGGCTGCCCTCGCCGCCCAGGGCGTCGACCTCTCCTGGACCGGAGTAACCGGCGACACCTCCAGCATGGTTCTGCAAGGCGTAGCGGTCAAACCGGCGGCCGAAAAGGAGGCGCTCAAGATCGGCGACGTCAAGCTCGAAGGCGTGACCGAAGCCAATGGCGGCTATCAAATCGCGACCGTATCGACTTCGCCGTTCGAACACAGCGAAGATGGCGTCACGCTCAATCTCAGCCCCTTCGTCATCCACGACATGACGGTTCCGGCCGAAGGCGCAAGCGGCCCGCTGGGCTCGCTGATGATGTACAAATCGGCCGAGCTCGACAACATGACCGTCAAGGTCGCCGACAAGACTGCCTTCTCGATGGACGGGCTTGCCATCGCAATCACGCCGCCGGCCGACGGCAAGGCCATGGCGTTCTCCGGCACCACGGAAAAGTTCACTGCCGACCTGACGCTGGTCGAAGATCCGAAGTCCAAGGAAGTCATCAACGCACTCGGCTACCAGAACATATCGGGCAATCTTGAGATGGAAGGCACCTGGCAGCCTACCGACGGCAAGATGGATTTGTCGAAATACGAAATTTCGGTCGACAATGCCGGCACACTCGGCATGACCTTCAATCTCGGCGGCTACACGCTGGATGTCATCAAATCGATGCAGGAGATGCAGAAGAAGATGGCAGCTCAGCCTGAAGGCGCCGACAATTCGGCGCAAGGCATGGCCATGCTCGGGCTGCTGCAGCAGCTATCGTTCAACAGCGCCTCGATCCGCTTCGACGACGATTCGCTGACCAAGAAGGTGCTCGATTATGCCGGCAAGCAGCAAGGCATGTCCGGCAAGGACATTGCCAACCAGGCCAAGGCGATCGTGCCATTCGGCATGGCGCAGCTCAACAATCCGGAACTGACGGCGCAGGTTTCGGCCGCGGTCAACAAGTTCCTCGACGATCCGCAGAGCATCGAGGTCTCGGCCGAGCCGCCGGCAGCGGTGCCGTTCGCGCTGATCATGGCGGGCGCCATGTCCAACCCGCTCGACCTGCCGAAAACGCTTGGCGTGACGGTTACCGCGAACGAAGACTGACCGAGACAGCCTTCAAGCAAAAAGCCCGGCAGCGATGCCGGGCTTTTTTATGAATCCACAGGACCGGTTCGGAGCGTTTCCTAAACCTCTTTCTTCGTTGCCACGACGCGCAGCGACAATTCGCGAAGCTGCTGCGGACTGGCTTCCGACGGGGCGTTCATCAACAGGTCATAGGCCTGCTGGTTCATCGGGAACATGGTCACTTCGCGCAGGTTCCTGGCACCGACCAGAAGCATGACGACGCGGTCGATGCCGGCCGCCATGCCGCCATGCGGCGGCGCGCCATACTGGAAGGCACGGTAAAGGCCGCCGAAGCGTTCCTCGACGGTTGCGCGGTCCAGCCCGACCGTTTCGAACGCCTTGACCATGGTTTCGGGCAGATGATTGCGAATGCCGCCTGAGGCGATCTCGAAACCGTTGCAGACCATGTCGTACTGGAACGCCTTGATGCCGAGCAGATCTTCGCCGTTAAGCGCATCGATGCCACCTTGCGGCATCGAGAACGGATTGTGCGCGAAGTCGATCTTCTTCTCCTCCTCGTTCCATTCGAAGAACGGGAAGTCGACAATCCAGCACAATTCGAAGCGATCACGGTCGACAAGGTTGAGCTCCTCGCCGGCGCGGGTGCGCGCCGCACCCGCGAAGGAGACGAATTTCTTCGGGTCGCCGGCGACGAAGAAAGCGGCATCGCCATCGGCAAGGCCGAGCTGGAGGCGAATCGCCTCGGTGCGCTCCTCGCCGATGTTCTTGGCCAGCGGCCCGGCGCCTTCAAGCTTCTCGCCCTCCTTGCGCCAGAAGATGTAACCGAGGCCGGGCTGGCCCTCGCCTTGCGCCCATGAGTTCATGCGGTCGCAGAAGGCGCGCGAACCGCCGGTCTTGGCCGGAATGGCCCAGACCTCGGCCTTCGGATCGTTGGCAAGGATGTTGGCAAATACCTTGAAGCCGGAATCGCGAAAATGATCGGAGACGGCCTGCATCTCGATCGGGTTGCGCAGGTCCGGCTTGTCGGTGCCGTATTTGCGCATCGCGACATCATAGGCGATGCGCGGAAACTTCTGCGTCACCGGCTTTCCGGCGGCAAAGGTCTCGAAAACGCCTCGCATCACCGGCTCCATGGTGGTGAACACGTCCTCCTGCTCGACGAAGCTCATCTCCACGTCGAGCTGGTAGAATTCACCCGGCAGACGGTCGGCGCGCGGGTCCTCGTCGCGGAAGCACGGCGCAATCTGGAAGTAGCGGTCGAATCCGGACACCATGATCAGCTGCTTATACTGCTGCGGTGCCTGCGGCAGCGCGTAGAAAGTGCCGGGGTGGATGCGCGACGGCACCAGAAAGTCGCGCGCCCCTTCCGGCGACGAGGCGGTCAGGATCGGCGTCGAGAATTCGGTGAAGCCGACCTCGCCCATCAGCTTGCGCATCTCGGCGATGATTTTCGTCCGCGCGACGATATTCTTGTGCAGCGTATCGCGGCGCAGGTCGAGGAAGCGGTATTTGAGGCGGATGTCCTCCGGATAATCCGGCTCGCCGAAGACCGGCAGCGGCAATTCCCTGGCCGCCGACAGCACCTCGATCTCGCGCGCAAAAATCTCGATCTCGCCGGTCGGCAAATTAGGGTTCACGGTGTCGGCGAGGCGCGCCTTGACCTCGCCATCGACGCGGACGACCCATTCACCGCGCAGGGTCTCGGCGATCTTGAAGGCCGGCGAATCCGGATCGGCGACGATCTGAGTCAGGCCGTAATGGTCGCGCAAATCGATGAACAGCAGGCCGCCATGGTCGCGCACGCGATGCACCCAGCCCGACAGGCGGACGGAAGAGCCGACGTCGCTCTTCCTCAACTGGGCACAGGTATGGCTGCGGTAACGATGCATTGTCATTGCTAGGTCCGGATGTTGGTTGCGGCCAAAGCACGATGGCCCGGCCTGAAAATTTGCGCGAAAAGCACATGAGAGTGTGCATTTGTCAAGGCAAGCGGCGCCCGGGACGAGTTCGCGTTCTTCCCGCCCCTGTCCCACCGGCATCAATTTATGCCAGAGGCGTTAATCCGAGTTCGCTGCTCTGTCCAGCAGTTCAATTATGCACCTCATCCCTTGACCCCGCCTGCGGTGAGGCCGGAGATGATCTTGCGCTGGAAGATCAGGACGAGGATGACGAGCGGCACGGTGACGATCACCGATGCGGCCATGATGTTGCCCCACGGGATCTCGAACTGCGAGCTGCCGGAGAGCAGCGCGATGGCGACCGGCACGGTTCGCTGCTCGTTGTTGGAGGTAAACGTAAGCGCGAACAGAAATTCGTTCCACGCACCGATGAAGGCGAGAAGCCCGGTGGTCGCCAGCGCCGGCCACATCAGCGGCAGGAAAACGCGGCTGATGATGATCCAGGGCGTGGCGCCGTCGAGGATCGCCGCTTCCTCCAGCTCGATCGGCAGGTCGCGAACGAAGGCGGTGAGCACCCAGACGGTGAACGGCAAGGTGAAGATCATATAGGACAAGATCAGCGCGAACGGCGAATTGTAGAGGCCGAAGGCCCGGATCAGCTCGAAAAGCCCGGCAAGCACCGCCAATTGCGGGAACATAGAGACGGACAGGATAATGAGGAGCAGAGCCGAGCGGCCGCGGAAGCGGATGCGCGCCAGGGCATAGGCGGCGGTGACGCCGAGGAACAGCGAAATGACGACAACGGCGCTCGAGATGAACAGCGAGTTCACGAGGTTGCGCAGGAAGGTCCCTTCGGTGAAAACGGTCTTGTAATTGCTGAAGGTAATCGTCTTCGGCCAATAGTCGATCTGGAAGAGCGCCGTCCCTGATTTCAGGCTGGTGACGATGGCGTAGTAAAACGGGAATACCGCGACGACGACAATAACGGCGACGAGGAGGTAGAAAGCCGTGCGCTTGACGATCCACATGGTCAGCAGCCCCACATGATCAATAGTCCTTGTCCAGTCTTATCCGGCCGAGCCACAGAACGAGCATGGTCAGCAGAGCGAGGATGAGGAAGAGCAGCGTCGAGGCGGCGGAGCCGTAGGCAAACTTGTCGAACTCAAACAGGCTCTCGCGGGCAAACACCGACATCGACTTGGTGTGGATATTGTTTGGCGTGAGCACGTAGATCAGGTCGAAGATGCGCAGCGCATCGAGACCGCGGAAGATCATGGCCACCATCAACGCCGGCCGGATGAGCGGCAAGGTGATCTTCCAGAAAACTTTCCATGCGCCGACGCCGTCGAGCTTGGCGACCTCATAGATTTCTTGTGGAAGCATCTGGAGGCCGGCGAGAATGAGAAGCGCCATGAACGGGGTCGCCTTCCAGATGTCGACAATGAGGATGGCGACCATGGCAGTGTCGGCGCTGGCCGTCCAGGCTATCTTGGTGCCGATCAGGCCGAGCTTGAGAAGGACGTCGTTGATGATGCCGAACTGGTCATTGAGCATCCACTGCCACATTTTCGCCGAGACGATCGTCGGGATGGCCCAAGGGATTAGAATCGCGGCGCGTACGATGCCGCGGCCGCGAAACTTGGTGTTGAGCACCAGCGCGACGATCATGCCGAGCACCGTCTCGCAGGTTACCGAAATCACCGCGAAGCGCACCGTATTCCAGACGGCGCGCCACCAGACCGGATCGGCGAGCAGCCCGTCATAGATGACGCGGCCGCTCGGCATTTGCAGGACGGAGAAATAGTTGGCGAAGCCAACCCAGCGGCGGGCTTCGAGGTCGGCGAGCGAGGCATCGGTGAAGCCGAAATAGATCGTGCGCATCAACGGCCAGCCGGCAACGGCGGCGAGCACGATGAGCATCGGGGCAAGCAGCAGCCATGCCGAGCGCACACGCTGACGCGCCAGCAGCGAGCCTGAGCGCGGCGAGGTCACCAGGCGGTGCCCTTGAGCCTGGTCAAGGAGAACTCCAGATCGGCAAGGTTGTCGGCGGCCGTGCCCTCGCCGGACATGGTGTTGTGGACGGCGGTCCAGAACTCGCTCGATGCCTCATTGTACCTGGTCTTGGCCTGGGCCGAGGGACGCGGCACCGCGTTGAGGACAACTTCCTTCCAGCGCGGGATAACCGGCTGGGCGCTGGCGATGTCGGCATCGTCATAGAGCGCCTGAATGGTCGGCAGATATGCCCCCTTCAAGGCGCGGTACTTCTGCATCTGAGGCGAAGCGATCCATTTGACCAGCTCGACGGCTGCGGCCGGGTTCTTCGAATATTTGGAAACCGCAAGATTCCAGCCGCCAAGCGTTGCTGCCGGGCGGGCGCCCTCACCCGACCCGGACGGCAGCGTCGTCACCTCGAACTTGCCCTTGATGGGGGAGCTTTCGCTGTTGCCAAGCGCATAGGCGTAGGGCCAGTTGCGCATGAAGACGGCGTTGCCGGTCTGCCAGACACCGCGCGACTCTTCTTCCTGATAGGCCAGAATGCCGGGAGGCGAGATGGTTCCCACCCAGCTCCTCGCCATTTCCAGCGCCGCGGCTGCTTGCGGATTATTGATGGAGATCGTGCCGTCCGGCTCGATGATCTGACCACCGCCGTTCGACTTCACCCATTCGAGTGCATCGCAGGTCAGTCCCTCATAGGCGTTGCCCTGGAAAACGAAGCCCCACATGTCCTTGTTGCCGCCCTCGCGTTCCTTGTCCATGACAAGCTTGGCAGTATCGGCAAGCTCGGCCCAGCTGGTCGGGACCTTGGCGCCGTATTTGTCGAGGAGATCCTTGCGGTAGTAGAGCGCCGGAGCGTCGGTGAATATCGGCAAGGCGACGAGCTTGCCGTCGACGGTCTGCGATTTGATGATCGATGGGAAATGAGCGCCGACGACATCCTTGGTCGCCGCGGTCAGGTCGACGAGCTGCTTTGCAAGCTGGGGGGCCCAAATGACGTCCGTCTGATAGACGTCAACGTCGCTGTTTCCAGCGGCAAGCCACAGCCTGTATTGACTAAACTGGTCGGTCCCCGAGGGCGGCACCGGAACCACGCTAACCTTGTTGCCGGTCTTCTTCTCGTATTGATCGAGGATCTCGCGAAGGATTCTCTGGCCGTTGCCGGTATCGCCCGACACCATGGCGAGGTCGACAGCCCGCGCCGGCCCGGCCGCCAGAACTGCGGCCACGGCAAATCCAGCGAATGCGGAACGAAACTTCATGATGTCGGATCTCCCTTTGGAGCTTCAGGCAGCAGCAGAAACGGACGTCGATGCCCGACACCGTCCTCAGCACACCCGCAGCTCACAAGACGCGCATTCGCCCACCAGCACTGAACTACAAAGATACGCCTTGAGTTCCCAACACGGAACGTCCGGCGCGAAGCGGCAGCCCCCGGCTGGCCCCAACGCCTCCGGGAATTGCCGCTGGCATTGGCGAAGGCGATGGTTCAAGAAGGATCAACGACAGGCTTTCCTTCATGTCCTCCATCCGCCCGCTGATCCCGCTCCTGATCGCCGCCGGCATCCTGCTCGGCGGCAACGGCCTGCAGAGCACTTTGATTGCGCTGCGTGGTGCGCAGGAGGGTTTTCCCGCTTCCTCTATCGGCCTGATGGGCACGTTCTATTTCGCCGGCTTTTTGCTCGGCTGCCTTGCCGTCACCCGCATCATGAAGTCCGTCGGCCATGTGCGCGCCTTTTCCGCGCTGGCGGCGATCGCCTCGGCGGGAACGCTGCTGCTGGTGCTGGTCATCGATCCGGTGATGTGGTGCGCCGTGCGCTTTGCCGGCGGGTTCTGCTTTGCCGGCCTGTTCACCATCATGGAAGCCTGGCTGAATTCCGGCGTCACCAACACCGACCGGGCGCGGGTGCTTGCCATTTACCGCATGGTCGACATCGGTTCGGTGACGGGCGCCCAATTCCTGATCCCGATCTTCGGCGCCGGCGGCTTTGCCATCTTCGCCATCATGTCGATGATGATCACCGTGTCGCTGGTGCCGGTTTCGCTCGGCGACCGCTCCAACCCGACGCCGCCGGAAGACGTCAAACTCGATTTGGCACGCGTCTGGCGCATCTCGCCGCTTGGCTGCTTCGGCTGCATCGCCGTCGGCGTGACCAACAGCGCCTTCCGCACCCTGTCGCCGGTCTATGCCGAGCAGATCGGCATGTCGGTCGCCGACGTCGTCACCTTCGTCAGCGTCGGCATTTTCGGCGGCGCCATCATCCAATATCCGCTTGGCTATCTCTCCGACCACTGGGACCGGCGCTCGGTGCTGCTGATGACGACGTGCTGTGCGATGGTGGCGGCACTGGCGCTGGCGTTCGTGGCAGGCGGCAGCCCGTTCCTCAACTTCCTGCTCGTCTTTATCTTCGGCTGCTTTGCCATGCCGCTCTATTCGTTGTCGGCGGCGCATTCCAACGACCGCGCCGACAAGGGCGAGTTTGTGCTGATCAACGCAGCCTTGATGCTGTTTTATTCCTTCGGCGCCATTGGCGGCCCCTTCGCAGCCTCGACGGTGATGCAATATTTCGGGCCGAGCGCGCTGTTCGTGTTCAGCGCCACCGTCTATGCGATCTTCGTGGCGGTCATCCTTTTCCGGATGCGGGCGCGCTCTGCTGTGCCGGCGAGCCATCGCAGCCGTTTTACGGCGCTGTTGCGCACATCGACGGTTTTTGCCCGGTTGGCGAAGCGGAATGCCGATCCCGATGAACCCGCAAAGCCCGATAAAGGTGCTTGCGCTTGACGAAAGCGCGCGCGGCTGAAATTGAAAGAGACCCTATCCCTTGCCAAAAGCGATTTGATGCACGTCATCACCACCCAGAACGAACTCGAGACCGTTATTGCCGCTTTCGAAAAGGCGGAATTCGTCACCGTCGATACTGAATTCATTCGCGAAACGACCTTCTGGCCGATCCTGTGCCTGATCCAGATGGCAGCGCCCGGGGTGACGGCGCTGATCGATCCGCTGTCGCCCGACATCGACCTGAAACCGTTCTTCAGGCTGATGGCCAACGAGGCGATCGTCAAAGTCTTCCATGCGGCGCGACAGGACATCGAAATCATTGTGCATCTCGGCGATCTGGTGCCGCATCCGGTGTTCGACACCCAGGTCGCGGCGATGGTCTGCGGCTTCGGCGACAGCGTCTCCTACGACCAGCTGGTGCAGCGCATCACCGGCGCGCGGCTCGACAAGTCGTCGCGTTTCACCGACTGGCGCCATCGTCCGCTGTCCGAAAAGCAGCTCGACTACGCGCTCGCCGACGTCACCCATCTGATCGAAGTCTACAAGCACCTCAGCGCCGAGTTGGTGCGGGAAAACCGCGCCCACTGGCTGAACGAGGAGATGGACGTGCTGACCTCGCGCGAGACCTACGATCCGCATCCCGAGGATGCCTGGAAGCGGCTCAAGATGCGGCTGCGCAAGCCACAGGAACTGGCGATCGTGCAGGCGGTGGCCGCCTGGCGCGAACGCGAAGCGCGCGAGCGCGACGTGCCCCGCGGCCGGGTGCTCAAGGACGATGCGATCTACGAAGTAGCGCAGCAGGCGCCGCGCGATACGGCGGCGCTGAGCAAGCTGCGTACCACGCCGAAGGGCTGGGAGCGCTCGTCGACGGCGACGGCACTGCTTGGCGCAGTCAACGCTGCCCTGGCGCTGCCCAGGGAAGAGATGCCGAAGCTGCCGAAGAGCTTCCAGCCGCCGGAGGGGTCGAGCGCCGCGGCGGAGTTGCTGAAGGTGCTGCTGCGGATCGTTGCCGAAAAGGAAGGTGTCGCATCGAAGGTACTCGCCTCCAGTGACGACATCGATCGCATCGCTGCAGAGGGCGAGGACGCCGATGTGCCGGCATTGCAAGGCTGGCGGCGCGCCGTCTTTGGCGAGGCCGCGCTCAGGCTGGTGCGCGGTGAACTCGCGATCAGGTTCGACAAGCGCAAGATCGCGGTGTTCGATTTGTAGCTTGAGCTTGCTCAGACCAAGCCGAGCAGATGCAGCGCCAGCCATATCCAGCCAAGTGCGAGAACTACCGCGCCCACGTAGAATGCCCTGCTGCGCAGGATTAGCCGATTGCTGGTCAAGTGGACCGATGCGTGAAGATAGCGGGAGACCACAAAGATCCACATCAGCGCCAAGGTCAGATAATTGACGCCATTGGTCACGTGCAGCGTCAGGCATAAGACGTAGAAAAGCACCGGCAGTTCGAACTGGTTGCTCAGATTGTTGGCGACGGTGATGCTGGAACCAGGCTCCGTCGAGCGCGTCTTGAACTGGCCGGTCTTGGCTTCGCCCGACCTGACCGCACCATAGCGGCGCCGGCCCATTACGACATAGACGATATAGACCAGCAGCACCTGCGCCAGCATCGGCCAGAAGATCGCGGTCTGGTTCAAGACGCCCTCTGTCGTTGTCACCCAGCCTTCAAGGCCGTTTCTGAGCCATCAGAGTGAAAGCCGCAATGACGGTCACCGGCACCGCCAGAAGCGCGAATTTGGTGACGATCAGCGCCGAGGCAAAGGATAGCGAATCCGGATTGGCAGACAGGAAATCGGACAAAAGACGAGCCACGGCGATGTTCTGGGCATAGTCGGCGAGCGTGTAGGGCAGCACCAGCACAGCTGCGAATATCGACTGGGTTTGCGCAGGCAGCGAATGGAAATTCTTCAGCCGCCGGCCCGTTGCCAGGATCAGGCTGACCATCGTCAGCGACAGCAGCGCCGGAAACAGCAGGTCGAAGGTCAGGTAATGCCAGACGAGAATGATCTCGCTGCCACGCCGGCCGAGCGCCGTCAGCCAGGCCATGCCCTCATCCGGGGTGAAACCGGCATAGCGCATGTCGAGCGACGGCAGGCCGCCGCTCAATTGGCGAAAATAGAGGAACTCCATCGCCGTCATGATGATGAAAATCGCCACGGTGGCGAAACAGAGTGCGGCGGCGTGGCGCGACAGCCGCAGGATCATCGCCGCCAGATTGCGCCAATGCGCATGGCGATCAGGCTCCGCCAGGATAATTCGGGCTTTCGCGGGTAATCGTGACGTCATGGGCGTGGCTTTCACGAAGTCCGGCATTGGATATCCGCACAAAAGTGGCGCGCTCGCGGAAATCGGCAAGGTCGCGGCCACCGACATAACCCATAGCGGCTTTCAGGCCGCCCGCAAGCTGGTGCAGCACGCCAGACACAGGTCCTTTGTACGGCACCTGCCCTTCGATGCCTTCCGGGACCAGTTTCAGCGTGTCGCGCACCTCGGCCTGGAAGTAGCGATCGGCGGAGCCGCGCGCCATCGCGCCGACCGAGCCCATGCCGCGATAGGCTTTGAAGGAGCGGCCCTGGTGCAGATAGACCTCGCCCGGGCTCTCGTCGGTGCCGGCCAGCAACGAACCGATCATCGCCGCGCTGGCGCCGGCGGCCAGCGCCTTGGCCAGATCGCCCGAATATTTGATGCCGCCATCTGCAATGACCGAGACACCCGATTTTTGCGCCGTCTCGACCGCCGACATGATTGCCGAGAGCTGCGGCACGCCGACGCCGGCGACGATGCGGGTGGTGCAGATGGAGCCCGGCCCGATGCCGACCTTGACCGCGTCGGCGCCAGCATCGATCAGCGCCAGCGTGCCTTCCGCTGTGGCGACGTTGCCGGCCAGGATGCGAACCGAGTTGGAAAGCTTCTTGGCCCGCGTCACCGCATCCAGGACGCGCTGCGAATGACCGTGCGCGGTGTCGATCACCAGAAGGTCGACGCCGGCGTCGATGAGGCGCTCGGCCCGCTCGAAACCGTCATCGCCGACGCTGGTGGCGGCGGCGGCGCGCAAGCGTCCCTGCGCATCCTTGGTGGCGTGCGGGTTGAGCTGCGACTTCTCGATGTCCTTGACCGTGATCAGCCCGACGCAATTGCCGTCCCGATCGACCACAACCAGCTTCTCGATGCGGTGCTGATGGAGCAGCCGCTTGGCCTCGTCCTGATCGACGTTCTCCTTGACGGTGATCAGGTTCTCGCGGGTCATCAGCTCATAGACCTTCTGCGCCGGGTCGGAGGCGAAGCGGACGTCGCGGTTGGTCAGGATGCCGACGAGCCGGCCGACGGTGTGGCCGCCGGTGCCGCCGTTCTCGACCACCGGAATGCCCGAAATGCTGTAGGTGCGCATCAGACCCAGCGCATCGGCCAGCGTCGCCTCGGGACCGATGGTGACGGGGTTGACCACCATGCCGGATTCGAATTTCTTTACCTGCCGCACCTGCTCGGCCTGTTCGGCCGGCGAGAAATTGCGGTGGATGACGCCGATGCCGCCGGCCTGGGCCATGGCGATGGCAAGCCGCGCCTCGGTGACCGTGTCCATGGCGGCCGACAGGATCGGCACGTTGAGGTCGATGTCGCCGGCGATGCGGGTGCGGATGTCGGTCTCGCCAGGCATGACCTCGGAATGACCGGGCTGCAGCAGCACGTCGTCAAAGGTCAGCGCCAATGCGCCGGTGGACGTCTCGATGATTTTTGCCATGGCCAGCCCTCGGAATGCAGGAAAGGCGCTCGCCCTGGATGGACAGCGCCGACTCGTCTTCTTCCCTTTCAGGATTGGCGCTGGCTCGTAACACGTCCCGTCGCCGTTGAAAAGCCGATGGTTGTATAGTGGCGACGATGCATTTTGCCCCAGGTGCTGCGCACGACTTGCGGTCGCACAAACGTGACAGCAAATTAATGCGACATCCGGGCCAAGGCGTGATAACCGCCCTACGTGTCGGTTTGGCCCCAAGGCCGGCAAGCAATAGCGACGCACATTTCAAGGCCGGATCCATCGTGAACCGCACCATTCCGCTTATTCTGGCGGTCGCTCTATTCATGGAAAACATGGATTCGACCGTCATTGCGACATCGTTGCCGGCGATCGCCATCGACATCCACACCAGCCCGATCGCGCTCAAGCTGGCGCTGACCGCCTATCTGGTATCCCTGGCGATCTTCATTCCGATCAGCGGCTGGATGGCCGACCGCTTCGGCGCCAAGAATGTCTTCCGCGCCGCGATCGCCGTGTTCATCATCGGTTCGGTCGCCTGCGCCATGTCCAATTCGTTGCCGGCTTTCGTGGTCTCACGCTTCCTGCAAGGCATTGGCGGCGCCATGATGACGCCGGTCGGACGCCTGGTGCTGGTACGCGCCACGCCGAAAAGCGAACTCGTCGCCGCCATGTCGTGGCTGACCGTCCCGGCTCTGGTCGGCCCCCTGGTCGGTCCACCGGTCGGCGGCTTCATCACAACCTATTTCACCTGGCACTGGATTTTTCTGATCAATGTACCTATCGGGCTGATCGGGATCTGGCTGGCCACGCGTTTCCTGCCGAAGACCGACGCTGCGCAGACGCCCCCGCTCGATTTCATTGGTTTCGTGCTGAGCGGGCTGGCGGCATCGGGCATTGTGTTCGGCCTGTCGGTGGTCAGCCTGCCGGCCCTGCCGCCGGCTGCCGGCTTTATCACCGTTGCCGTCGGGCTGGCATCGGCGGTGCTTTATCTGCTGCACGCGCGCCACGCCAAGAATCCGCTGCTGGCGCTCGAGCTGTTTCGCAATCGGGTGTTCCGCTCATCGGTGCTCGGCGGCGGACTGTTCCGCATCGGCATTGGTGCCGTACCTTTTCTTTTGCCGCTGATGTTCCAGATCGGTTTCGGGCTGACGCCGTTCCAGTCCGGCATGATCACCTTCGTCTCGGCAATCGGCGCCATAGGCATGAAATTCGTCACTGCCCTGATCTTCAGGGTCGCGGGCTTCCGCCGTGTGCTGATTTCAGGCTCGCTCGTCGCGGCCGCGTCCATCGCCGTCAACGGCCTGTTCACACCCGACACACCCTATGGGCTGATCCTCGCCATGCTGCTCGCCGGGGGCTTCATCCGTTCGATGTTCTTCACCGGCATCAACGCGCTTGCCTATGCCGAGATTTCAGCCGCCGACACCAGCAAGGCGACGCCGATCACCGCGGTGTTCCAGCAGTTGGCAATCGCGCTCGGTGTGGCGCTGGCCGGCGGCATCCTGGAAGTGTCGACCAAGATCCATGGCGGCCCACTGACGCTGAGCGACTTCCACACCGCCTTCTTCATCGTAGCGGCGGTGTCGGCGGCAGCCTCGCTGTCGTTCATGCGGCTGGCGCCGGACGCCGGCAATGCCGTGTCGGGACATGGCCGACTGACACCGCCGAAGACGCTGGAGCCGGTGAGCCCGCCGGGGAGTTGACCTTTGCTCGTGCTTACTGACGCCGGAGGGACAGCGCCCCCCTCTGTCCTGCCGGACATCTCCCCCACGTGGGGGGAGATCGGACGTGACATCGGCTTTCGCCAATGTTCAACGTTGCAGGATTAGACAGCGCGCCGAAGCTGCCAATCTCCCCCCTCGTGGGGGAGATGTCCGGCAGGACAGAGGGGGGCGCGAAGGATCGCTACCGAGCGATTTTCACGCCGCGCCGTTTCCGCCTTTAAAATCCTTCGCCAACAAATACAGCTCCACCGACTCATCGCGCGAGGCCGGCGGCTTGACGTGATGGACCGAGCGGAAATTCCGCTTCAGCCTCGCCAGCAATTCGTTTTCGGCGCCGCCCTGAAAGGTCTTGGCGAGGAAGTGGCCGCCCGGCTTCAGTACCGACAGCGCGAAATCGGCCGCCACCTCGCAAAGATACATGGTGCGGATGTGGTCGGTCCGCTTGTGGCCGGTGGTGGGTGCGGCCATGTCGGAGAGCACGATGTCGGGCTGGCCGCCCAGCGCCTCGGCCAGCTTCTGCGGCGCCTGAGGATCGAGGAAATCCATCAGCAGCACCGGCGCGCCGGGCACCGCGTCCATCTCCAAATAGTCGATGCCGACGACGTTCGGGTGTTCCGCGGTAGATTTCGTACGTGCGGCAGCGACCTGGCACCAGCCGCCGGGTGCCGCACCAAGGTCGATCACCTTCATGCCTGGCTTGAGCAAATGGTGCTTGTCGTCGATCTCGATCAGCTTATAGGCGGCGCGCGAGCGATAGCCGTCGGCCTTCGAGCGCTGGACATAGGGATCGTTGATGTGGCGCTGCAGCCAGCGGCGCGACGATTCCTTCAAGCCGCTTTTCTTCTTGATCTTCGTCTTCAGCACGCGAATGCCGGCGGAGCTCGGTCTTTCCGGTTTCTTGGTCATTGCTTTGTTGCCTGTTTGAGCATGATCTTGTCCGAAAACCGGCAGCCACTTTTCGGGATCATGCTCTGCCCCGCCCGCTGTTTCGCCAGACGCCGTCATCGGCCATCAATTCGCTCAATATGCCCTCGCGCAAGCCGCGGTCGGCGACACGCAGCCGCTCCGACGGCCAGACGGCACGTATCGCCTCCAATATGGCGCAGCCGGCCAGAACCAGGTCGGCGCGGTCGGCGCCGATGCAAGGATTGGCGACGCGCTGCTGGAAATCCCAGCCGACCAGCTTTTCGACCATGCGGTCGACGCTGTCGCGATCCATCCACAGCCCGTCGACGCGGCGGCGATCGTAGCGTTCGAGATCGAGATGGACGCCGGCCAGCGTCGTCACCGTGCCCGAGGTGCCTAGCAAATGGAATTTCGGGCTGGACAGGAGGTGGCTTAGCCGGTCGCGCCCGTCGAAGGCGCGCAGCCGCATTGCAACATCCTCGACCATGGCGCCAAAGATCTCGCGCGTTACCGTGCGGCCGCCAAAACGCTCGGCCAGCGAGACGACACCGACCGGCAGCGAGGTCCACGAGACGATATGGTTGGCAAGCCTTGGCGAGCGATGGCCGGTGAGGTCGATCAGCGCGATTTCGGACGAGCCGCCGCCGATATCGAACAGCACGACGCCTTGCGTGTCGCGCTCGACCAGCGAGCCGCAGCCCGACACCGCCAGCCGCGCCTCGGTCTGGCGGTCGATGATCTCGAGCTTCAGGCCGGCCTCGCGCTCGACGCGCTCAAGGAACTCGACGCCGTTGGCGGCGGTGCGGCAGGCCTCGGTGGCGATCAGCCTGGCCTTCCTGACCTTGCGGTTGCGCAATTTGTCACCGCAGATCTTCAGCGCCTCGACCGCGCGGTCCATTGCGGCGTCGCCAAGCCGCCCATTGGCGGTAAGGCCCTCGCCCAGCCTGACGATGCGCGAGAAGGCATCGATGACGCGGAACTGGCCATGACGCGTCGGCACCGCGACCAGCAGGCGGCAATTGTTGGTGCCGAGGTCGAGCGCGGCGAACACCGGCAGTTCCTGCAGCGGTGGCGGCGTGCGCGCACCTTGCCCCAGCCTTGGCGACGTTGCCGGGGCTGAGGGCGGAGGCGCGTAAGCCGCGGGCTGGGGCGGACGCGCGGCCGGGGTCTCGTTGGCGGCGGGCACCGAAGCGCCGGCCGCCAGCGGACGAGCCTCGTCGCGTGCGAAAACCTTGCGCCCGCGCCGGCGCTTGCGCCGCTTCTTGGGTTTGCCGTTCTGATGCGGGCCGTTCTTACCCTTGTGATCGTGGGACGTGTCGCCAGCCTGTCCATTGCCGGACCGGGGCTGCACCTGACGGCCGTAGCGTCCGGTGGATGGGCTTGCCTGGCCGGATGGCGTCGGCGAACCCCTGGACACGCCCACTTCCGGCGCACCAGCGCCGGCTTCGTGGTCTTCCACTGTGGTTCCTTCCGGCGCCGCGCGAACCCGAGACCGGACGCAGCAGGCGCATTTACATGTTCAAGTTGCCGCCAGACTATCAGCGCCGGGCCGGATCACCAAGAGTGCTCGCGGCGAATTTTGCCGGCGGCGTTGTCTCGCCCCTGCCCTCGGCGGACGATGGCGCGCCCTTCCCGGTTGAATAGCCGGCTTCAATGAGGCATTTCTGAAATGGCGGGGTGAAACATTCGGGACCGCAGGTGGTTTGCCTGCTGCGAACCGGAAAACGGGTACGGGCTGCAACGCATGATCGTCACGCCATGAACTGGAGGCGCTATTTCTGGCCCGTGATCGGCATCGCCGCGGTGGTGTTTTCGCTGTGGCTGCTGCTGCACGAATTGCGGGGCATATCGCTCGACGATGTCTGGGACGGCATCGTCGCCATCCCGGCGCGCGGCTGGGTGCTGGCGGCGCTGAGCTCGGTCATCGCCTATGCCTCGCTCGCCGGCTACGACCACATCGCGCTGCTGCACATCGGCAAAAAAGTCTCGTGGCTGTTCGTCACCTTCTGCTCGTTCACTACCTACGCGCTGTCGCACAATATCGGCGGCTCGGTGTTTTCCGGTGCGGTGATCCGCTACCGCGCCTACGGCACCAGGGGGCTGACCGGCCAGGACGTCGGCATTCTGGTGGCGATCTGCTGGATCACCTTCGTGCTGTCGACACTGTTCGTCTCAAGCATCGTCCTGCTGCTCGAGCCCGAGGTGATCGACCGGTTTTCCGGCACGCCGCATCACCGGCTGGCGCAGGCGGCCGGCCTTGCCATGCTGCTCGTGGTGGCGGCCTATGTCTTCGGCAGCTGGCTGCATCTGAGACCACTCAGGATCGGCAGCTTTCAGCTGCACTACCCGGCGCTGCCGATCGTGGCGCGGCAATTGCTGGTCGGCCCGATCGAGCTGCTAGCGGCGGCGGCGATCATCTTCTTCGCCCTGCCCGCCACCGGCAATCCCGGCTATTTCGTCGTGCTCGGCGTCTTCCTGGTGTCGTTCTCGATCGCGCAGATCTCGCATGCGCCAGGCGGGCTCGGCGTGTTCGAGGTGGTGTTCCTTGCGGGCTTGTCACATATGGACCAGGTCGGGGTGCTGGCGGCGCTGCTGGTGTTCCGGTTGTTCTACCTGATCATCCCGCTGCTGATCGCGCTCGGTGTGGTGCTCTATTTCGAGCGCTCGCAATTCAGCCGCAGCGAGAGTTGAGGCGCCTGAACGCGACATTTGAACCCAGACACAGGGTTGACTATTTTCCGGCGGTGGCTACAAGGCACGCGCGGCGACATCGTCGCCCTGCCCGCGCGGTTTTCAACAGCCGCGCCTGCTGGGGAATAGGTTAACGGTAGACCCACGGACTCTGACTCCGTTAGTCCTGGTTCGAATCCAGGTTCCCCAGCCAGCTTCTTTTTTTCAATAGAAACAACTACTTAGATCATTCCCGAAAACGGCATGTGTTACAACCATGCGGATGATCCGCATGGTATTCTATCCGCATCATTCGGACCGGGAGGCGGCATGAATCTTCGATGGTCAATAAACCTGCTTGAGGACGGCGCTGTCGTCACTCAGGAAGGCGAATATCTCGGAACTTGGGGAATCGATGAATCGGACGCGATATATGAATTCACGCCAGACGGTGCAGCTGAGCCGTTGCTGTGCAGTGGATTTGTGAAGTTCCTATGCGATAGCATTGAACAATGGCACAGCCTGCAACAGAGCGGCGGCGCGTGAGCCACTCGCGATCGAAGCTGTCAAGTGCCTGCGTCCGCGCACGACGTTGATCCTTACACTCGCTGGAGGGCTGAGCACACTACATCTAGGAATGTTCCGCGCATGTTCACGTGATACGACGATATTTAGTGCCTCCCATGGACAAACGGCTGCGATCCGCATATTGTTCAATCGAAGTCGAGTCGGCTCTGGCGAAAGGATCACCTTCAATGAACAGTTTGCGTGACGAACTCACAAAGGGCTTGATCTGGCAAAAAGCCGCACCTCTTTCACGGTTCAGCTCAGAAGAATGGCGATCCGACGCTTTTGGCACTCTCATTCGATTTGCTGACTACGGGGATCGCAAGTCGCCCCACGGCTGGGAAATTGACCATATCAAGGCGGTTGCGTTGGGCGGGACTGATGACCTCGACAACTTACGACCTCTGCACTTCCGGACAAACGCGACCCTAGGCGGGCTGCTGGGTCAGGGCCTCAACGCAATGAATTCCACAACCCGTTTGGGAACAGTTGGTCTTGACGGCGGCGGTCCCGGCAATTCGCTGCTCCGGAGTTGAGAGTCTCCCGAACGCTAAAGGGCGCGGAATTTACGGTGACAGTGCACTTTTTACCATGTTGCCCCCGCCGCATGGTGCAACCTTGCCCGCGTTCCCGGTCTGCCGCATCCCCATCACCGCACGGGCGAGCAAAAGTGTTTCCACGTCCGAAGACTACGTGTTCCAAGTGCTTATCGAGCACGGCCGCGTCGCCGATGTCGCGGTTTTCGATGCACCCGTGGGCCGAGAGCATCGCCGAGCAAATCGTCAAGCCGTGAGAACCCGGAAAACGAGGCAGGCGGCGAAAAGAAAAATGGTGCACTGTCACCGTAATTCCCCGTAATTCCTAAAACCTCTCCGGCAACCCTTCTACTCCCCGACAATGGACGTCGACGGGCGTGCCGAGGTTATCGGATCGGCATGACGAAGGACGATCCTCCACGCGCCTTCCTCGCGCCGGAATATGGTGGTGACTCGAAGCGCAATCGGCACCAGTTTGTTGCCACCACCGACCTTGAATTGGAATCGCTCGACCTCGATGATGTATCCCAAGTCGGCTGTCGCATACTCCGAGATGCGGTCAAAGCCGATGGCCTTGCCGTGCCGGTAATTGGTGGCGGCCCGTTCCATGGTCTCAGCGGCCTTTCTCCATCCCTTCGCCGGCGGGCCAAAGGGATTGGCAATAATGACGTCGTCCTGTCGCGAGTAGAGGTTTTTCAAGGGCTCAGGATCGCCCTTTACGAAGGCATCCAGAGCCAGATGATCCTGCTCGATAAATTTCGTCAGGTCGGAGGCTAACATCTTAACATCGCCCCATGACTAAAAAGAGAACTCTATCAAGCGCTTCATCCGCCCTTCGCCTGCCGTAGGCGTTCGGGCTGGTGTCCGGAGTATAGATCAGAATTGCGGTGACAGTGCACTTTTTACCATGTCGCCCCCGCCGCATGGTGCACCTTGCCGGCGTTCCCGGCCTGCCGTATCGCGGGCGTCGTACGGGCGAGCCAAAGTGTTTTCACGTCCGAAGACTGTGTGTCCCACGAGAACTGCTCATCGAGTATTGCCGCGTCGCCGATGTCGCGGTTTTCGATGCGCCCGTGGGCCGAGAGCATCGCCGGGCAAATCGGCAAAGCCGTGAAACCCGGAAAACGAGGCACGCGACGAAAGGAAATTAGTGCACTGTCACCGTAATTCGGAATTATGGTGACCGTGATCGCCTGGGACGGCTCTACCTTGTTTACTTTATTGGCAAACCCAATCGCCATTCACCTTGGCCAACGACGTTCCAGCGGAGCAGGACCAGCAACCAAGGCTATGTTGGTACTGAGTTCCTCCAATGCAGCTCTGGCACACATTTCCTTCTTGCACACAGGGCCCATCCCACCTGCATTTTAGCTTCCCTGGGGTTTTCACGCACTGCTCGCCCTCTTCGATGGTTATTGAATCAGGCGACGATACACTAGGAGTCTCGGCCGCTGCGAACTGCAAAGATGCCAGCAGCAAGAAGCCGGAACATACAAGCTTCCTCATTGTTGCCTCCATTGGAAATGGAACGCGCCCTCCTGATTGGCCGGAATATTTTCCGACTAATGTTCCATGCACGTCACGAGATACCATGTGTAACCACAGCTGCCACCTCCATGACTACCCTGACGATCAGCGTGGCCATCCAATACCTTTTCCTGACCGTTGCTGATGATCGTGCATGCGGCCCTTACGGCATCCGCCGGTGATGGATTACATCCCACCATTATGTCAGTAGATACAGGGCAACCATTCGCTTGATCCTCGCCGCCGCAAACCCGTTTGGTATAATCCGCAGCAGCAGGACCGGCGAAAGCAAGCGTAGCAAATACTAGCGGCAAAGCAATAAGGCTGTTTCTTTTCATAACAACTCTCCTTGTGCAGTATGGGTTCAGACGACGTTTTGATTTTACCGGTGCGGTATGCGCATCGAACCTTAAAGGTGGGACAAATGCGGAACTTAATATTTAAACTCTGTATCGCCAAGCGGAGCGCAACGTCAGTTGTTCCGGCATTCGCAGGTGGCCATTGAGCAGCAGTCAGCCTGGCCGCCATTATCAGGAATTACGGCGACAGTGCACTTTTAGCCGCCCGCATACTCATCGAGCATTGCCGTGTCGCCGACGTCGCGATCTTCGATGCTCCCCCCTTCGGCCGAGAGCATCGCCGACAAATCGGCAAAGCCATGAAAACCCGGAAACGAGGCAGGCGGCGAAAGAAAGTAGTGCACTGTCACCGCAATCTGTCACCGTAATCGGAATCGGGAATCCGGATGCTTTATACGTAGTTAGCTGTATAGTCAGCATCAAAGCCCGTCATGCAATAGCCCTCTATTGCTTTTAGAGCGAAATCTGAATTAGCATATGCTATGCCAATTCCTACTCCGCCGACGTGATGCTCAATCTTCACTTGTTTGCTTCCACTATTGTGAAAAACCATGCAGCCGTCGGCGCGCTTTTGAAGCTGGATATCCGCGCATGCATTCCCGGAGCACGACCCGGCAAGCGCCGAGCCAAGACTTGCTCCCAAGCACACGGTTGCAGCCATGGAGTAAATCAGGATCTTGATTTTTTTATTCTTCCATTCAGCGTTCATAGTAACCACCTCTCATAGCAAGAAGATATTGCGGATCTCTGCATCTCTTGTCTTGACGATGTTCGTCCTATGCAAACCTAGAGTGCCGGCAATCTCGTGCGCTCCCAAGGACGTGTAAATGGGTAGCAACAACCTCGTCCCACACCCGCGCGATAGGGGCCAAATCGTCCCCGCTAAGCTATTGCGGTGCGCAACTCCCACTTGCTTGTATTTCCTCAGATCGTCTATTCCAAAACCAGTCCTGATCGAATGCTCTGCACACATCCCCTCCAGACCGCGCTACGCTTTCTGCGATCGCCTGACGCGAAGCTTCGCATGACGGCCCATCAGCAGAAATCGTCTGATCGCCAGCATCAAGTTTCTCGGCCGAGCTGCAATAGTACCGCCGTGAGACGAAGTGTTGCCCGTTGTCGGCGTAAGCCACTTCTGATGAGACAAAAGAGATGATCCCAGCAAGAGGCGCAAGAAACTTTAAAGGAGCCACAGTTTCCTCCTTGCACAGTTGGCGACGGTCGTCTTCAGCGGCAAGCTTCAAAGGGGCACATCATCAAGACGGCGCTACTAACGACGCAATGCAGCCGCTAATATGTAAAGCTTGTATCGCCAAGCGGAGCGTAACGTCAGTTGTTGCGGCATTCGCAGGTGGCGTTTCCGTTAGAGTCGCAGTTACCATGGAAGGTTTCGCCTGCGTTGCACGTTTTATCACACGTGCTGGTTGTTCCGTCAGGCTTAGTGCAAGTTTTGGACCCAACAAGAATCAAAGAGTTTCCGCCTGGGGCGCCCTTGAGATCAGGCATATTGAATGCCATCTCGCTAGGCGTCGACATCTTCAGCTCCGTAGCACGACCGGGGATCGAAAAGATACTAAGCAAAGCAATACAAGAACTTGCGATTATCAATGCGGGTTGCATGGTCTTCCTCCTTCGTCGTTGCTGCATGCCTCGTTGACAAAAATACTTTTACGCGATCCCCTTCTAAGGATGGTCCACTTGAGCTCATCAGGCGACCTCCAAGCGCCTCTCGGGCCAACGGAGAAATGAAGGCTGGGCTCCGCGCCGGACCAGCAGAGAATTGTTGATACGAAGTATCTTCCGCACACTCGCCAGCGCCGCCTCATTCACCTCGATATACGCCACGATGTACCACTCGCCGTTTTCTTCCCTGGCCATGCCCATCGGCTCGGCGCGCCACTTCAGCGCGCCATGGTGGGGCATGAAGTAGGTTTCCTGGACGCCGCCGACGGCGCTGAGGCCCTCGTCTAGAGCGTATTCCATCACCGCGCAGCACAGCTGCGTCAGCGTGCCCCTCAGTCCGGCAGTTCGCTTGTCGGGAACGACGAATGTGCGCGTCCATTCGGCCCAATCGGGTCGTCTCGGGACGCCCGATCTTTCGCACATGTGAGAAAAGACCTCCGAGACCATGTGCGGCTCGCTCGTTGGGATCAATCGAGCCGAAGTCACTACGCGACCGTCTTCAATACCAAGCAGGTAAGTCGCCGCGTCGGTATCGAATTGGTCCAGCTCGCGACCGTCCGGGCTCGGAGGGCGCCAATGTTTCTGGTGCACGAAGAAGTCGTGCCGGCGGCGCAGAAACTCGTCGAATTCGTTTTCATAGAGATGCTTGTTATGCGCATTGACTACGTGGGCCGTTATCATGGCGCGATCCCCCGATCGTTTCTCGCAGGGATATTTGCAGTCGCGCTAATATACGTCACCTGTCCGATGGGACAGTTGACGCGTTTTTAGGGATGGATCAGGCGCCGGCGCACTGCTTCGACGACCGCTTGCGTGGTCGTGGCGACGCCAAAAGCCTCGCGGGCTCTTGTCGAATGCCATTTGACCGTTCGCTCGGTCAGCCCGAGGATTTGGGATGTTTCCGACGAGGTCTTGCCGGCCGCAGCCCAGAGCAGCACCTCTTTTTCGCGGTCGGTCAGCACGCCTTCATCGTCGTCATTGTCATTCGACAACGCCTGGATCGACATGCCCGCGTATACCGCCATGGTCACCAGTTGCACCTGATGGCGCGGCGAGAGGGCGCAGCACTTCGCGGAAGACGCAAACGAAAGCACGGATTGCCAGTGATGAACGCTGAGCATCGGCACAGCGAAGCCGCTACAGATGCCGAACTCCGTCGCCTCGCCGGCGACGCGTCGTGAGCCCTCCGTATTCGACCACTTTGCCGGGACTTCCGACCAAAGGAACGGCTTCAGGGTCTTTGCCGAGTAAATGCAAACGCCGTCGACGGCGGCATGCTCGGCCTCGACATAGCGTTCGAACCAGCCGGCCGGCCAGCCATTCAGTTCAACCATGGGTGCAAGCTTCTGGCCACCGAGCGGCACCCCGCTCAGGATCAGGTGCTCGAAGCCGAGATTTCGCACGGTTTCGAGCAGGTCGCCCAGCAGCGGCCCGGTAGCTGTGTGTTTCCTGCAACGTTCGACAAAGTCGAACACGTCTGAATCGATCATGACAGAGACCCCCCGTCTCCACGCCCGAAAACAAAGCTTACCTTAAATTAGCGACTTCGAATATCCCAATAAGCGCGTCCGCCACGCAGGACGCCTGGACCAAAATCAGCTAAATCAGCCAGACTTTGATCAGCGAAGCAGGACCAGAAAGCATGACGCAAGCATTGCCGAAACGAAACGAGCCGTTCCGGGCCGGCGAAACCGCGCTGCTGCTAGTCGACATGCAGCGCGTCTGGCTGGAGCCCGGCGCCGATCCGGCCCATCCGGAGCGCGGCCCCGATCACTATTTCTACCGGCAGACGGCGTCGCAAACGATCCCCAACCAGGAGCGCCTGCTGGCGGCGGCGCGGGCCAACGGCGTCGAGGTGATCCACACCATCATCCAGAGCCTGACCCAAGACGGCCGCGACCGCTCGCTCGACCACAAGCTGACGCCGATCCATATCGCGCCGAGCCGGCCGGAGGGCCTGCCGGTGCCGTGGCTGGCGCCGGTCGGCGACGAGATCATGCTGCCGAAGACATCGTCGGGCGTCTTCAACTCAACCAACATCGACTATGTCCTGAAAAACCTCGGCGTGCGTTACCTGATCGTCGCCGGCATTATGACCGACCAGTGCGTCGACATGGCGGTGCGCGATGCCGCCGACCGCGGCTACCTCGTCACCTGCGTATCGGACGCTTGCGCCGCCGCCTCGCAGGAGCGCCATGATGGCGCGCTCGAGGCGTTCGGCGGCTATTGCTGGATCGCCGACACCGCCATCATTACTGCCCGTTTCGAAGCCTTGGGAAAAGCTACATGACATCGACCGTCGAACCGCTCGTTGCCGTCGTCACCACCGACCTTTCGGCGATCACGCGCGGCCGCTCCGTCGTCGAAAGCAAGCTGCAGAAGATCGCCGCGACCGGCGTCGGCTGGCTGCAGGCCAATCTGTCGCTGACGCCCTTCAATTCCATCGTCGACCCCAATCCCTGGGGCTCGTCCGGCGATGTGCGGCTCATTCCCGATCTCAACGCGCGGTTTCGCACGGCGCTGACCGGATCGCCGACACCGTTCGACATGGTCGCCGGCAACATCGTCGAACTGGACGGCAGCCCGTGGGTCGGCTGTACGCGGACCATGCTGAGCGATGCGCTGGCGGAGTTGAAGGCGGCGACCGGGCTTTCCGTCATCGCCGCGTTCGAGCATGAATTCCATATCGAGGGCGACTTTGGGCCGGCTCATTCGATGTCGTTGGCCGCATTGCGCCGCGCCGATCCGTTTGCCGCCAATCTGATGGCGGCGCTAGCGGAAGCCGGCGTCGCGCCCGAAGTGGTGATCGCCGAATTCGGCACCGACCAATTCGAGGTGACATGCGAGCCAGCCGATGCGGTCGCCGCGGCCGATCGCGCGGTCGCCATCCGTGAGATCACGCGCGAAGTCGCGCGATGTGCCGGCTGGCGGGCGAGCTTCGCGCCCAAGATCGCGCCGGATGCCGTCGGCAACGGCGTCCACATCCATTTCAGTTTCGTCGACGAGGCCGGCAAGCCGGCGACCTACGATCCGGCCCAGCCGGGCGGTCTTTCCAGCCGGACCGCTTCGTTCTGCGCCGGCGTGCTGCGCCACCTGCCCGCGATCACCGCCATGACGGCGGCGAGTGTGTCGTCCTGCTACCGGCTGAAGCCGCATAGCTGGAGTTCGTCCTACACTTGGCTTGCCGATCGCGACCGCGAGGCGTCCTTACGCATCTGCCCGACGGTGACCATCGGCGGGCGCGATCCGGCGCGGCAGTACAACATCGAATACCGGGCAGCCGACGCCACCGGCAATCCCTATTTGTCGCTGGCGGCGATCGTGCGCGCCGGGCTGGAAGGGCTGAAGGCCAAGCTGCCGGCGCCGCCGCTGGTCACCGGCGACCCGACGCAGATGAGCGCCGCCGAACGCAAGAAGCTTGGCCTCGTACGGCTGCCGGAAACGCTGCCGGCGGCACTCGACGCGCTCGTTGCCGACAAGACCGTGACAGGATGGTTCGCGCCGGTGTTCGTCGAGACCTTTGTCGGCCTCAAGCGGCATGAGACCGAGCGCCTTGCCGGGCTTGATCCAGTGGCAGTCTGCGACCTTTACCGGACGCTGTATTGATGGCTGAGCCGCTTGCCAACGCCATCCTACCGGAAGGTTGGCCACCCGCGGTCGACGCAATCAACGAAACGGGGCGTTCCGATATCGTTCTGATATGCGAGCACGCGTCAAATCACATCCCGGCCGAGTATGCGCGGCTTGGTCTCGACAGCAGCCATTTGCAGCGCCATATCGCCTGGGATATCGGCGCCGCCGAAGTGACCCGCCTTCTGTCGAAGCTGCTCGATGCTCCGGCCTTCCTCAGCTCCTATTCGCGGCTTTTGATCGATCTCAACCGGCCGCTTGGTTCCAGCGGCAGCATTCCGGTGCTATCGGAGGACACTGAGATCCCCGGCAATGTCGGCCTCGATCCGGAGGAGCGAAGCCGGCGCGCCGAGATCATGTTCGCGCCGTTTCATGACCGCGTCGCTGCCCATCTCGACGAGCGGGCGAAGCAGGGCAGAGCGACACGGATCGCGACGATCCACTCCTTCACGCCGGTCTACCTCGGTGTTGGCAGGCCCTGGCATGCCGGCGTGCTTTACGACCGGGCAATCGATTTCGGCCAGGCAATGCTTGCCGGCCTGGGCGCCGGCATCGGGCTCAACGTCGCGGCAAACGAGCCTTACGTGATCAGCCGCGAGGGCGACTACGCCATACCGGTCCATGGCGACGATCGCGGCATTCCAGCCGTCCTCGTCGAGATCAGGCAGGACCTGCTGGCGGGCCGCTCCGGCATCGAGGAATGGGCGCACCGCCTGGCAGCAGCGTTGCCGGCACAGACAAAGGCGTTATGACCGAGCTCGGCTGCTCGACCGCAACGCAAGATGCCAGCCGGTGAAAAGCCTCCACCGTCCTCAGGAGAAGATTTGCGACAGTTCTTCGACGCTGGTGCCTTCCTTGACCTGCCGCAGCTCGACATAGCTGACCGCCGTGGCCACCGACAGCACCATCGACAGCACGGTCGACACCAAGGCTGCCGCCACATCGGCAATGATCCCGCCAAACATGACGATGACTGCCAGCATCACCCACTGGATGACCATCGCGATGACCATCAGGATCAGGAAAAGGCCAAATAGCGGCCAGCGGTTGCCCTTGGTCAGGACACGGCTGCGCGACATCGAACCGAACACGCCAAGCCGCTCCTGGATCAGAACCGGCACCGCCACGCACCATCCGAGCCACAAGATGATGCCGGGAACCAGCAAAGCTATCGACGCCAGGCCCGCACCCAGGCCGACGAGCAGGCCAATACCAAGGGTCGGCAGCAAATTGCGGATGGCTATCTGAATGCAGTCGCCAAAGGTCGGCCGCTTGCCGTTCAAGTCCTCGATCGTTGCCCGCACCAGCGCCGACTGGAGCAGCAGCGCGAAAACGAAGGATAGCAATCCCGCAATAACCGTAATCCATGAATTCTGAAACATCATCGAGGGATCGGCCGCGGCGCCGGGGTCGCCCTGCAGAACCGCATCTAGTTGCGGTTGGCTCCACAGCCGAAGAATAATCGCCGGCAAGCCTGAAAACAGCAGCGCGAGCCCAAGGCATAAGCCGATGTTGCGGCCGATCACGGCGAAGCTGTTGTTGAACACTCTGCCGATCTCGAATTTCTCAGGCCGTTCCAGTGTCGTTGAAGCCATGATTCCCCCCGTGTTTCGCCGTAACAGTATCACGGCGCCCTAATAGCAATTCTGCCAAGATTAACCGTGGGCGTCCAGCCCACTTGCAATTCTTGTGCTGCATTGTCAGTGTCGGCTGGGAACTGCAGGTTGCAGGGGAGCGGGTGACGGTGGCACAGCCAGGCACAGCGGAAGCCGAATGGCTGACCAATCTGCACAAGCAGCTGATCGCCGATGAGTCGATCCAGTTCGACCTGCCGGCCTATGTGCCGCCCCAGCCGCCCGACTGGCTGAAGCCGCTGCTCGATCTTTTGTCATCGCTCGGTCCCTACATGATCTATCTGTTCTGGGGGGCGGTGATATCGGGCGCCGCAATCATCCTGCTTTTGGTCTTCCTCGAGGTGAAAGGCATCGCCTGGCACCTGCCGTGGCAGCGCGCGCGGCCCGAGGCCGAGGCCGAAGAGACCTGGCGTCCCGACGCGGGCGCCGCGCAGATCCTGCTGTCGGAAGCGGATGCGCTGGCCGCACGCGGCGACTATGACGAGGCGGTTCACTTGCTGCTTCGGCGCAGCGTCGCCGATATTGCCAGCCGGCTGCCGGACTTCCTGCGCCCGTCGCTCACCGCGCGCGACATCGCCAATGCTCCTTCCCTGCCGGGAAGGGCACGCCATGCGTTTACCGAGATCGCCCGCATTGTCGAGACGGCGCTGTTCGCGCGCCGGCCGGTCGGCGCGGAAGGCTGGCGGCAAGCACGCGGCGCCTATGAACGTTTCGCCTTCCGGGATGCCTGGACGTGAGCGCACCGGCGGTCGAGGCGCAGGAGCCGTTCAATCGAAAGACACTGTTTTGGGGGATTTTCGCCAGCCTGCTTGCGGCTGCCGGTTTCTTCCTGCTGTCCACCTATGCTCCCGATTTCCGGCAACCCGGCAATGGCGGCGCCACGCCGTTGTCGAAAAGCGGCGTCGGCTACGCCGGCCTGGCGGAATGGCTGAAGCTGACCGGCGAACCGCCCTTCATGGCGCGGACCGAGGACGATCTCGGCACCGACATGCTGCTGATCGTCACCATTTCGCTCGACAGCGATCCGGAGGCTCTCGACCACATCCTCGACCTTCGTCAGGACCAGAACACGCTCTTCGTGCTGCCCAAATGGCAGATCCTGCCGCTGCAGGAGCATGAAGGCTGGAACATGAAATTCGGGCGATTGCCTGGTTCGGTGGTGAACGAGTGGCTTGGCCGGATCGCCGATGCAAAGATTGGTGCCGGCCAAAGTACGCCAAAGCAACTCGACATCGACGGCAGGCTCGTCAACGCCCCCGAAGAATTGCAGTGGGTAGCGGACGAACACCCGGTCATTGCAGCCGGCAAAGGCCAGGCCGTCCTGACGCAAGTGGAGAACAAGCCGTTCTATATCCTGACCGACCCCGACCTGATCAACAACGCCGCCCTCAAGGATCCCGACAAGGCGGCAGCGGCGCTCGGGCTGATCGCCTTGCTCCAGCCGGACGACGGGCCGGTGATGTTCGATCTGACGCTGCACGGCGCGGGGCGGAAGTATGATCTGGCCAAGCTTCTGGTCGAGCCGCCCTTCCTGGCGCTGACACTGACGATCCTGGTCGCTGCGGCGCTGGCGTTCCTGCATGGCCTCGGCCGATTCGGCCCGCCGCGTGCCGACCAGCGTGCAATTGCTTTCGGCAAGCGTGCGCTGGTCGATACGACGGCGATGCTCATGCGGCGTGCCGGCCGGCTGGACGAGCTGGGAAGCCGCTATGCGGCCTTGATGCGGGTGCGCGCCGGCGCGCTGCTCGGGGCACCGCAAGGGTTGCAAGGCACAGCGCTCGACCACTGGCTCGACTCTCGCGATAAGGAGCAAGCTGGCGGCTTCACGATGCGCTCGCAAGCCGCCGGCGAGGCCAAGAACTTGGCGCAGATGCAACAGGCAGCTGAGCGGCTGCACGACTGGACAGCAAGGAGGCTCGGTGAACGTCGATGATGTGAAGGCCCTGGCGACACGGATCAGGGAAGAAGTGGCCAAGGCGATTACCGGGCAGCACGATACGGTCGACCTGATGCTGACCGCCTTGTTTGCAGGCGGGCATATCCTGCTCGAAGGCCCTCCCGGCACGGCCAAGACAATGACCGCGCGCTGCTTCGCCCAAGCGCTTGGGGTCGCCTACGGGCGGATCCAGTTCACACCGGACCTGATGCCCGGCGACATCGTCGGGTCGAACATCTACAACTTCCAGACCGGGCAGTTCACGCTGACGCGCGGCCCGATCTTCTGCGATCTCCTGCTTGCCGACGAAATCAACCGCACGCCACCCAAGACGCAAGCCGCACTGCTCGAGGCGATGCAGGAACATGCGGTCACGTTCGACGGCAGCACGCATTCGCTCGGCCGCAACTTCATGGTCGTCGCGACCCAGAATCCGATCGAGCACCAGGGTGTCTATCCGCTGCCCGAGGCACAGCTCGACCGCTTTCTGTTCAAGCACCGCGTCAGCTATCCCGGCCCCGAGGAAGAACGGGCCATCATCGTCCATCACGGCGGCGGCTCCGCCTCGCACGACATCGCGCAATATGGCATCGAGGCGCAGACGGACCGCGAGACGCTGCAGGAGGCACTTGCAACCGTCGGCTCCGTCACCCTCGTCGACGATGTCGTCGGCTATATAGCGGCGCTGGTTCGGGCTACGCGCGAAAATGCCGATCTGGAAGTGGGGGCCAGCCCGCGCGCGGGCGCCATGCTGGCGCGGGCGGCTCGTGCCCGGGCGGCGCTGGACGGACGCGCCTATGTGATCCCCGACGACGTCAAGGCGCTGGCAGTGCCGGCGCTGCGCCATCGCGTCATCCTTTCGCCTGCCGCCCAGATCGATGGCCGCCTGGTCGAGCAGATCGTCTCCGACCTGGTCGACCAGACGGAAGCACCACGTTGATCTATCCCAGCGGCCGAGCAGTGTGGGCAGCAGCGGCCGGCGCGGTGCCGGCCTTCCTCGTCGCGCTGGCGCTGCCGTCATTCTGGTATCTGGGATTGCTGTGGAGTTGCCTGCTGCTTGCCTTCCTGGCGGTGGATGCCGCGGCCGGACGCGGGCGGGCATCGCTGAATGCCAGCATCGATGCGCCGCAGCAGGTCGGTGTCGGCGGCGAGTTCAGCGTGCAAATCGCCGCCCGTCACTCGGGGCCGCGCGCCGCGGAGGCTCGCGTCGGCCACGATGCGCGTCTGGCGCCGGTGAGCGACAGCGGTGGGACATTGCTGCCAACCCCCGGAGGCGGGTCGCTCGACCTTCGCTTCCAGGCGCTGCGGCGTGGGATCGCCAGCTTCGACCGTCTTTGGGTGCGCTGGCGCGGGCCGTTCGGGCTGGTCTGGAACCAGGTCGTGCTGCCGGTGGAAAGCAAGGTTGCGGTGCTGCCCGACGTCAGCAGCGCCCGCGGCGAGGCGCTCACGCTGCTGCAGCGTGCGACCCTCGCTGAAGGCCATGCGCAGCGCCGCGCCGGCCAAGGCCGCGAGTTCGACGCGCTCAAGGATTACCAGCCGGGCATGGGCCGGCGCATGATCGACTGGAAGCGCAGCGCCCGCCACGGCAAGCTTTTGGCGCGCGAGTTCCGCATCGAGGAGAACAACAATATCGTGCTGGCCATCGATAGCGGACGCCTGATGTGCGAGCCGGTCGACGGTGTGCCGAAGGTGGATCGGGCGGTGACGGCCGCCCTGCTCTCGGCATTCATCGCGCTGAAGGGCGGCGACATGGTCAGCCTGTTCGGCTTCGATGCAAGGCCGCGCGTTTCGAGCGGCGCGGTACGCGGCCCCGCCAGCTTTGCGATGATCCAGAAACGGGCCGCCGAGATCGACTATTCCAGCGAGGAGACAAACTTCACCTTGGCGCTGACGACGCTGGCGGCGCGGCTCGACCGCCGTTCGCTGGTCATCATCTTCACCGATTTCGTCGATCCGATCAGTGCCGAATTGATGCTGCGCACCGTGGGCCGGCTCACCGAACGGCATCTGGTGCTGTTCATGCTGATGAAGGATACCGAACTGGAGGGCCTGGCCGACATGCCGCCACGCTCCGGCGAGGACGTTGCCCGCGCGGTCGTTGCCGGAGGGCTCTTGCGCGAAAGGCAGGTCGTCATCGGCCGGCTGCGGCTGCTCGGGGCGCATGTCATCGAAGCCAACCACAACCGGCTGGGTCCCGCGCTGGTCGAGCGTTATCTGCAGTTCAAGCAGGAGGATCTGTTGTGACGGCGCCAGTACCCGGCAGTGCGGTACGTGGCGACGCGGTACGCCAGTCGTTGGCCAGCTTTCGCCGCGAGCGCGAGGCCGACTGGAAAGCATTCGAGGCACTGCTGGCGCGTGTCGAGAAGCGTGCGCCGCGCACGCTTTCCGAAGAGGAGCTGCTGTCGCTGCCCCTACTCTATCGATCGGCGCTGTCTTCCCTTTCGGTGGCGCGGGCGACCTCGCTCGACAACGCGCTGGTCGCCTATCTCGAAGCGCTGTCGCTGCGCGGTTATTTCTATCTCTACGGCGCACGTCGCGGGCTGCGGCAGCGCCTCGCCGATTTCTTCCTGCACGACTGGCCCGAAGCCATTCGCGACCTGTGGCGCGAGACATTGGTTTCGGTCGCGCTGATGGTGATCGGCATTGGTGCAGGCGCCTGGCTGGTGGCATCCGACAAGAGCTGGTTCGACGCGATCATCCCGTCCAGCCTGGCAGGGGGCCGCGGTCCAGATGCCTCGGCCGAACTGCTGCGCAGCATGCTTTATGATGGCGACAATGGCTTTCTCTCAGGCTTTGCCGCCTATCTGTTCACGCACAACGTCCAGGTCGCAATCCTGGCCTTCGCCCTTGGCTTTGCCTTCGCCGTGCCGACGGTGCTGCTGATGCTGTTCAACGGCTGCATGATCGGTGCGTTGTTCCAAGTCTATTGGTCCAAGGGACTTGGCATGGAGCTCGGCGGCTGGCTGGCCATCCACGGCACCACCGAATTGTTCGCAATCGCTTTGGCCGGCGCGGCCGGCATGCGCATCGGCACCAGCATCGCCTTTCCCGGCGAATTGACACGCATGGCGGCAGCGGCTCGTGCCGGACGCATCGCCGCGAATGCTATGGTCGGGGTCTCGGTCATGCTGCTGTTTGCCGGGCTGCTCGAGGGCATTGGCAGGCAGACCATCACCAGCGACGTCACGCGCTACGCCATTGGCGGTGGCATGCTGGCGCTGTGGATCGGTTACTTCTACCTGTTCCGGATGGTGCGGCATGGCCATCGGTAGACGCGCCGCCTTTGCGGCTATACGGCCGCTGATCACGCCCGAAGGCGTCGATCTCCGGATAAAGTTGGCCGACGCCGGCACGCGGGCCTCCGCCTTCCTGCTCGACATCGTGTTCATCGCCGTGGCTGCAATCGTGATCACGATCGTCGCGCTATTCGGGGTGGGAGGCCTTGGCAGCGAGGGATTTCAGCCGCTCTTCGTCGTCTGGATCATCCTGATCTTCTTTCTGCGCAACGCCTACTTCATCGTCTTCGAAGCGGGCCGGCGCGCGGCTACGCCCGGCAAGCGGATCGTCGGCATCCGGGTCGCGTCGCGCAGCGGAGACGGCCTGTCGATCGACCAGGTCATCGCCCGCAACCTGATGCGCGAGATCGAGGTGTTCCTGCCGCTGTCGATCATCGTTGGACGCAGCGGGACCGACCTCGCCGACACGTTGACGACGGTGTTCGGACTGGTGTGGACGCTGCTGTTTGCCTTGTTCCCGCTGTTCAATCGCGACCGCATGCGGATCGGCGACCTGTTGGCGGGGACCTGGGTGGTCGAGGCACCGAAGCGCGCCTTGCTGGAAGATCTGTCGGCCCGGCAGGATGCCGGCGCTGGCGCGTTCCGGTTCAGCCACGCCCAGCTCGACGCCTACGGAATTGCCGAACTCCACAAGCTGGAGGAGGTGCTGCGCCGCGACGACTATTTCGCCCTGCGGACGGTTGCCGAGACGATCGGACGCAAGATCGGCGCGGCACCCCAAGCCCATGACGCGCGCGCGTTCCTGACGGCCTATTACGGGGAATTGCGGGCGCATCTCGAGCGCAAGCTGCTGCTGGGCAACCGCAGGGCCGATAAGCATCAGCGGTAGGTTCGCTTTCGCAGCCCTTCTATTGGAGAACTACGATGGCTTGGGTTTGGTACGATCGATTGGATACGTCGTTTCAGCCGGCGACTTTTGACTACGGTTCTCCAGTAACCCCCGTTGATGCGATGACCTCCGTACCAATCGAGGAATCTCGTGGTCGGCCGGTGCTTCGTGCCAGATCCAATTTAATCAATTTTGAAAGCCTTCACTGCCCACCAACTGGCAACCCTCCGGCTGTTGATGATACGTGGCAGGAAATAATTTTGAAATTCGTGCCCCAAGAGTTTGTTCAATTTTATCCAATAACCTTAGTGGCCCGCGACGGAACGACTAACAAGTTTTCTTGGGTTCTGCCACTCAGCCGGGTTCGCTGCATAGATCCAGAACGATCTGATGTTGCCAGCGCGGTGGAAGGAGGTAACGTCTTACATATAATTTCTTGTAATTTTTACGTACACTTTGAGCACTGCTTAGGCACTATTCATCTGGCTAGAGATGAGCAGCAGTTAAATCATATAGTTTTGTCCGACGAATTGAGAACTGCACTCGCCGTAACAGGCGAGTCCTCAATGTTTTTTCGACCAGGCGACGTTCCCACGTTGATTAGGCGGAGGGTCCACTGACCAAAGATAGCGCAAACTTTGCCAACCGGCCAGACCGCCCGTCGCTTCTTACCCCACCCACTTCTCATAATCGGACACCAGCAGGTGCAGCGGTGCTGTGTCCTCGTCGATGTCCGCGAAGCGGCCGATTGGTTCGCGGAAGACGTTGTCGGTGAGATCGTCGTTGACGGTCGAAACCTCGCCGATCAGCACGTCCTTGCCCTCGGCCCAGAAGGCGTGCCAGACGCCCGGCAGCAAGGTGACGCTCTGGCCTGGGTCGAGCTTCAGGAGCCCACCCGCAGGTAGTCTGTGGATGGTTCCGTCGACAGGCACCGATACTTCGGCCTTCGGATCGATGCCGCCATCGCGATCATGCATGAACAGCTCCAGCACCAGTTTGCCGCCGCCACGGTTGATGATGTCCTCGGCCTTGATGTTGTGGCGGTGCATCGGCGACAGCTGATCCTTGCGCGAGATCATGATTTTTTCGGCATAAAGCATGCCCATGCCCTTCTTCATGTCCTCGTAGCGGCCGTTGCGAACGGTGAACAGGAACAGGCCGAGCTCGTCGAATTTCTCCTGGCCGTAGTCGGTGATGTCCCAGCCAAGCCGCGACGAGAAGATTGCCGACGAATCCTGCCGGCGCGCCTTCATCTCTTCCGGCGACCAGTAGGCGAAGGGCGGCATGATGTAGCCGAACGAGCGGATGAAGGCGTCGGCGTCGCGGATGATGTCGTTGATGGCGGAGCGTTTCATGATCGTGGTTCCTTCCCGTCGCTTTGCGAGCGCAAACGGTTCATCGTTTCACGGAAACGCCGAACCGCTCGATCTTTTTTGGACGCAATTCCGGACGGAAAACCGTTTCACACTTTTCCTGGAATTGCTCAAACCGCAATAGCCGAACGTCCATCCGGTGTCGATGCAAACTGCTGTCGCTGGCCCCATGACATGCGGTCCGATCAGGGCCATAAGGTCAACCAATTTTCCGATGGTGAGACCATGCGCAGCATAGACGACCTCGATACGCCGGCGACCCTGATCGATGCCGACCGCGCCGAAGCCAATATCGCGCGGGCGCAGGCCCATGCCGACCGGCATGGGCTGAAGCTCAGGCCGCACGTCAAGACCCACAAGCTGCCCTACTGGGCAAAGAAGCAGATCGCGGCGGGCGCCGTCGGCATCACCTGCCAGAAGATCGGCGAGGCCGAGGTCATGGCCGATGCCGGACTGACCGACATCTTTCTGCCCTACAATATCGTCGGGCGGGCCAAGCTGGAGCGCCTCAAGGCGCTGCACGGCCGCGTAACCCTGTCGGTGACAACGGACAGCATGGACACGCTGATGGGGCTTGCCGCCACCTTTGCCGATCCCGGCCACGGCCTGCCGGTGCTGGTCGAATGCGACACCGGCATGGGCCGCTGCGGTGTGCAGTCGGCCGGCGAGGCAGTCGCGCTGGCGAGCGAGATCGACAAGGTTCGGGGGCTCGTCTTCGGCGGCTTGATGACCTACCCGGGGGCCGGCCGCGCCGCCGAGACCGAGGCGTGGCTCGCCGAAGCGCGGCAAGCACTTGCCGCAGCCGGCCTTGCTTGCGAGCGCATCTCCAGCGGCGGCACACCCGATATGTGGCGTTCCGGCGAGCACAGCGTCGTTACCGAATACCGGCCCGGCACCTACATCTATCTCGACCGCTACCAGGTCGCCAAAGGCGTCGGCAGCCTCGACGATTGCGCACTGACGGTGCTGTCGACGGTGGTCAGCCACCCGACCCCGACACGCGCCATCCTCGACGCCGGCAGCAAGGCCCTGTCCAGCGACACACTGGGGCTCGCCGATTTCGGTGAGCTGCTGGGCATTTCAGGCGCAAGGGTGACCAGCCTCAGCGAAGAGCACGGCAACGTCACGCTGTCAGGCGGCGCCGAGCTTCGCATCGGCGAGCGCGTGCGCGTCGTGCCCGACCATTGCTGCGTCGTCACCAATCTGTTCGACGAGGTGCATCTGATCGAAGGCGACAAGGTGATCGAGACTTTGCCGGTCAAGGCGCGAGGACGGATGGGATGAACCAGGCCGGAGCGCGTGCGGAGGCTTTAATGTATAGAATTTTCCGGACGCCGGAGGGACAGCACCCCCCTCTGTCCTGCCGGACATCTCCCCCGCAAGGGGGGAGATTGGCAGCTCCGCCGCCCGCACCCACTTTGATACGTTGGTAATTGGCGAAAGCAGAAGCAACATCCGATCTCCCCCCTTGCGGGGGAGATGTCCGGCAGGACAGAGGGGGGTGGGAAGAAACTCGACGGATAAGATCAGCCGGGTTGCCGTTCAGCTTGCCTTGCCGCGACCCGGCGCATCGAAATGACGCGGCGGCGCCAGATCTCGGTGCGCATCGCCGTTAGGTGCAGCGCGAAGAACAGCACTGTGAAGCCGAGCGCCATCACCAGCAACGGCCACAACAGGCTTGGATCGATGGTCGGGCCGCCGAGCCGGAACACCGAAGCCGGCTGATGCAGCGTGTTCCACCAGTCGACCGAGAATTTGATGATCGGGATGTTGATGAAGCCTACCAGCGTTATGATGGCCGCGGCCCAGGCGGCGCGCCCGGCATCGTCGAGCGCGCGGGTCAGCGCGATGATGCCGAGATACATCAGGAACAGGATGAAGACCGAGGTCAGCCGCGCGTCCCACACCCACCAGGTGCCCCACATCGGCTTGCCCCAGATTGAACCGGTGATCAGCGCAAGGGCGGTGAAGACGGCACCGATGGGCGCCGCCGATTTCAGCGCCACGTCGGCCAGCGGATGGCGCCAGACCAGCGTGCCCAACGCCGAGATCGCCATCAGCGTGTAGCACATCATGGCAAGCCAGGCGAAAGGCACGTGGATATACATGATGCGCACGGTGATGCCTTGCTGGAAATCCTCAGGCGCCGTGAAGCTCATATAGAGACCGACAGCGAGGATGATGGCGGCCACGCTCGCCAACCACGGCACGACCTTGTCGACCAGCCCGCCGAACCGCGTCGGGTTGGCAAGGTCCATCCAGCCGGAGAGGCGTGAAGTCGTGTCGCTCATGCGGCTTTACATAGACCGCCGGCGGAGTTGCGGCAACCACGGCGCCGGCGGTCTCTCCTTCTCCCCTTTGTGGGAGAAGGTGGATCGGCGCGTGGCTCCGAGCCGGATGACGGCTCATGTCGAGCCTGAATCAGAACTCATCGCAATATGAAAGCCGCCAGTCGGTAAGCAACCCGATCGGGGCGTTTGATCGCGCCGAAGTTGACGCCAAAAGCGGTCAAGCTGGAAGCGTCGAGCATTGGTCAAACGCTCGGCGGCAGACTTCAAACCTGCTGTCGGCAGTTGGTTGATGGGGCGTTGATCGCAAATTGCGAGGCGAAAGCCCGGATATAGGCGGGCCGTGCTTCCCCGCGCGCTACATAGGCAGCCAAGTTTTGATATTCGTCCAAAATGCCTGACATTCTTAGTCGCAGCAGCACTGATACCATCAATAGGTCGCCCGCGCTGAACGCATCATCGAGCCAGTCGGCGACGCCTAAGTGAGCCGAGAGTTTGTCCAGCCGAGCGCGAACACGGTCCTTTACCAACGGCAAGCGCTCCTCGCTCCAAGGCTTGTCACTTTCGAATATTCTTGCCGTCGTTAATTCCAGGATCGGCGGCTCGACGGTGTTAAGTGCGGCAAACATCCACGTGATCGCGCGTGCGCGGGCATCGCGATCCTTCGGGAGCAGGCCCGCATGCTGCTCGGCAAGATGAAAGACGATCGAGCCGGTCTCGAACAGCGAGAGAGAACCTTCCTCATAGGTGGGGATCTGGCCGAAGGGATGGATCGCCAGATGGTCAGGCGCCTTCATCCCTGCGAAGGAAACAAGACGAACCTCATAAGGCTGACCCACTTCTTCGAGCGCCCAGCGAACGCGCGTATCGCGCGCCAGTCCCTTGCCGCCATCGGGCGATCGTTCAAATGCTGTGATAGTGATTGTCATCGCATCCGTTTCCTTGCCTGGGCGAATTTCTTCGGCTTCCTATCGTGAGACGAATGAGCCTCCCCGAAATCGACATCGGTCTTGACCTATTTCATTGCTGGGCGCCGCTCCCGATCAGAGGTCGTGATAGCGCGATGGCCAATTCGGCGAGGCTGCGCGATGGCCAACTCCGCGAGGCCGCGCGTAGGGGCTGCCTTGTTACATTGTCCGCTTTTGCGAGCTTGCGCCCTGAACGCAGACCGAGGCCCTTCCGGTCAATCCCGATTTACGGATTCACATCCTGATCTGCAGTGCGCCTACATCTCCATTTTTGGATGCAGATTTGCGCCAAGCTGGAGATGCGGGATCTGGACGCCGTCTGCGACACAATTCGCCTACGTCCGCGATGAGAGCTTGCAGCCGTGGCGGCGACGCGGTCTCCCCATCTCCCCTGTGGGAGAAGGTGGGCGTAGCGCCGAGCCGGATGAGGGGTGCTGAACGGAGTGAGGCGCCAATGATCCTATCTGCCGTGCGCCGAAGTCCGGATTTTGGATGAAGATTTGCGCCAAGCTGGAGCACCCCTCATCCGACCTCGCTTCGCGAGGCCACCTTCTCCCACAAGGGGAGAAGGCAAGGCGTGCCACTCAGGCGGCTTCGTTCACCGGATGGCTGAGGCGGCGAACCTCCTCGTCGTTGAGCAGGCCGCCGGCACGCAGCAGGCTGGCGAAGCGGCCGTTGCGCAGCGACAGTTCGGTGAACCCGCCCATCTCGACCACCCGGCCCTTGTCCATGAACACGACCAGATCGGCATCGCGAACGGTGGTCAGGCGGTGGGCGATGATGAAGGTGGTGCGGCCGCGCCGCAATTCGTCGATGGCGTCCTTGACGCGGTCTTCCGTCTCGACGTCGAGCGCGCTGGTCGCCTCGTCGAGAACCAGGATGGGCGCGTCCTTCAGCACGGCGCGGGCAATCGCGATGCGCTGGCGCTCGCCACCGGACAGCTGTCCGCCGCGTTCGCCGACGACCGTGTCGTAGCCTTCGCTCTTCGACAGGATGAAATCCTGCGCGGCGGCGGCGTTGGCAGCGGCATGGACCTCGTCATAGGTCGCCTCCGCACGGCCGACGCGGATGTTGTCCTCGATCGAGCGGTTGAGCAGGCCGGCATCCTGGAACACGGTGGCGATCGAATGGCGCAGCGACTTGCGGGTCACCGTGCGGGTGTCGATGCCATCGATCAGGATACGGCCGCCGGACGGCGTGAAGACGCGCTGCAGAAGGTTGATGAGCGTCGTCTTGCCGGCGCCCGTCGGGCCGACGATGGCGACGGTCTGGCCGGCCTGGACCTCGAACGACGCGTCGTCGACGCCCTGCCCGGAATTGCCGAACTCGAAGCAGACATTCTCGAAACGCACATGACCCGTGACGTTGACGAGGTCGCGCAGCCCGTCGGGCTCGGCGGCATCGGAAGCGGAGTCCTCGAGATGATAGAATTCCTCGAGCTTGGCGCGTGCCTCGGAAATCTGGTTGGCGAAAGCCGACATCTGGTCGAGCCGGGCAATCAGCAGCGTGGCAAAGCCGGTAAAGGCGATGACGTCGCCGATGCGCAACTGGCCGTGCGTCACCAGATAGGCGCCAATCAAGAGCACCACCATCATCGAAATCGTCGACGACAGCCGGTGCAGCGCGTTGGCCATCGCCCACCAGTCGAGCACCGGGTTCTGCGCGTCGAGCAGGTTCTTGACGTAGCGCTTGAGCGCCTCGGTCTCGTGGCCGATGCGGTTGTAGCTCTGCAGGACAGCGACGTTGCTGACCGAGTCGGTCACATGCGCAAACACCTTGTGGTAATGCCGCTCGACGGCCGCCTGGCCTTCCTTGGTGCGCCGCATCACCAGCCGTCCGATGCCAACATAGAGCGCGCCAAGCGCCAGCAGCACCATCGACATGCGGATATCCATGCTGAGCGCCGTGGGCACCAGCAGAACCAGCGCGACCGCGGTCGACAGATGCTGCCGCATGAATTCGAGCCAGAGGCTGAACAGGGTCTCGACCGCGCGCAGGAGCGTGTGCAGGGAATTGGAGGTGCCGCGCTGATGATGCCAGGCTAGCGGCATGGTGATAACGCGCTCGAACGACTGGCAAAGAACCTCGCTGCGCCGCTGGTGGGCAAAGCGGTCGGCGCCGCGCGCCACCAGCACGAAGGCGATGATGTTGAACGCGCCGAGGCCGGCCCACATCGCCAGCGTCGAGAATACCGAGCCGCGGTCCGAAATGGCATCGATCACCCGGCCGAACATGATCGGCTCGAGAATGGCGATAATGGCAAGCGCGACATTCGCCCCGCAGATAAACGCAACGCGTTTCCTGTCGGCAGCGAGATAACCAAGGGCTCGCCAGTAGATTTGCAGAAGTGACACTTCAGCTACTCCGCCAATTATTTATGGTGCAGTGCGTCATTTTTTGACTCGTATCGGTTGACGCGTCGCAAAACAATGCTCGTCTACCTCTTCCGTTCCCATTCCGCGAACAAAAGATGACGACGCTTCGAAATTTGCCGTGATCGTCTAACAGTTTGAGATAAAAGGTGAAATGTCAGCGTTGCGGCAAAATCATGGCAGCTGGAAAGCACTGCCACAATTTTAATCAGCAAGACCCCGGGCACGACGTCTAAAGTCGTGTGCAGGCATTCAGCAAGGTCAAACGCAAATATAACCGGTAGAGGCACTTGGAGTGCCCGTGCGTTCCCTGGGGAAGCGCAAGGGACGCTCCAAGCCCTTGAATCTAGGCCGGTATTCTGACGATCACCTCGGCGTTGTCTCCGGCTTTTGGCTCGAAGGACGAAGATTTGGTCTTCGTGCCATTCACTTCAAGTGAGATGGCCCGAGCCTTTTTGTCGCGGACGACGCGTACCTTGATCTCGGCGCCCAGCATCTTCAGGGTCGCCGAATAACCGTCCCAATGGCTGGGAAGTCTCGGCGTGAATTGAATGCGCTGTCCGCGACGCTCGATGCCGAGAATGCTCTCGACCGCCGCGCGATAAAGCCAGCCCGCCGAACCGGTATACCAGGTCCAGCCGCCGCGGCCGCCCTTGTCCTGCCCGGAATAAACGTCGGCCGCGACGACGTAGGGTTCCACCCGGTAGCGCTCTGCCGCGGCTTCATCGAGTGCATGGTTGACCGGATTGAGCATCGAAAGGCAACGGTAGGCATCGTCGGTGCGACCCATCTCGGCGAGCGCAATGACGAACCATGTCGCCGCGTGCGTGTATTGGCCGCCGTTTTCACGGACCCCCGGCGGATAGCTCTTGATGTAGCCCGGGTCCTTTTCCGTCCTCGAGAACGGCGGGGTGAACAGCTTGACGATCTTGAGCTCGTCGTCGACGAGCGTTTTCAGCGCCTGCCCCATTGCCGTCGTCGACCGCGCCGGGTCGCCCTCGCCCGAAAGCACGCTCCAGGACTGGGCGATCGAGTCGATCTTGCACTCGTCCGATTTGCGCGAGCCGAGCGGCGTGCCGTCGTCGAAGCTGCCGCGCCGATACCACTCGCCATCCCAGGCGGTGCTTTCCAGCGCCCGCTTCAGCATCTCGGCGTGCTTTGTCCAGGCCTGCGCGCGCTTGGCATCGCTCTGCGCCTTGGCGACAGCGGCAAAGTCGCCCAGCGTCTTCAGCAGGAACCAGCCCAGCCACACGCTCTCGCCCTTGCCGTGCTCGCCGACGCGGTTCATGCCGTCGTTCCAGTCGCCGCCGAGGATCAGCGGCAGCCCGGCTGGGCTGCTGCGCTTGACGGCAAGATCGAGCGCCCGCGCGCAATGGTCATAGAGCGAGGCTGTCTTCTTCGAGATTTCCGGGATGAAGAAAGCATCGTGCTCGCCTTCGCCCAGCGCCTGCCCCTCGATGAAGGGCAATTGCTCCTTCAGGATCGCGGTATCGCCCGTCACCAGCAGGTAGCGCGCCGTGGCGTGGGCCAGCCAGACCACGTCGTCCGAGATCATGGTGCGAACGCCTGCCTCTGTGCGCGGCAGCCACCAATGCTGCACGTCGCCTTCGGGAAATTGCCGCCGCGCCGCATTGAGGATCTGATCACGCGCCAGCTTGGGGTCATGCGCCAGCAAGGCCAAGGTGTCCTGCAGTTGATCGCGGAAGCCGAAGGCACCGCTTGCCTGATAGAACGCAGAGCGGGCACGGATGCGGCAGGCCAGGCTCTGATAGGGCAGCCAGTGATTGACCATGGCGTCGAGTGCCTTGTCCGGCGTCTCGACCTGGATGGTGTCGAGAAAGCCGCGCCACGTGCGCTCATTGTCGGCCAGCCGCTGATCGAAATCCCTGGAGCGATGGGTCTGCACCAGCGCGCTGGCCTCCTCGGGCGAGGCCGCGTCGCCGAGCAGCCAGAGCAGCGTGACGTCGCCACCGGCAGCGATGTCGATGTCGCGTGCGATGGCCGCGCAGGGATCGTCGCCGGCCTCGACACGGCCCGACAGGCCGGCGCCGCTCAGCACGGCATGCGGAAGCTCGCTGGTGCCCAGCCTGCCGATGAATTCGCCGCGGTCGGCGGTGACGGAATGCACCGCACCGTCGGCGGCCAGAAAGGCGATCCGTTCGCCAAAATCGAGCCCATAGGGATTTTGCGCCAGCAGAGCGCCGGTCGCGGCATCCCGGGACGGAACGATGCTTGCCGCGGTGCGCGAACGATGGCCGCCAAGAACCCATTCAGCATAGGCGTAGACGCGTAGCCGCATCGGCGCCGAACCCGAATTCTGGATGCGCAGCCGCGATATCTTCACCGGATCGACGGGATCGACGACATGGGTCAGGTCCATCGACAGCGGCCCGCGTTTTGAACGGAACGTCGAAAAACCCTGCCCGTGCCAGGTTTCGTAAGTCATTGTCGGGTCACGCACCACGGCAGCCAGCGGCGAGAACGCTTTGCCACTGGCATGATCGTAGATATAGATGCCCTCGCCCGGCCGGTTGGTGACCGGATCGTTCGACCACGGCGTCAACTGATAGTCGCGGCTGTTGCGGCTCCAGGTGAAGGCAGCGCCTTCAGCCGATATGTGGAACCCGAACGATGGGTTGGAGATGACGTTGATCCACGGTTGCGGCGTCGTGCGCCGGCCGGCAAGACGCACGACGTAGTGGCGTCCGCCGCCGTCGAAGCCGCCGAAACCGTTCCATTGATCGAGCCCGCTGCCGTCGACGCGGGCCTCGACCAGTGCCTGGGCGGCAAACGCTTGCGCCGTCGGCACCGGCAAGGACGGCTCGCGAAGCGCTGCAAGGTCTGCCGGCTGGAGGGCGGCGTCTCGCGCCTGCAGTGCCGCGGCCTCGGCGCGCTCGATCTGGTCGAAGATGGTGCCGTTACGCGTATGCAGCACCACCCGGGCGACGGCGAGCAAAGTCCTGTAGGTCGTTTCCTCCATCAGATCGCGGCGCACCGCGAAGATGTGCTGGCGGGGTCCAAGCTCCTTGCCGCGCAACCGGCTGTTTTCGCACAGCGTCTCGACCGCGCGCTGCAAGTCCTGCACGTATGACGAAGCCTGCTCGTTGACGACAACAAAATCGATCATCATGCCGCGGGCGCGCATGTATTCCTGGAAGCGAAGCGCCTGGGCGACGATCTCCAGATCGGCGACATCGGCGATCCTGACCAGGAAAATCGGAAAATCGCCAGATATGCTGGTCGGCCACAGGCTGGACTGCCTGCCGAGCCCGGAGGCGATGGATTCGCCGGGAAGGCGCAGGAACGGATCGGGATATATCAGGTAGCGCGCCAGCTTCTGCACATTGGCGGCGTCGGACAGGCTGAGGCCGAGGTGACGGGTTTGCACCTGCGAGCGCGTCCAGGCGAGCATCGCCTGGCGGGAGAAGCTTTCGGGATGGTCGAGCCGTGCGATAGCGGCATCCAATTCGGCGCGATCGGCGCCGACGACGGTCCAGAACGTCAGCGAAATCTTCTTGTTGGCCGGCACGCGCACCTGCCGGCGAAGCGAGGCGATCGGATCCAGGGTGAAGCCGGAATGGCCGCCAAGCTTGGCGCCGGGATCAAAGGCAGCCGCGTCCGTGATGGTGCGGCCGCGGCCAATGAAGGAGCGCCTGTCGGTTTCCGCCTCGGCATCACGCGCCGATCCAGACGGATCGGTGACGAAATGCACCATGGTGACATCGGGTTCGTCCTTTTCGCGCTTGCGCCTGGTGGCGAAAATCGCGCCGTTGTTCGGTGCAATCTCGGTTTCCACGAACATCTTCGAAAAGGCCGGATGCGCATTGTCCGAGGGCTCGGAGCCCAGCACCAGTTCGGCATACGAAGTCACTTCGATGTGCCGGTCGGCGGCGCCGTCATTGTAGAGCGTTACCCGCCGGCCCTCGCCATTGCCTTCCGAGATGACGATGCACTCGACCTCCGAACGCAGCGACCCAATCGATTTGACGAAGCTCGCCTTGTCGTCGGAAAACAGCGTCTGCACACGCTCGTCGGTGGCGCGCTTCGGCTCGGCGGTGGCCGACCACCAGTCGCCATTGCTGGCGTCGCGCAGGAAAATGTAGGAACCAAGGCGGTCCTCGGTCGGATCCGGCTGCCAGCGCGTGACGGCAAGTTCGCCCCAGCGGCTGTAGCCCGAGCCAGTGGCGGTAGCCATGACCGAGTAGCGGCCGTTGGACATGACACTGGTCGAGCGCAGCGCCCTGAGCGGATCGAGCACGATGCGTGTATCCGGGCTCTCGAGCTCGGTCTCGTCCTTGGAGCGCTCGTCGGCCTCGGTCCTGACGGTCGCCGTCGGGATGTCGCGCGGCGCCCTTTCCTGCAAGAGCAATTCGGCCGACTCGATCACCGGATCGCTGTGGAAGCGGTCGCGCAGGCGCCCTTCGAAGATCGCATCGGCAACGGCGGCGATCGACATGCCCGAGTGGTGGGCCATGTAGTTCAGCACGACGGCGTGGTCGGTACCCTCGGGGACGCGTTGCGGCGTGAAATCCACCGCGTCGTAAAAGCCATGCCGGCCCAGTGCGCCCAGCCGCCTCAGCCTGGCCAAGTTCTGCACGGATTCATGCGGCGTGAACTGCGCTGCCAGCACGGTCGCGTAGGGCGCGATCACCGTGTTTTGGCCAAGGCCGCGCTTCAGCCCGAGCCCGGGCACGCCGAAATTGGTGTACTGATAGGTCAGTTCGCGGTCGCGGGCGTTGTAGGCCGCTTCCGAAATCCCCCAGGGAACGTTCTTCGACCGGCCATACTGGATCTGGCGCTTGATGATGAGCTTGCTGGTCTGGTTGAGAATGCTGCCTTGCGGCTCCTTCATCACCAGCGGCGGCATCAGATACTCGAACATCGAGCCGGACCAGGACATCAGCGCGCCCTGGAAGCCGATCTCGACGATCGGCCGGCCGAGCCGGAACCAGTGCTCGGTCGGCAAATCGCCCTTGGCGATGGCGAACAGGCTGGTCAGCCGCGCTTCGGAGGCCAAAAGGTCGTAGCAGCTTTCGTCGAGCTGATGCTCTTCGACCCGGTAACCGATCGACAAGAGCTTGCGTTCGGGCCGCATCAGGAACGAGAAATCCATCTCGAAGGCGAAACGGCGCGTGCGCTCGCGCAAGGTCAGAAGCTTAGCCCGCAATGCCGCGACGGCGTTTTCGTCGCTGTGCGCGTCGTGGACATGCGCCTCGCAGGTGGCTTCGAGCCTGGCCGCCCAATCGGCGATGGTGTCGCTCTGGGTCGATGCGGCCTCGGTGTGGATGGCTGTCGCGAGCTTGCGTATCTCGCCGGCCAGGACGGCCAGGTTGATAGTGCGGATCGACGCCATCTCCGGCTGCGCCTTGATCAATTCCACCGCCCGCCGCATGCCGTCGAGACGGTCGGCGAGCCGCTGGCGCAAGGGCCGCAATTGACGGCGGTCGTCGGGCAACTCCTCAAGGCTTTCGTCGAGGATGGTGACGGTGTCGAGGATGCCTTCGAAGTCGCCCTGCACATGCACCGACGGCGCTTCCGCCCATTCGGCGCAGGCAGCGGCCACGGCCACCAGATGGCCGGCGAGATTGCCGCTGTCGACGGCAGAAATGTACAGCGGATAGAGCGGCTTCAACGTCGTGGTGTCGTACCAGTTGAAGAGATGGCCGCGATCGCGCGGCATGCTCTCGATGGTCGACATGGTCGCGTCGATGCGGTTGACGGCGTCGGAGAGGCTGATCCAGCCGAAATCGCGTGCCGAAATCACGGACAGCAGGTAGACGCCGATATTGGTCGGCGAGGTGCGGGGCGCCACCACGGGGGCCGGGCTTTCCTGGAAATTGTCCGGCGGCAGATGGTGATGCTCGGCCGTCACGAAGGTCTCGAAATAGTGCCACGTTCGCCGCGCCACGGTGCGCAGCGCGTGGATATCGGCGGCCGATATGCGCAGGCGATCCTCGGTTTCGGCCGAACGGCTGATCCAGCAGGCGATGGCGGGCGAGCCGATCCAGAACAAGGCAAAGAAGAAGGCGACGAAGGCGCCGGTGGAATCGGCCAGCACCGGCACAGCGAGGCCGACGACGCCGATGATCACCGCGCCGTACATGATGCTGTAATAGGAGCCGAGATCGTTGTCGCCGCCCTTGTGTGCCTGCGAGGCGGTGCGCCATTCGAGCAGGTTCTGGCGGCTGACGAACAGGCGGTAGAGCGTGCGGATGATCGCGTCGCCCATCATCCAGGCAAGATGCGCCATCAGCACGATCTTCAGCGCCACCAAGGCGGTACCGAAGGCAACGTCGCGCGCCAATGCCGAGAAATGGCCGCGCGGCGTCTGGTCGCCGCTCTTCGGCAGGATGGCGTTGACGATGTCGAAAGTGGGCGCCATGAACAGCGTGAGGATCAGCAGCGCCTGCCATTGCGCCGCCTGCGTGAATGGCAGCAGCGTCCAGCCGGCGATCGCGGCCATCACCCAGAAGATCGGCGTCACCGAGCGGCGCAGATTGTCCACCATCTTCCAACGCGACAGCGCCGGCACGTTTGAGCGCGGGCCGAGGATGAAGCCCAGAAGCTGCCAGTCGCCGCGTGCCCAGCGATGGTGGCGCGATGCGTCGACCGAATAGCGGGTCGGATAGTCCTCGACCAGTTCGACGTCAGTGACCAAGGCCGATCGCGCCAGCGCGCCTTCGAGCAGGTCGTGGCTGAGGATGGTGTTTTCCTCGATACGGCCCTTCAGCGCCGCCTCGAAGGCATCGACATGGTAGAGACCCTTGCCGGTGAAGGAACCGTCGCCGAAGATGTCCTGGTAGAGGTCCGACACGGCAAAGACGTACGGATCGAGCCCGCGATTGGCGGAAAAGACACGCTGGAAGAACGACGCCTCGTCGCCGCTGGTCAGCGACGCGGTGATGCGCGGCTGCAGGATGGAATAGCCGGCCGTGACCTCGCGCCGGGCCGCGTCGAAATGCGGACGGTTGAGCGGGTGGCAAAGCTTGCCGGCCAGCGCAGCGACGGCGTCGCGGGTTGTGCGGGTGTCGGCGTCCAGCGTCATGACGTGGACGACGCTCTCCGGCAAGGGCACTTCCAACGGCAGGAAGGTGGTGTCGCTGTCGCCGCGCAGCAAGAGGTTCAATTCGTGCAGCTTGCCGCGCTTGCGCTCCCAGCCCATCCAGACGCCTTGCGAGGCGTTGTAGAGCCGGCGCCGATGCAGCAGATAAAAGCGCGGCGCGCCATCCGAGGGATAGCGGGCGTTCAGTCGGGCGATTTCGGCGCGGGCGAATTCGAGGATTTCGACATCCGCCGTATCGATCTCGGTCTTCGAGTCCGGCCAGTCGGAAAGCAGCGCGAAATGGATCTCGCCCGCCGTGTTGGCGAGGTGATGCACTTCGATGTTGCGGATGTTCTCCTCAACGTCGTCGCGCGAGCCGATCAGCGACGGCACCACCACCAGCGTCCGTGCCTCGGGCGGTACACCATGCCTGAAATCATAGCCGATGAGACGCGTCGGCTTCAAAAACAGCGAGACGACGGTGTTGAAGAATGCGAGCGCGCCTTCGCTGGCCGGCACCGCGAACAGGGCCAGCATCAGGACGATCGACGGCACTGACAGGCCGAGATTGGCGAGCGCATTGCCGGAGACGACCAGAAGCAGGACCGTCAGCGCAAACACCGGCACGACGATGCCCAGCCATCCGGTCTTGCGGAACGTCCGGTTGATCGTCTTGCCGATGGTAGGCCGGTAGCCGATCGACCGCTCCAGTTCCATCCGGCGCGGACCGACCAGAAAGAAGCCGACGTCGGTGTGAGCGATCGGACCGGTTTCGGAGCCCGGCGCATCGGCAGCATGGCCGGCGAGTTCAATCGCCCGTTCGGCAACGCGAAATTCGGAAAGATCGGAACGGCGTGCCAGCTCCTCGATCGCAGTCCGGTATTGGTCGCGCGAAAAGAAATCGAGCGCCGCGAAATCGGTGCGCTCGCGCAGCAAAGTGTCGATGCGGCTGACGCCCTCGAACCACACCGTCCAGTCGATGTCATTGATGAGGCGCAGGCCGCGGATGATGTTGCCGGTGGTCACATTGCCGCTGGACAGCGTGCGGTGCTCGCTGAGGATGATTTCCTCGGCGTCGGAGCCCGTCCTTTCCAGCTCGCCCTCCAGCCATTCCAGCGCCCTGCCGGCATTTTGCGAGCCGTCGCGCAGCCGGTAGAGCAACTGGGTTGCGAAGGTGGTGTCCTGCGCATGGGCGCTGTAGCCGGAAAGTATCGTCTGCCGGTCGGCGCTGTCGTCCGTCGCCAGCACACGGTCGGCGACCTCGTTGGCGATCTGGCGCAACTCCCGCGTGCGATTGACGCGCACCGCGATCCGGCGAAGATTCTCGATCAGGACAAAGCGCAGCAGCGACGGCAGCGCCCATAGCTCGCCGATCTTCAGCGGCTCGACGGACTGGAAGCCTTCGACGATCGCCTTGAACATGGCCGACGAGACGGAACTGTCGGAATGCGCGACATAGGTCCATGCGACCGCCAGCGCGCGCGGCACGCTGGATCCGTCGGACAGTTTCAGCGTCGGCAATTGGCGATAGAAGCGGCGCGGCAGGTCGCGCTTGACCTGGAAAATGGTCTCCTCGACCAGGTAGTTGTTGTCGAGCAGCCACTGTGCCGCGGGAGTGATCGTTTCGCCTCTCGCCTGGGCAGCGTTGGTGGAACGGTAGACATCGAGAATCTTCCTGGCGCTGTCGCGGATGCGCGCCTGAAAATCGAAAGGCGTCAGCCCGAACAAATCCTTGGCATCGCCATTGGCAAGGGCTGCGCCCAACGCGCGCAGCCGATCTTCCGTCAGGAAATGGGAGCGTATCGGCTCGTCGGTGACAGCCGGGAAGCTGGCGCTCGTCTTTTCGATCTGTGCGAGATTGGTCTGGATATTCATCTAAGGTTCCGTGTTGGGGACGCAGTGCGGCGTCACCGCCACGGCAATGTCCCTAAAACCGGTCCAAATGCAATTGGTTGCATCGCAACACTTGGCCGAATGTTTGTTTCCGCACCACGACAAGGTGTCGTCTTTCGACAACTTCCAGGCGAGCGCCTCCGAGCATCGTTTCGGCTTCTGATCGGCGGAAGATTCAGGCTTTTTCGTGATGCAGGGACCAGCTTACGCAATATTTGACCGGCGTCTCGATCATGTTTGGAAACAGGCGTTAATCGTTGCCGGCAATGCGATCGATGCGGATCACGAACAGCATCGCCGGCCGGACGGGATCAAGGCGCAGTTCCGGCGCTTGCGGCCCGAGCAACAGCGCATCGAGCGGCCCCAGTTGCACGGGCGCGGCGCCGGCCACCCTAAGCTCGCCGTCGAGGGACAGGATGAGTGTTTCATCGGCTCCAAACCGGATTTTCGTCGGAGCCGAAATCAACAGGCGCTCGACCTGGTGGATCGCCCGGGTCCGGCGGGTCATGACGTTGAGGTCGGTGATCGGACCGGCGATCAGCGTCGCTTGCGTTGGCACGTCGGCCGGAAAGGCAAGCGGTGCGGAAGCCTTGGTGATTTCGACCGGCGGCCGGCCGGCGATATCGAGGACCATGCCCTCGCCTTCCAGCAAGGCCAAAGTCCGGTCGACGCCGGGAAAGCCGGAAAACGGGCCGCCGCCCTCGACCAGCGCCATCGAGACGCGCCAGTCGAAATCGTCGAGCCCAGCACCTGCCGGCGAGACGGCAATCTCCGTCGTCACGCCGCCGCCGTTCTTCCACGGCATCGACCGGTATTCCGAGGCCCGAAGGATGCGCAAGGCGCGGCTCAGCCCAATATGCCGGGCAGGTTGAGCTGGTTCTCCCTGGCGCACTCGATCGCGATGTCGTAGCCGGCGTCGGCGTGACGCATGACGCCCGTCGCCGGATCGTTCCACAGAACCCGCTCAAGGCGCTTGGCCGCCTCACGCGTGCCGTCGGCGACGATAACCATGCCGGCATGCTGCGAAAAGCCCATGCCGACGCCGCCGCCATGGTGCAGCGACACCCAGGTGGCACCGGACGCGGTGTTGAGCAAGGCGTTGAGCAGCGGCCAGTCGGAGACGGCATCGGAGCCGTCCTTCATCGCCTCCGTCTCGCGGTTCGGCGAGGCGACCGAGCCGGAATCGAGGTGGTCGCGGCCGATGACCACCGGTGCCTTCAGTTCGCCGCTGGCGACCATCTCGTTGAAGGCGAGGCCGAGCCGGTGGCGGTCGCCAAGGCCAACCCAGCAGATGCGGGCCGGCAACCCTTGGAAGGCGATGCGCTCACGCGCCATGTCGAGCCAGTTGTGCAGATGGGTGTTACCAGGAGTCAGCTCGCGCACCTTGGCGTCGGTTCTGTAGATATCCTCGGGATCGCCGGAAAGTGCTGCCCAGCGGAACGGGCCGATGCCGCGGCAAAACAGCGGACGGATATAAGCCGGCACGAAACCCGGGAAGGCAAAGGCATTCTCAAACCCCTCCTCCTTCGCCACCTGGCGGATGTTGTTGCCGTAGTCGAGCGTCGGCACGCCGGCGTTCCAGAACGCCACCATCGCCTCGACATGCTCGCGCATCGACGCGCGGGCAGCCTTTTCGACCGCCTTCGGGTCGCTGGTGCGCTTCTCGCGCCATTCGGCCAGCGACCAGCCCTTGGGCAGATAGCCGTTGAGCGGGTCATGCGCCGAGGTCTGGTCGGTGACGATGTCGGGGCGTACGCCGCGCCGCACCAGTTCCGGCACGATGTCGGCGGTGTTGCCGACCAGGCCGACCGATTTCGCCTCACCGGCTTTGGTCCAGCGCTCGATCTTCTCCAGCGCCTCGTCGAGGGTGTCGGCGCGCTCATCGACATAGCGGGTGCGCAGCCGGAAATCGATGCGGTCGGGATCGCATTCGACCGCCAGGCAGCAGGCGCCGGCCATGACCGCGGCGAGCGGCTGGGCACCGCCCATGCCGCCGAGGCCGCCGGTCAGGATCCATTTGCCTTTGAGATTGCCGCCATAGTGCTGACGGCCTGCCTCGACGAAGGTCTCGTAGGTGCCCTGCACGATGCCTTGCGTGCCGATGTAGATCCATGAGCCGGCCGTCATCTGGCCGTACATCATCAGGCCCTTTTTATCGAGCTCGTTGAACTTCTCCCATGTCGCCCAGTGCGGCACGAGATTCGAATTGGCGATCAGCACGCGCGGCGCATCAGGATGGGTGCGGAACACGCCGACCGGCTTGCCGGATTGCACCAGCAGCGTCTCGTCGTCGCCAAGCGTCTTCAGCGAGGCAACGATGCGGTCGAAATCGTTCCAGGTGCGCGCCGCCCGGCCGATGCCGCCATAGACGACCAGTTCGTTGGGATTTTCGGCGACGTCCGGATCGAGATTGTTCATCAGCATGCGCAACGGCGCTTCCGTCAGCCAGGTGCGGGCGTTGAGCTCGCTGCCGCGCGGGCTGCGCACTTCACGGATATTGTGGCGAGGATCGGTCATGATTGTCCCTTTCGAGTGAGGTGCGCCGTGCGTCAGCGTTCAGCCCAGGCGATCGCCGTTTCCAGGATCTTTCTCAGCGTGACGCGGATCGGCGCTGCGAATTCGGCGTCGTAAGGCACCGGCCAGTTATCCGGTTCGCCCTTGCCTTCGGGCTCGCGCAGATAGCCACGGTTGGAGAGCTCCATCTGCAGCGCGTGGACGCCGGCTTGCGGCTGGCCGAAATGACGCGTGATCCAGCCGCCCTTGAAGCGGCCGTTGACGACGAAGCTCTCGCCGGTTTCGGCGACAATCTGCGTGACTTTCTCCTGCACCGCCAGATCGGCGCTCTTGCCGTCATTGGTGCCGAGATTGAAGACCGGCAATTTGCCTTCGAACAGGCGCGGCAGCACCGAACGGATCGAGTGGCAGTCATAGACGACGATCTTCCCGTGCAAAGCGCGCAGCCTGTCGATCTCGGCCTGCAACGCGGCATGATAGGGCACGAAGAATTTTTCGCGGCGTTCGTTGATCTCAGACGGCCCCGGCTCCTCGCCTTCGCGGTAGAGCGGATCGCCGTCGAAGGTCTCGGTCGGGCAGAGCCCAGTCGTCGTCTGGCCGGGATAGAGCGAAACGCCAGACGGATCGCGGTTGACGTCGATGACGGTGCGCGAGATCGCCGTATGCACGATGGTCGCGCCGAGGTCTTCTGCGAAGTCATAGAGCTTGTCGATCCACCAGTCGGCGTCACGGCGGCCGAGCCAGAGCGAGATAAGTCGGTTGTCGAGGCCGGCCAGATCGATGCCGGTATGCGGGATCGAAACCAGCAGGGGTGCCGTGCCTCGGGTGACGGTGAGCCAAGTCATGAGAAGTCTCCGCGCGTTGGAGCTCTACGGCGCCCCCCTCTGCCCTGCCGGGCATCTCCCCCACAAGGGGGGAGATTGGCAGCTGCGGCGCCTCGCTCAGTCCTGCAACGTTGGAGATTGGCGAAAGCCAGTGTAACGGCCAATCTCCCCACTCGTGGGGGAGATGCCCGGCAGGGCAGAGGGGGGCGCGGCAGAACGCGACCTTGCAATTGTCCGTGAACACCGACCTCGCTTTTTGCCGGCCGTGTCGTATTTTGTTCTTGCTTTGTGCCGGCAGCTATGCTACTAATATGGGTATGGTGATGATTGTCACCGACGACCCGCCCTTGAGGCGGGTTTTTTGTTTTTGACTTTGAAAATTTCGGTATTGCCGGGCTGAGGTTGGCGGGACAGCGCCGCCCTCTGTCCTGCCGGACATCTCCCCCACTTGGGGGGAGATCAGCTGGCGTCGAGGGTTTCGCCAACGTCCGACCTGTGGCGGCGTACAGTCTCACGACGTCACTCCCGGCAGCTTTACCGCGCTTGCCGCTTCCACCGCCGCGCCGCTGCGTACCATGGCGATGGCCTTCTCCATGTCGGGATGGAAGTGCCGGTCGTTGTCGAGATGCGGCACCTCTGCCCTGACCAGCCGGCGCACCGCCTCCAGTGCCGCGCTCGAGGCCAGCGGGGCATGGAAATCGCAGCCTTGCGCCGCGGCCAGCAATTCGATGCCGATGACGGCCGTCGCATTCTCGACCATGCCGATGAGCCGGCGCGCGCCATGTGCCGCCATCGAGACGTGGTCTTCCTGGTTGGCCGAGGTCGGGATCGAATCGACGCTGGCCGGATACGCCTTTTGTTTGTTTTCCGAGACGAGCGCCGCGGCTGTCACTTGCGGGATCATGAAACCGGAATTCAGACCCGGCTTGGGCGTCAGAAAGGCCGGCATGCCCGACAGCGCCGGGTCGACCAGCATGGCGATGCGCCGTTCCGACAGCGAGCCGATCTCGCAGACGGCGAGCGCGATCATGTCGGCGGCGAAGGCCACCGGCTCGGCGTGGAAATTTCCGCCAGAAAGCGCTGTGTCGTCCTCGGCAAAGATCAGCGGATTGTCGGTGACGCCATTGGCCTCGGTGCCGAGCGTATCGGCGGCCTGACGCAGCACGCTGAGTGCTGCGCCCATCACCTGCGGCTGGCAGCGCAGGCAGTATGGGTCCTGCACGCGCTCGTCGCCGACGCGGTGCGATTCACGGATGGCGCTGCCGGCCATCAAATTACGCAACGCCTCGGCCGTCTCGATCTGGCCGCGATGTTTCCTGAGCAGATGGATGCGTGGATCGAACGGCGCGTCGGAGCCCTTGGCGGCATCGGTCGACAACGCGCCGGCGACCAGCGCTGACTGATAGAGCACTTCCGCCTCGAACAAAGCCGCCAGCGCATAGGCGGTCGAAAACTGCGTACCGTTGAGCAGCGCAAGGCCTTCCTTGGCGCCCAATATCACCGGCTCCAGGCCGTGCGAGACAAAGGCGACCTTGGCCGGGAAGCGGCCATGCGGGGTAAAGCATTCGCCGACACCGATCATCACCGCGGTCATGTGCGACAGCGGCGCGAGGTCGCCGGAAGCGCCGACCGAGCCTTGCGCCGGCACCACGGGGATAACGTCGTTGGCCAGCATCGCCTCGAGCAGCTCGATCGTCCGCGGCCGCACGCCGGAGGCGCCCTGGGCCAGGCTGGCCAGCTTCAGCGCCATCATCAGCCGGCAAATTGCCAGCGGCATCGGCTCGCCGACGCCGGCGGCATGCGACAGCACGATGTTTCGCTGCAGCGTCTCGAGGTCGGCGGCGGGGATGCGCACGCTGGCCAGCTTGCCGAAGCCGGTGTTGATGCCGTAGACCGGCTCGCCCTTGGCAACGATCCTGGCGACGGCCTCGGCGCTGGCCTTGATCTTCGGCCGGCAGGCATCGTCGAGCCTCAGTGCGGCGCCGCGATAGATGGCGCGCCAATCGGCCAGCTTGGCATTGCCTGGCCTGAGCTTGAGTTCGGTCATTGTCCCCTCCAGATGCGGGCATGCAGCGGGTTGAAGCCCATGCGGTAGACGAGTTCGGCCGGGCGTTCGACGTCCCAGATCGCCAGATCGGCGGATTTTCCGACCTCCAGCGTACCGGTCTGTCCAAGCAACCCGAGCGCGCGGGCAGCCTCGCGCGTGACGCCGGCAAGGCATTCATCGACGGTCAGGCCGAACAATGTCGCCGCCATGTTCATGGTCAGCAGCAGCGAGGTCAGCGGCGAGGTGCCGGGATTGTTATCGGTGGCAACGGCCATCCTGACGCCATGCTGGCGAAACAGGGCGATCGGCGGCTTCTTGGTCTCGCGGATGAAGTAGTAGGCGCCGGGCAGGATGGTCGCCACGGTTCCTGCCTTCGCCATCGCCGCCGCGCCCGCCTCGTCGGTATATTCGAGGTGATCGGCCGATAGCGCACCATAGCGTGCCGCAAGTTCCGCGCCGTGCAGATTGGACAGCTGGTCCGCATGAAGCTTGACCGGCAGGCCCGCCGCCTTGGCCGCATCGAACACGCGAGAAATCTGCTCCGGCCAAAAGGCGATGCCTTCGCAAAAGCCGTCGACGGCATCGGCCAGGCCCTCGGCAGCGACGGCCGGCAAAATCTCGTTGGCGACAAGATCGATAAAGGCGTCCTTGTCGCCTTTTGCTTCGGGCGGCAGCGCATGAGCGCCGAGGAGAGTGGTTCTGACCGTCACCGGCCGCTCACCGCCCAGCCGTCGCGCGGCGCGCAGCGACTTCTTCTCGTTTTCGAGGTCGAGACCGTAGCCGGATTTGATCTCGACGGTGGTGACGCCTTCGGCGATCAGCGCGTCGAGGCGTGGCAGCGACTGGGCGACCAGCTCGTCCTCGCTCGCGGCGCGCAGTGCCTTGACCGAGGAAACGATGCCGCCGCCGGCCTTGGCGACCTCCTCATAGGTGGCGCCGGCCAGCCGCATCTCGAATTCATTGGCACGGTTGCCGGCATGGACCAGATGGGTGTGGCAGTCGATCAAGCCAGGCGTGATCCAGCGGCCTTCGCAGTCCGTCGCCTCGGCGCCCTCGCGGAGTGCTGCCGGCATGTCGGCTTCCGACCCGGCATAGACGATCCGGCCGTTGCGCACGGCGATTGCACCGTGCTCGACGACGCCTAACCCGGCGCTGCTATCAGCCATGGTCGCGAGGCGCGCATTGCGCCAAAGGCGAAGCTCCCGTGCCCGGTTTTTGCTCTCTCCAGCCATCATCTTTTCCGTTTCAATCGGGAGTTATTATGTATATACATATCAAAAGGCACTGCAAGCGCTATCATCACATGGCCAACCGGGATTTGGAGAAAGACGTGACGGCGATTTTTGCGGAACAGGCACTTCTGCCCGACGGCTGGCGCAGCGATGTGCGGATCGTAGTCTCCGACGGCAAGATCGCAACGGTCGAGGCGGATACCTCGCCTCTGCCTGGCGACGAGCGCCATTCTATCCTTTTGTCCGGCATGCCGAACCTGCACAGCCATGCCTTCCAGCGCGGCATGGCCGGCCTTGCCGAATTGCGCGGCCCTTCCGCCGACAGTTTCTGGAGCTGGCGCGAGGTGATGTATCGTTTCGCGCTGTCGATGACGCCGGACCAGGTCGAGGCGGTCGCGGCGCAACTCTATGTCGAGATGCTGGAGGCCGGGTTCTCGCGCGTCGGCGAGTTTCACTATTTACACCACGACCGCGACGGGCGGCCCTATGCCAATATCGCCGAGATTGCGGAGCGCATCGTTGCCGCAGCGTCCGAGACAGGCATCGGGCTGACTTTGCTGCCCGTCTTCTACGCGCATTCCTCTTTCAACCGCGCTGCGCCAAATGAAGGCCAGCGGCGATTCATCAACGATGTGAACCAGTTCTCGCGGCTTGTTGAGAAAAGCCGCGAATCCCTTCGCGCGTCGACTCAGGCTGTCGTCGGCGTGGCCCCACACAGCCTGCGTGCCGTGGCACCCGAGGAACTGGAAAACATCACGGCGATGGCGCCGGAGGGGCCGATCCACATCCACATCGCCGAGCAGATGAAGGAGGTCGAGGACTGCCTTGCCTGGTCCGGGGCGCGGCCGGTCGAATGGCTGCTTGCCAATGCCAAGGTCGACCAGCGCTGGTGCCTCATCCACGCCACCCACATGACCGACACCGAGACGACCGATATGGCGAAAAGCGGCGCCGTTGCCGGCCTTTGCCCGATCACCGAGGCCAATCTCGGCGACGGCACCTTTGCCGCGCCCCTTTTTATGCAGCATGGCGGCCGCTTCGGCATCGGCTCGGATTCCAACGTGCTGATCGGCCTGCCCGACGAGTTGCGCCAGCTCGAATATTCGCAGCGCCTCGCCCACCGCGCCCGCAACGTGCTGGCGGTGGCCGGCGGATCGACCGGTCGCGCGTTGTTCGATGCGGCGCTCGAGGGTGGCAGTTCCGCGCTGGGCGCCGGCGCCTCGCGGATCACCGCTGGTTCCTCGGCCGATTTCGTCTCGCTCGACGGCAAGCAGCCATCGCTGGCCGGCAAGGCAGGTGATGCGATCCTCGACGCCTGGATTTTTGCCAACGGCACCAAGGTCGATTGCGTCTGGGTGCATGGCAGGAAACTGGTCAGCGACGGCAGGCATGCCAGGCGCGATGCCATTGCCGAGCGCTTCCGCAAGGTGATGACGGCGCTTTCGACATGAGCATGATCGAGACAATAGGCGCGGATTCTGGAAGCGCGGACGGCGGCGAGGCGCTTTCGCTGCACCAGCGCATCCTGTCGGACATCAGCGAGCGGATCCTGTCGGGCGCCTGGGCGCCGGGCCACCGCATTCCGTTCGAGCATGAACTGACGGCCGAGTACAAATGTTCGCGCATGACGGTGAACAAGGCGCTGTCGCAACTGGCCAAGGCCGGGCTGATCGAGCGCCGGCGCCGTTCGGGCAGTTTTGTCCGCCGGCCGCAATCGCAGGCGGCGGTCCTGGAAATCCACGACATCCGGATCGAGGTCGAGGCGCTTGGCCTGCCCTACCGCTATGAGCGCATGGCGCGAAACAGAAGGCGCAGCGGCGCCGACGACCGCGCCCTGCTGGAACTCGACGTCGCCGGGCCGGTGCTGGTGCTGGAGTGCCGGCATTTCGCCGGCAACCGGCCGTTTGCCCACGAGCAGCGGCTGATTAACCTGGCCGCCGTGCCGGAGGCCGCCGAAGAGGCGTTTCTCGACACGGCGCCCGGTCCGTGGCTGATCGGGCGTGTGCCATGGAGCGCCGCCGAGCATCGCATCCGCGCGGTTGCCGCGGAAAGGCCTATCGCGGCGGCGCTCGACATCGCGACCGGCGCGGCATGCCTGGTGATCGAGCGACGGACATGGAGCGCCGAGCACCCCGTCACCCACGTCCGGTTCACCTACGCGGCAGAGAACCACACGCTGGTGGCGCGGTTCACGCCGTCGCAGGGGTGAGCATTTGAGGGTCAGACCCCCTCACCCGGATTGCCCCGAGGGGAGAGGAGATCGCTGGTGCCAGCGCCAGTCTCTTCTCCCCTTGGGGAGAAGGTGGCCGCGAAGCGGCCGGATGAGGGGGAACCTACGGAGCGCCTCAAATCGCCGCGGTAACAATGATCTCGACCAGATATTCCGGTCCGGCAAGTTTGGCCTCGCCGGTGGCGCGGGCCGGCGTGTTGCCCTGTGGTACCCATTTGTCCCACTCCGCGTTCATCTCGGCAAAGGTGCTCATGTCGGCCAGCCAGATGATCGCCTGCAGGATCTTGGTCTTGTCGGTGCCGGCCTTGGCCAGCAATTCGTCGATCGCCGCCAGAATGTCCCTTGTCTGGGCACCGACGTTTCCGCCCGGCTTGCCGACCTGACCGGCCAGATAGACGGTGTTGCCGTGGATGACGATCTGGCTCATGCGCGGGCCCACATCGATGCGACGAATGCTCATTGGATATTCCTTCTTCTCTTGCCAGTTGCGCCTGTTTAGGGGCCAGGTTCGCCGGGGGCAAGGCCGCTCGGGCGGAACTTCTTGAGCCAAGCCAAAGCACACAACATGACGGCCCGGCCGCAATTCCGCCCGATTGGCTTGTTGACTAATGTAATAACATCACATATCGAATCCGCCCCTGCAGCACCGATCGTCGCCCCATGGATCGTCACATGAGCCAAACCTGCCTAACCTTCCGCGACCTGACGCTGGGCTATAACAGCCATCCTGCGATCCACCACCTCGACGGCACGATCCGCAAGGGATCGTTGACGGCGGTCGTCGGCGCCAACGGCTCCGGCAAGTCGACGCTGATGAAGGGCATCGTTGGCGTCCTGAAGCCGATGGCCGGTGCGGTGATCCGGGCGCCGGGCGTGCGCGCCGCCTACCTGCCGCAGCAGTCCGAGCTCGACCGCTCCTTTCCGGCCCGGGTCGTCGACCTGGTTTCGCTTGGCCTGTGGCCGCGGCGTGGCATGCTCGGCCGCTATACAAGGGAAGATCGCGACTCGGTCAGCAAGGCGCTGATGGCCGTCGGCCTCGGCGGTTTCGAGAAGCGGCCGATCGACACGTTGTCGGGCGGCCAGCTGCAGCGCACGCTGTTTGCCCGCGTGCTGTTGCAGGATGCCGAGCTCATCCTGCTCGATGAGCCGTTCAATGCCGTCGACACGAAGACCGTCGGCGACCTGATCGCACTGATCAAGCGCTGGCATGGCGAGGAGCGTACGATCATGGTGGTCGTCCACGATCTCGACCTAGTGCGGCAGAATTTCCCCGAAACACTGCTCCTGGCGCGCCAGCCGGTCGCCTGGGGCGAGACCAGAGAGACGCTGCGGCCGGAGAATTTGTTGCGCGCGCGCCGCTTCCACGAAGCCTGGGAGGACAACGCGCCATGGTGCGAGCCTGGCGAGCATGATCACAGTGTGCACGATCACAGCAGCCACGAGCATAGCCATGACCATCATCACGGCTCCGGGCCGAGGGCGGCATGATGGACGTGCTTTACGGTCTTTTCGTCGCCCCGTTTGCCGACTACGCCTTCATGCAGCGGGCGCTCGCCGGTTCGATGATGCTGTCGCTCGGCGCCTGCCCGGTCGGCGTGTTCCTGATGCTGCGGCGCATGAGCCTGTCCGGCGACGCCATGGCCCATGCCATCCTGCCGGGTGCTGCCGCCGGCTTCCTGTTTTATGGCCTGGAGATCCTGCCGATGACCATCGGCGGACTGATCGCCGGCATCATCGTGGCGCTCGGCGCCGGCGCCGTCTCGCGCTTCACCATCCAGCGCGAGGACGCCTCGATGGCGGCCTTCTATCTGATTTCGCTGGCGATCGGCGTGCTTATGGTGTCGATCCGCGGCTCCAGCGTCGATCTCATGCATGTGCTTTTCGGCACCGTGCTGGCGCTGAACAACGAGGCGCTGACGCTGATCGGCGGCATCGTCGTGGTGACGCTGGTCAGCCTCGCCATCTTCTGGCGAGCGCTGGTCGCCGAATGCCTCGACCCCTTGTTCCTGCGCTCGGTCAGCCGGATGGGCAGCCCGGTGCATTTCATCTTTCTCGGCCTCGTCGTGCTCAACCTCGTCGGCGGCTTCCAGGCGCTCGGCACCTTGCTGTCGGTCGGGCTGATGATGCTGCCGGCAGCGGCGGCCCGCTTCTGGACCTCGCGCGTCGAGCCGATGTGCGTGCTGGCGACAGTGATCGGCTTTGCCTCTTGCATTGCCGGGCTGCTGTTGTCCTATCATGCGTCGCTGCCCTCCGGCCCGGCCATCATCCTGTCCGCCGGCGTCGTCTATTTCGCCTCGATCCTGTTCGGGACGCGCGGCATCCTGCGCGCCCGCATCATCCATCACCGCCACAGAACTGCCTGATCCCAACGAAGGAGACTTGTCCATGCTGAAATCGATCCGCGCCGCTTTGGCCGTGAGCGTTATAACATTAACCGCCTTTGGCGCATCTTCGGCTTTCGCGGAGCCGTTGAAAGTGGTCGCCAGTTTCACCATCATCGGAGACTTCGCCAAGAATGTCGGCGGCGACCGGATCGATCTGACCACCATCGTCGGGCCGAACGGGGATGCGCATGTCTACGAGCCGAGCCCAGCCGATGCGGTGGCGATGGCCAAGGCCGACATCGTGCTGGTCAACGGCCTGCATTTCGAAGGTTTTCTGCAGCGCCTGGTCGACGCCAGCGCAACCAAGGCGACCGTCGCCGTGCTGACCAAGGGCGTCACGCCGATCAATTTCAAGCCCGAATTCGCCGAGGCCGACGCCCACGCCGATGGTGAGACGGCAACCGATCCGCACGCCTTCCAGTCGATCGCCAATGCCAAGATCTATGTGAAGAACATCGCCGACGCCTTCTGCACGGCCGACGCTGCGGGTTGCGACAGCTACAAGGCCAATGCAGCCGCCTATACGCAAAAGCTCGATGCGCTCGAGGGCGAGGTACAGGCAGCGATCCAGTCGATCCCGCAAGAGAAGCGCGTCGTCATCACCTCGCATGATGCCTTCGGCTATTTCGAGCAGGCCTACGGCTTGACGTTCCTGGCCCCGGAAGGCGTGTCGACCGAGTCGGAGCCCTCCGCCGCCGACGTCGCCAAGCTGGTCAGCCAGGTGAAACAGGACAAGGCGGCGGCGATCTTCGTCGAGAACATCACCAATCCGCGGCTGATCGAGCAGATCGCCAGCGAGACCGGCATCAAGGTGGGCGGCACGCTCTATTCCGATGCGCTCTCACAGCCCGACGGCCCGGCCTCGACCTATATCGACCTGATGCACAACAACATCGCCCAGATCAAAGGCGCGATCCTCGGCAGCTGAACCGACCGATCCGGTTCATCCAGCCGGGCTGGCGCATGATGCGTCCTGGCGACATGCGGCGTTAGCCCGGCTGGATTTCCGGCATCGAAATCTCTATCTGGGCGGATGGATTTCTTTTCGCGCGGATTGCCGACCGGGTCAGGGAGTGGCAAGACTGCCGCTAACCAGATTGCGAGGACCCCAGCCATGGAATACCGTCAGATCAGCGAGGACTATTCGGTCTCGGGCCAGATCCAGCCCGAGGATGTCGCGACCATCAAGGCCGCCGGCTTCAAGAGCGTGATCTGCAACCGGCCGGACGACGAGCAGGCCGGCCAGCCATCGGCCGACACCGTCAAGGCGGCGGTCGAGGGCGCCGGGCTCGCCTTCCGCTACATCCCCGTCATCAGCGGCCAGATCACGGCCGAGAATGTCGAGGACCAGGCTGAGGCGCTCGACGAACTCGAAGGCCCGGTGTTCGCCTATTGCCGGTCCGGCGCCCGCTGCACCAATCTCTATGGGCTGATCCAGCAATCGAAAGGGTGAGAGGCGTTCCGATCGTTAGTGACGCCGCCGTCTGGCTGTGACCCGCCGCAGCCAGAAGAATGCGACGAGCAAAGCGACGTATAGCGCAAGATCGACGAGCGCAATCGTAGCGACCAAAAGTACGATGAAGCCCGCAAGACATATCGGAAAGCCGACACCGCACCACCAGCGCGCCTTCGGGTGAGTGAGTTCGACCCAGCCATAGGGCCATGAAGGCCAGGGATTGATCCGAAAGCTCAGGTCCAAGGCCTCCGGATTATGCGCGATGTGGATTAGGCTATGGCGTAAGGAACCATCCCGCCTATAAAAATGATGAAACCAGCGATCTGAAAGGTGGTCATGGCTTGAACTCAAATCGGCAGAGCACCGGTTTCCTTCAGTGTCTCCAGCACGATCGCCGTCTTCACATGCTGCACCGATTCATGCGGGAGAAGCACGCTGTTGACGAATTCCGACAGCGACTTCAGGTCCGGCGTCACCACTTTCAATATATAGTCCATCTCGCCGGTCAGCGCGTGCGCTTCCTGCACTTGCGGCAGCCGCGCCACTAGTTCGCCGAAACGCCGCGCATTGTCGCGGTTGTGGGTGGCGAGCGTCACCGAAATGACGTTGACCAGGGAAAAGCCGAGCTTGTCGCGGTCGAGCACCGCCCGGTAGCCCTTGATATAACCGTCTTCCTCCAGCCGCTGGCGACGGCGCGAGCATTGCGACGCGGACAGGTTCACCCGTTCCGACAAATCGTTGTTGGTCAGCCGTGCATCGCCCTGCAGCAGAGCCATTATCTTGCGGTCAAACTGGTCGATGCGCGCGTCATCCATGAATATCCGCTCCGCAGTGCACAACTCGCGCATGATAAGACCATTTCAAGCGTTTGAATGCAAGCAATTTGCACTCGCTCCGCGCTATGATTGCGCTCAGATATGGCCGACGCGGCTAATGCCAGATTTCGGGCCAGATTTCGGAGCAATGCCATGGGTCCCTTCCCGCACGACGCACCGCCCGCCAAGATCAGCAAAACCAATCCCGCCGGCACCGACGGCTTCGAATTCGTCGAATTCGCGCATGCCGAGCCGGAAAAGCTCGCCGAGCTTTTCACCCGCATGGGCTACGTGCCCGTGGCCAAGCACCGCAGCAAGGACATCACCGTCTGGCGGCAGGGCGACATCAATTATGTCGTCAATGCCGAGCCCGGCTCGCATGCAATGAAATTCGTCGACAAGCACGGCCCTTGCGCCGCCTCGATGGCTTGGCGTGTGGTCGATGCCAAGCATGCGTTCGATCATGCCGTTGCCAAGGGCGCGACGCCCTATGAAGGCGCCGGCAAGTCGCTCGACGTGCCGGCAATCGTCGGTATCGGCGGATCGCTGCTCTATTTCATCGAAACCTATGGCGAGAAGGGCTCGGCTTACGACGCCGAGTTCGACTGGCTGGGCGAGCGCGATCCCAGGCCGGAAGGCGTCGGCTTCTATTATCTCGACCACCTGACCCACAATGTCTATCGCGGCCAGATGGACAAATGGTGGGATTTCTACCGCGACCTGTTCGGCTTCAAGCAGATCCATTTCTTCGACATCGACGGCAAGATCACCGGCCTGGTCAGCCGCGCCATCACCTCGCCCTGCGGCAAGATCCGCATCCCGCTCAACGAGTCCAAGGACGAGACCAGCCAGATCGCCGAATATCTGAAGAAGTACAATGGCGAGGGCATCCAGCACATCGCCGTCGGCACCGACGACATTTACGGCGCCACCGACAGGCTGGCCGCCAACGGCCTGAAGTTCATGCCGGGCCCGCCCGAGACCTATTACGACATGTCTTATGCCCGCGTGAACGGCCATGAAGAGCCGATCGAGCGCATGAAAAGGCACGGCATCCTGATCGACGGCGAAGGCGTCGTCGACGGCGGCACGACCAAGATCCTGCTGCAGATTTTTTCAAAGACTGTGATCGGGCCGATCTTCTTCGAGTTCATCCAGAGGAAGGGCGACGAAGGTTTTGGCGAGGGCAATTTCCGCGCTCTGTTCGAATCCATCGAGCAGGACCAGATCAAGCGCGGCGTGCTTAAGGTGGGCGGCAAGGCAGCGTAGCCAGTTCGGCCGAGGTGCCTTGTGGTTTGATCAGTTATGACCTAAATTCTGGTCATAAAGGATCGAGTCATGAATGTTTCCATTGCCGAAGCCAAGGCCAAATTGTCGGAACTCGTCAGCCGTGCGGAAGCCGGCGAGGAGATCGTGCTCACACGCCACGGCAAGGTGGCGGCGCGTATCGTACCTCCGGCAGTGGCCGAATCCCTGCCGCGTATCGGCGCATTGAAGGGCAAGATCTGGATTGCGGACGATTTTGATGAACTCGGTCCCGAGTGGGATGAGTACGTGAAATGACGGTCGGCCCGTTTCTCGCCGACACACACATCATCCTCTGGTCGATTTCGGACGATCGGCGTCTCAGCGAGCACCACCGCGCTATTCTGGCTTCGGAAGCGGTGGTGTTCGCGAGCGCGGCTAGCGTCTGGGAAATTGCCATCAAACGCTCGATCAGAAAACTCGATGCGCCGGACGACCTGCCAACGCTGCTTCCAAGGATGCAATTTCAGCCGCTCGCCGTAACCTTCCAGCACGCAAACGCCGTCGGCAGCCTACCCCACCACCATGGTGATCCGTTCGACAGACTTCTGATTGCGCAGGCGCAAATGGAGAATCTCACCATCCTTACATCCGACCCGCATTTCGCCAGTTACGATGTGGCTTTGGCATAATTAGCCAAGCAGTTGGTCTCGCAGTCCCAGCCGCTCGACTTCGGCTTTCCTCAACTTAACATCGTAATCGAGGAAGAACTCGTCGAGTTGTGGCGGTTTCACCGAGGTGCCAGACAGCATCGCGTGCACCTGGCCGCGATGATGGATGTCGTGGATGAAGAGATGGGCGAGCAAATCGCCGATCCGCTCCGGTATCATGCCGTCCTCGCGCCGATCAGTGACGACGCGGCGTTCGAGATCGTCCGCCGACAGGCGGTCGCAAAAAGCGATCAGCCGCCGGTCGGCCTCCGCCCGCTTGCCAAAGAGCGCGTCCGCTTCGTCGAAGCGCAAGAACTCATCATAGGCCGCGGCGCCGACGCCGCCCTCTTCGAGAAAATCGAGATAGAGGTGATCGACCGCCAGAATGTGGTTCAGCGTTGCCTTGATCGACGGGAAGAAGCTGGTTCGCTCGGCTTCGAATTCACCAGGCTTAAGCTGCAGTACGGCGCCATAAAGCCGGTCGTTCGACCAGAGATTGTTGCGCGCCATGCGGCGGAAATGGTTCAGCAGGTCCATGACTTCACGCAGCTGACCGGACCAACGACAAGCCTGCCCCCATTAGCAGGAATCCAGCGAGAACAATCAGCAGCAGCCCGATCATGCGCCGCCGCATGCCTTGTGTTTCCTGGTCACGCGCGACGTTCGTGTTGGTGACGGTGTGAAACATCATCGCCTTGCGCGGAAAGCCGCTGCGGTTGGTCAGGCCGGGCGAGCGCGCCTCGATGCGATAGCTCAGCCGGATCGCCTGGATGAAGATCGCCAGCATGACAAGGGCCCAGACACCGCACAGGAGATAGAATGTCTCGCCTGTCATTCTCTTGCCCCCTCGTATTTCTCGACCTTCTGCTCGATGGCGCCGAAGATCGAATGCCCGCCCCTGTCCTTCATCTCGATGCGCACGGTATCGCCAAAGCGCAGAAACGGCGTCTTCGGTTCGCCGGCTTCGATGGTCTCGATCATACGCAACTCGGCGATACAGGAATAGCCGGCGCCGCCCGCCGAGACAGGCTTGCCCGGCCCGCCATCGAGCTTGTTGGAGACGGTGCCCGAACCGACGATGGTGCCGGCGGCCAGCGGCCGCGTTTTTGCGGCATGGGCAATCAGCGCCGGAAAGTCGAAGGTCATGTCGATGCCGGCGTTCGCCCGGCCGAACGGTTTGCCGTTGAGATCGACCAGCAGCGGCAGGCTGACCTTGCCGCCGTCCCAGGCATCGCCCAGTTCGTCCGGCGTCACCGCAACCGGCGAAAAGGCTGATGACGGTTTCGACTGGAAGAAGCCGAACCCCTTGGCAAGCTCGGGTCCGGTCAGGCCGCGCAGCGTCACGTCGTTGACCAGCATGACCAGCCGGATCGCTGCCCGCGCCTCGTCGAGGCCAGCGCCCATCGGCACGTCATCGACAATGACGGCGACCTCGCCTTCCAGGTCGATGCCAAGGGTCTCGTCGATCATGCGGATTGGGTCGCGCGGTGCGAGGAAGGCGTCCGAGCCGCCCTGGTAGATCAGCGGATCGGTCCAGAAGCTTGCCGGCATCTCGGCGCCGCGCGCCTTCCGCACCAGCTCGACATGGTTCACATAGGCCGAGCCGTCGGCCCATTGGTAGGCGCGCGGCAGCGGCGAATGGGCGTCGTGCTCGTGAAAGCGAGCCGACGGCACCGCATTGTTCTCCAGCGATTCGGCCATGGCGGTGAGATGCGGCGCGATCCGACGCCAGTCATCGAGCGCGGCCTGCAGCGTCCGCACCAGGAACGACGCATCGGTAAACCGCGTCAGGTCGCGCGAGACGACGACGAGTTTTCCGTCGCGCGTCCCGTCCTTCAAGGTGGCAAGCTTCATGCGGTTTCCTCTCCTGGCGCAGCTTTGGTGCTGCTTTGATTTTTTGTTCTAGGCATGATCTCTTCCGAAAACCGGTTTCCACTTTTCGAGATCATGCTCCAGCCCCACAACAAGGCCGTCGCGGGCGATCGTCAAGTCGCCGGCCCATGTTTTCCTGACGGCGGCAATCCAGTCGGCCTCGCCGATCTCGGGATCGTCGGCGGGAATGAGATGGTTGAGGACCAGTCTTTTGACGCCTGCATCGCTGGCGATGCGGCCCGCTTCCTCGGCAAAGCTGTGGCTGGCAAGCAGGTGTTCCCTCAGTCTTGCACCGTTGCCGGTCTTCGCGACCAACCGCTCGATGCCCTCTTCCAGCATGGCCTCGTGGACCAGGACGTCGGCGCCTTCGGCGAAATCCGACAATGGCGGAAAGAACGCCGTATCGGACGAGAAGACGATGCTTTGCCCGGCTTGCTCGAAGCGCAGCGCAAAGCAGTCCGTCACCGGCGGGTGGTCGACACGCAAGGCCGATATTTTGAGACCGCGCTCTTCCGCCACCTGCCCTTCACCAAACTCGACAATCGAGACCAGGTCGCGGAGATCCGGCCGCCCTTCGTCGGCGATGCGGATCTCGATGTCGAACTCCATCGCCTGGCAAAAGCGCTGCCAGTAGTAGCCGATGCCGGGCGGGCCGAATACGGTGACCTTTGTCCCCAGGCCGGCCGTCCATGCGGTGTGGATCAACGGTCCGAGTTCCAGCACATGGTCTGAATGCAAATGCGTGATGAAGATCAGGTCAAGCGCCTTCAGACTGACGCCGGCATCGGTCAGCCCGCGCGTTACGCCCAGCCCGCAATCGACGACGAGGGTGCGGCCGCCAATCTCCAGCAGCGATGAACTCGGCCACGGTCCGCCCGGCCGGAGCGCCGGACCACCCTTCGAGCCAAGAAGCACCAGACGATCCATCATGCGACGGCGCTCAAGACCAGTCGCCCTCGGGCGTGCCGTTGAAGCGTTTCTTCAGATCGGCCCAGCAGTCGATATAATTGTCCTGCCGGGTTTCGAGCTCGGCGCCATAGCGGGTCACCATCTGCGGGAAGCGTGTCTCGAACATGAAGGCCATGGTGTTGGCGAGCTTGACCGGTTTCAGCTCCGCGCGCGAGGCCTTTTCGAAGCCAGGCGCATCGGGTCCGTGGGCCAGCATCATGTTGTGCAGGCTGATGCCGCCGGGCACAAAGCCCTCTTCCTTGGCATCGTACTGACCATGGATCAGGCCCATGAACTCGCTCATGATGTTGCGGTGATACCACGGCGGGCGGAACGTATTTTCGGCAACCAGCCAGCGCGGCGGAAAGATGACGAAATCGATATTGGCAGTGCCTTCCTCGCCGCTCGGCGCGGTCAGCACGGTGAAGATCGATGGGTCGGGATGATCGAACAGGATCGCGCCGACGGGGGAAAACGTCGCAAGATCATATTTGTAGGGTGAATAGTTGCCGTGCCACGCCACCACATCGAGCGGTGAATGATCGATCTCGGTGACATGGAACTGGCCACACCATTTCACGATCAGCCGACAGGGCGTGTCCTTATCCTCGAACCAGGCGCAGGGCGTCTTGAAATCGCGCGGATTGGCCAGGCAATTGGCGCCGATCGGGCCGCGATCCGGCAGCGTCAGCTTGGCGCCGTAATTCTCGCAGACATAGCCGCGCACTTCGGCATCCAACAGTTCGACCTTGAACACCAGGCCACGCGGTAGCACGGCGATCTCGCCTGGCGTGAGTTCGATGACGCCCATCTCGGTGATCAAGCGCAAGGCTCCAACCTGGGGCACGACCAGCAACTCGCCGTCGGCGTTGAAGAAATGGTCGTCGGCCATCGAACGGTTGGCGACATAGACATGTGCCGCCATGCCGGTCTGGCCGAGCACGTCGCCGGCGGTGGTGATCGAGCGCATGCCGGCGATGAAGTCTGTCGGCTCTTTCGGCATCGGCACGGGGCTCCAGCGATACTGGCCGAGAGCGAGCTGGTGGTCGCCGACGTTCGGCGCGCTTTTCCACAGCGGATAATTCGCCGCTTTGAAGCGACCGGTATGCCTGACGCTCGGCCTTATCCGATAAAGCCAGGAGCGCTCATTGGTGCCGCGCGGCGCAGTGAAAGGAGAGCCCGAAAGCTGCTCGGCGTAGAGGCCGTAGGCCGGCCGCTGCGGCGAGTTGCGTCCTTGCGGCAGCGAGCCCGGCAAAGTCTCGGTCTCGAAGTCGTTGCCGAAACCCGGCATGTAGGAATAGGCCATGGCATCCTCCCTGGATACTGACAGAGCGCGCTCCTCGCCTCCGATGGCTGCGGCACTCAAGCATTGACCAAACTGGTTTCATCTGTAACCATTGAAAATGTAACTATCAACCGCGGCGTCTGCCGGGATACAAAATCATGGACGTCCTGGAACTCGAAAGCTTCCTGCCCTACCGGCTCTACCGTCTCGCCGATGCCGTCAGCCGGGAATTCTCCAGGATATACAAGGACCGTCACGGCCTGACCCGACCCGAATGGCGCACGCTGGCCGGGCTCGGCCAGCACGGCACCATGACCGCGACGGAACTCGGCGAGCAGTCGGCCATGCACAAGACCAAGGTTTCGCGAGCCGTCGCCGAGCTCGAACGGCGCCGCTGGCTCACTCGCACACCGGATGGAAAAGACAGGCGGGTCGAGCATCTGACGCTGACCCGAGCTGGCCTTGTCGCCTATCGCGAGATGGTGCCGCTGGCTAAAGCGTTCGAGCTGGAATTGCTTGCGAGGCTGAGCACGGAACAGCGAGCGGCCGTTGTCAGCGGAGTGGCGGCCCTGGAGATGGCGTTGCCGGATCGACGAAAGGAGCTGTGAAAGCTGCTACGCAGCGATCGTTCACACCCCCTCTGTCCTGCCGGACATCTCCCCCTCGAGGGCAGGGGAATCGCATATGGCGATTTTGGGGTTGAGTTTAGGCTGAGAAAGGATTCTTTGGAGAGGCAGGTGAGCGAAGGAGCGAC
>NZ_JAMYPA010000010.1:0-223021 GCF_040320105.1 Mesorhizobium sp. M0778 | reverse complement strand
AGCACCGCGGTGTGGCCGCCGCTCCGCTAAACACGGGGGCTGCGCGGCGGACACGCCGACGTCACAGCTACTGCCACGCCATTTTTGCAGAACTTGACGCACACAACTTAGGGCGGCTTTGATCGGAACGAGATTTTTCTCGCCGAATAGTGGGTGAATGTACCGCCTTGGAGATGGTGAGGCCCGATATCGGAACGGCAAAAATGGGTCGAATTCGGTCGTTCAGAGTGTTTGGTTTTTGACCCTAGAGCATTCTGCCTAATGGTGTTACTTGGCACCGCAGAAATGCGGCTAAACAACAGATAGAGCAGGATGCCTCGTCATTTGAACGCATCCTGGGGTGTCGCTTCATGCGTTGATAGGATCAAGATCAGCACGGCGCGAAAAAGGCGGGAATTTCCCGCCTTTTTCATGTTCCATTGTCGTCTGATCAATGCAAGCGGCCGCTGGCGTGGGCCAGCATGGTGTAGACCTTGCCGGTATCCGACGTCAGGTAGGTCTGCGCCATGATGTTGTCGCGGTCGTTGCGCGACACGTCTTTGAGCAGCTTTTCGAAATCGTCGCAGTAACGATCGACAGCAGCGCGGAACTCCGCCTCCGACTGATATTTGCGGCGGATCTCGTCGAACGTCTGCTGGCCCTTCAGCGTGTAAAGACGGCGCGTGAAGACGTCGCGCTCGCCGCGCCGGTATCGGTTCCACAGCTCGATCGAGGCATCGTGATCGATGGCTCGGGCGATATCGACGGAGAGCGAGTTCAGCGATTCCACGACATGAAGCGGCGAACGCGGAGCGGGAGCCGGGCGCGGCGCTTCGGCAGGCGCCGCCGGCTTGGCGTCGTCTTCGCGCGATGCACCGGTCAGGAGGTCGCGCACCCAGCCGCCTTGCGGCGTGCGGCCGTTGGGGTCGCGCTGGCGCAGCGCTGTGTCTGCGGGACGTTCGAGGTCGAGCGTGCCGCGCAGCGCCGTCTCGCCCGAAGGCGCCTGCGGTGCACGGCGCTGTTCCGGAGCCGGAGCCGGGCGGCGTGGCGGCTCGGCGGCGCGTGCGGCAGGCGCTTGCGGCGCCGGACGCAGGTTGCGCTGTTCCGAACTGTCGGCGCTGCGGCCAGATTTGGCAACGATTTCAGAAAGTTCCTTCAGCGCGTTGATCTGCTCGGAAACGGCACGGCGGATAGCCGTTGTTGATTCCTTTGCCTCTTCCGGCATCTCGATGACGCCTTTCTTGAGCTCGGCTCGGGTGAGGTCGAGCTCGCTCTTGATCGAGCCGGCGGTGCGCCGCATTTCCTCGGTCGCATCGGCAAAGCGCTTGGTAGCCGAATCGACCACTTCGGAAATCGCGGCACGGATCTTGTCGGCGGATTCCAGCGTCTTGCCTTCGGCGTTCTGCAGCGTCTGGCCGACCAGATTCTCGAACGAGCGCATGACCCTTTCGAGATCTTCCGACTTCTTAACAAGGCCGACGGCGAGGTCCTCCAGCGACGATTGCCTTTCGAGCGTGTGCTCGAGGTTGCTCTGGGCCGAGCTCAGCAGATCCGAGGCGCTGGACAGCAACCGGCTGTGCTCGTCGAACTTGGTGGCGATAGAGGCAACCTCGCGCAAGGTCGAGGACGACAGCTCGGTGAGCCGCGTCGTGTTCGAATCGACAAGGCGCGCCGAGCTGGCGAAAGTCTGGGCGGTCTTTTCCGTGGTCGCCGCGAAGCTTTGCGTGCTCCCAGTCAGGCGTTCGTCGACCTGGCCGAGATTGGTCGCCGCCTCCTCGATCAATTGACCGAGCTGCGAGCTGGAGGTGGTCATGCGGCCGATGAGGTCGGCAACGCTGTCGGCAAGCGTCGAGCGCGCGCCTTCGACGGCCGACAGAGTTTCGGCCGTGCGGCTGGCGAGGGCGTCGACGAGGGCGGCGTTTTGAGTGCGCAGCTTCTCTGTCGCACGTTCGGTGACCTCTTCCATGCTCTTTTGCAGCTCGGAGCCGCCCTGGGCGAAGCGCTCGACCAGAGGCCGTGCCGTCTCGTCCAGGATTTTCGATATTTCGGCCGAACGTGCCGCAAGCATCGTACTGAGCTCGCGAGTATTGGCACCGATGGTCTTTGCAGCGTCGTTGGTGCTCTGGCCGATATGCTGGCCGACCGCGGTGAAGGTTTCGGCGATCGTGTTGGCACGCGAGACTAACTGCGCCTCGGCGTTCGAGACCTGTTCGTTGAGCTTTTGGCCCATTGTCTCGGCAGTGTAGGCGAGGCGGTTCTCGACGCTGGCGACCTGCTCCTCGACGCGGGCCGCTGTGGCGGCAGCACTCGATGCCAGGCGTTCGTCGGCACCGGCAAGCAGCTGCTCGATTTCACGGGCATGGACGGCGAGTTCCTGGCCAGTCTGCCTGGCGCGTTCGGCAACCCGCTGCTCGGTGCTGGTGAAGGCACCGACAATGTTGTCGGCATGTTCGCCGATTGCGGTGCTGCTGTCGGCGATACGGGACACCAGGCGATGATCGGCCTCCTCGAAGATGCGGCCGATCTCGGACGCACGTGCCGAAAGTGCTTCGGAGCCTTCGGCAATGCGCGAAATAAGTTGCTGGTCGGCGGCATCGAAAATGCGGCCGAGATCCGACGCACGTGCCGCGAGAGCTTCGGCGGATTCGCCGATGCGCACGCCCAGCCGCTCGTCAGCTGTTTCGAAATTGCGCAAGATGTCGCCGGCACGTGCAGCCAGCGACTGGGCCGTTTCGATGGCGCGAGAGACCAGCCTGTGGTCCGCCGCGTCGAAGGTACCGGCAATCTCACTTGCTCGGGTTGCCAGCTGATCGGCCGTCTCCTGGGCGCGCGCGAGCAAGGTGTTCGACGTGTCGTCGGCGCGGGCAATCAGTGCGCTCGACGTATCCTCGGCGCGGGCGGCGAGGCGACGATCCGCCTCCTCGAAGGTGCGGGCGATGTCCTCCGCCCTGGCGAGCAGAGCGGCCGAGGTCTGCTCGGCGCGCTCGGCGATCTTGCGGTCGGCATCGCTGAATGCAGCGCCCGCCTGCTCATGCAGAGCGCTGGTGACTTCCATGACCTTCTCGCGCAGCGCCCCGGCGACGAAGACCGCGCTTCTTTCGAGCACACTGCGAACGTTGTCGACACCCGTCGACAGCGCCCGCTCCATGGTGCTGGCGCGCTCCTCGATGATGCCTGTCTGCCGGCTGAACGCCTGCTCGATCTTTTCCACGTCGGCAGCGATGGCATCGGAGATGTCGGTGCTCCTGGCGGCGATCTGGTCGATATGGCCGGACAGCGAACGGTCGACATCCTTGCGCGTGTCGGCGAGCCTGGAGAGATCGTCCTGCAATGCGCGGGTCAGCATGTCGCGGCCCTCGGTCAGCTTGCCGACATGACCGGCGACAATCTCGTCGACCTCGCTGCGGCTCAATGCAAGCCTCTCCAGATCGGCTTCCAGAGCGCGCCTGAGGATGTCGCGGCCTTCGGCAAGCTTCTCGACCTGGCCGGCAACCAGCCCATCGATGCTCGAGCGGCTTTCGCCCAGCTTGGCGAGATCGTCCTCGAGCGCCTTCGACAGGGTCGAGCGGTCCTGGACGAGCTTCTCCGCGTGGGTAGCGACAAGGCTGTTGACGTTGCCGAGATCGGCCTCTAGGGCGCGCGAAAACTGTGCGCGATTGTCGGTTAATAGCTGCGACTGGTCGGCGATGGCGCCCCTGATCGTGTTGAGATCGGCCTCCAAAGCGCGTTTGAGGATGTCGCGGCCTTCGGCCAGTTTCTCGACCTGGCCGGAAACCAGCCCGTCGATGCTCGAGCGGCTTTCGGCCAGCTTGGCGAGATCGTCTTCCAGCGCGCGCTTGAGGATGTCGCGGCCCTCGGCCAGCTTCTCGACCTGACCGGAAACCAGCCCGTCGATGCTCGACCGGCTTTCTGCCAGCCTGGCGAGATCGTCCTCGAGCGCCTTCGACAGGGCCGAACGGTCCTCGGCGAGCTTGTTCATATGTTCGGAGACGACGCCCCGCACGGTCTCGAGATCGGTCTCCAGTGCGCGCGACAGCTGACCGCGATCCTCCGCCAGCTTCTCGGATTGACTGGCAATGACGCCCTTGACGGTGCTCAGATCGTCTTCCAGCGCGCGTTTGAGGATGTCGCGGCCCTCTGCCAGTTTTTCGACTTGGCCGGCAACCATCACATCGATGCTCGAGCGGCTTTCGGCCAACTTGGCGAGATCGTCTTCGAGCGCCTTCGACAGCGTCGAACGGTCTTCCGCGAGCTTGTTCATGTGATCGGAGACAACGCCGCGCACAGCCTCCAAGTCGCTCTCCAGTGCCCGTGACAGCTGGCCACGGTCTTCCGCCAGCTTTTCGGACTGGCCAGCGATGACGCCCTTGATCGCGTTCAGGTCCGATTCCAGCGCGCGCTTGAGGATATCGCGGCCTTCGGCAAGCTTCTCGACCTGGCCGGCAACCAGCCCGTCGATGCTCGACCGGCTTTCGGCCAGCTTGGCAAGATCGTCTTCAAGCGTCTTCGAAAGCAGGCTGCGATCATCGGCGAGCCTGCCCGAATGATCGGCGATCAGACCTCTGATGTCGGACAGGTCGTTCTCGAGCGACTGGGAAAGACCGCTGCGGTCTTGCGCCAATTTCGCCGAATGGGCCTCGATGAGGCCATTGATGCCGGCGATGTCGGATTCCAGCGCACTGGCGAGTATGGCGCGACCCTCGGCGATCTTTTCGACTTGACCGGCGACAAGGCCGTCGATGCTGGCGCGACTGTCTGCCAGCTTGCCGAGGTCGGCCTCGAGCGCGCGCGAAAGAATGCTGCGGCCTTCGGCGAGCTTTCCGACGTGCCCGGCAACCATTTCATCAATGATCGTGCGGGCTTGTACGAGTTTTCCAGAGTCTTCGTTCAAGGCCTGGGCGAGCCGGTTGCGGCCCTCTTCAAGGCTTTCTAGATGGCTGCCCAGCGAAGCGTCGATCGCTGCACGCGATTCGTTGACCTTGCGCAGATCCTCTTCAAGGGCGCGCGAGATCAGGCCGCGGCCTTCGGCAAGCTTCTGCACCTGGTTGGTCACCGCCGCATCGATTTCGGCGCGGCCCTCGGCGAACTTCGCCAGATCGGCCTGCATTGCCGCCGCCATCCGGTCGCGGCTTTCGGAAAGTTTGCGGCTGTGGTTTTCGACGGCTTCCTCGATGCCGGCGCGAGCATCCGCAAGCCGCTGGATGTCCGTATCGAACGATCGCGATACGACATGGCGCGCCGCTTCCATGCGCCCGGCGAAATCGCCGGCGCGGGCTTCGAGCATGGTCGAGGTCGATGAGATGATGTCGGCCATGTCGGCGCCGATCTGGGTCTTGCCCTGATCGATCATCGCCGACAGCGTCTCCTTGCTATCCTGGAAGGTGTGGGCGATTTCGCGCGCGCGCTCGACCAGCGTCTCGTTGATCTGGCGTGCGCGAGCCTCCAGCGCGGCGTTGAGCTTCTGCGTACCGGTGTCGAGCGCCTCGGCGCGGGTCTGGAACTCGCTGATCAGCGCCTGGCCACGTTCGGCAAGCGTCCGCTCGATGCCGTTGAGGCTGGCTTCGAATTCGGAATTGAGTGTGCGCGCGGCACCGCCGAGCAGCGACACCATGCCGGTCGTGCGGTCGTCGAGCAGGTCGGTCAGCGACCGCGTCAGGCCATCGGTGGTGTCCGTCAGCTTGGCGATGCGGGTGTCGAGCAGGCTGGCGAAGGCCTCGCCCGACGTCGACAGCCGGTCGGTGATCGATTCGAGCCGGCCTTCCACCGAATCGAAGATCGACATCGAGCTCCCGTTGATCCTGTCGATCAGCGTGTCGCCGGATTCGTTGATCGTCATCGACAGCTTGGTCGAGGCGTTGAGAATGCTGTCGCGAATGATATCGCTGGCGGCGTTGATCTCGTCCTTCAGCGTCTCGTGGGCACCGGTGATCGAGGCGCGCACACGCTCGGCATGGGTGACGACCGCTTCGCGCTCGCTGCCCAGCCCGTCGACCAGCGAGCGGATGCGGGACTCGTTCTCCGAATAGGAGCGCTCGATCTGGTTCACCTCGCTGTGAACCAGCGTTTCGAGCTCGACGGCGCGCGCAAGCGTGCGTTCGATGCCTTCGCCCATGGCCGCCACCTCGCGGCGAACCGCTTGGCCGATCATCATGACGCGATCCTGGGCAAGATTTTCCGGCTCGGCCAGACGGAAGGCCACCTCGGTCATCGACTGCGCGGCAAGGCGCATCTCCTGAGCGCGGCGAATCATCACTGCGAATGCCCAGAACAGGATGACGGGCACGATTGCCGCGACCGCCAGGCCGATCAACTCGGGACGGGCGAAAAACTGATCGAAGGTGCGGATGTTCCAGATGCCAGGTCCGAACAACAGGTTCGCGAGGCCACCGGCGCCGGCGATCCAGGCCAGCGAAACAAAAGCCACGACCCAATAGATCGTGTTCGAGGCGCGCCGGTTGAGGGTGTGCAGGAGCGTCTTATAGTCTTTTTGACGATCGTCGTTGGCCGGCGAGAAAGCTGGCGGCTGCGAGCCATTGCGCGTTGCGACAGGACGCAACTCAGCCGGCTTGGCTTTTGGCGCGGGATTTAGGTTCTGGCTTTGATTGGCGGCGGGTGCTGCATTCTGGGCCTGGTCGGGGGCAGGCGCCTCGTTCTGGCTGCGGCCTTCGCGCGCCAGTTCGTCGGCGGCTTGCGATATCTGCGCTTCCAAATCTTCCATGGATGCCGCGATGTCGAAGTCGCCGCCGGCATCGCCGCTCAGATCGATATCAAGTGCCTTTTCGAGTTCCCTGGCTACGTCGCTGTCGAGCGTTTTTGTCGTCGTTGGTTTCTTCGCCATGCCTTCGCTACCCTGTACAAGCTGCCGCGGGACTTATGGTTGTGCTTATTGATTCTGCCTAGCGTGTCCCGCGCAGGAGGCTGAAAATGGACCTGTCGTATCGTAATGACACAGCGGGGTAAAGAAAACATGCATTCCGTCCGATACGTAAAACTTTAAATATAAGGTTAACACAGCCGTGATTCCGGCGCCGTTATCGCGACATTTTTCCGGGTCAATCATTAACCCGTTGTCCACCGGATACGCCTATTTTTTGCGGCGGTCGAAGAACGGAGTCTCAAAGTGATACGTGGCGAAAACGGCATTGCCTTCTCGATGCCCGGCGGTGACGTGTCAGGGACAGCTGGGGCGCGGCCGATCGATCTGGCGCATCTTGCGCGCCAGACGATGGGCGATCGGAGCCTCGAGCAAGAGGTGCTGGCACTGTTCGTGCAGCAGGCGCTATCGGTGCGCGACAAGATCGTCGATGCGGATGTCAGGCAGCGGCTGCTACTGGCGCACGGGCTCAAAGGCTCGGCGCGCGGGGTCGGCGCCTTCGCCATTGCCGATTGCGCCAGTGCGATCGAATGCCGGCCCGACGACGCCAGCACGCTGAAGCGCCTTGGCTCACTGATCGAAGAAGTGCGCGACTTCGTCGCCGCCATCAGCCGATAGAACTTATTCCCAAAACGCCACGCAGCGGCGCTTTCGCGCCGCAGTTGACTTGTCTGGCAGAGTGATTATGTCGGCTCAGACTCCCTTCAGGTGACAAATGACCAAGCTGACCTTCATCGCCCATGACGGCACGCATTTTGACGTGGATGCCGAAAACGGCTCGACCGTCATGGAAAATGCGATCCGCAATGCGGTGCCGGGAATAGAAGCGGAATGCGGCGGCGCCTGCGCCTGCGCGACCTGCCATGTCTATGTCGACGAAGCCTGGACGGCGGAGGTCGGCGAGCCGGAAGCCATGGAAGAAGACATGCTGGACTTCGCCTACGACGTCCAGCCGAATTCGCGGCTGTCATGCCAGATCAAGGTGCGCGACGCCCTCGATGGGCTGGTCGTGCGCGTGCCGGCCCGCCAAGGCTGAAGCCGATTTTTGCGGCTGCCGCTTGGCAGCGGACCAATGGTCATGCAGTGTCGCGCCGTTTTCCCATAAAGGCGCATGCTTCATGACCGCTATCACCAAGACGGACGTACTCATTGTCGGGGCAGGGCCTGTCGGCCTGTTTGCCGTATTCGAGCTCGGCCTCTTCGACATGAAGTGCCATCTGATCGACATACTCGACCGGCCCGGCGGGCAGTGCGCCGAACTCTACCCGGAAAAGCCGATCTACGACATTCCGGGTTGGCCCTCGATCTCGGCGCAAGGTCTGGTCGACAAGCTGCTTGAGCAGATCGCGCCGTTCAAGCCCGAATTCACCTATAACCGCATGGTTTCGAGCCTGGAAAGGCTGGAGGACGGCAGCTTCCGCGTCACTACCGACGAAAACGAGGTGTTCGAAGCCAAAATTGTGGTGATTGCCGCCGGCGGCGGCTCTTTCCAGCCGAAGCGGCCGCCGATTCCAGGCATCGAACCTTATGAAGGCAAGAGCGTGTTCTACTCGGTGCGCCGGATGGAGGACTTTCGCGGCCATGACCTCGTCATCGTCGGCGGCGGCGATTCGGCGCTCGACTGGACGCTGAACCTGCAGCCGGTGGCCAAGAGCGTGACGCTGGTGCATCGGCGGCCCGAATTCCGGGCAGCGCCCGACAGCGTCAACAAGATGTATGCCATGCAAGAGATAAAGCAGCTGGAATTCCAAGTCGGACAGGTGACGGGCCTGACCGGCAGCGACGGCCAGCTAGCCTCCGCCACGATCAAGGGGCCGGAGGGCGATGTCGAAGTGCCGTGCACGCGGATGCTGCCATTTTTCGGCCTGACGATGAAGCTCGGCCCAATCGCCGAATGGGGCCTCAATCTCCACGAAAACCTGATCCCGGTCGACACCGAAAAATTCCAGACGTCGGTGCCCGGCATCTTCGCCGTCGGCGACATCAACTGGTACCCCGGCAAGCTGAAGCTGATCCTGTCGGGCTTCCATGAGGTCGCTCTAATGGCACAGGCAGCCAAGCGCATCATCAGCCCCGGCGAGCGCATCGTGTTCCAGTATACGACTTCGTCGACCAGCCTGCAGAAGAAGCTCGGCGTGGTCGACTGAAGCTCGCCGGATTTCACCAGGCCGGTCTACTCCGCCAGGGCTGGGGCCGAAGCCTCGGCATGGCCGCGAAGCGTTTTCTCCGGCATCAGCCAGAGCGTGATGAACGACAGCAGCAAGGTCGCGGCGGCGGCAAGAAAGATCATCACGAACGGCGTGGCTGAGGCGATATGGCCGGCCGTCTGCGTGCCTTCGCTGGCCAGCGGCAGCCCGTAACCAAGGGCGACGGCACCAAGCATGGCGACGCCAAGCGCACTACCCAGCGAGCGGAGGAAGGTGAGAACGCCGGTCGCCACGCCAAGGTGCATGCGATCGACGGCGTTCTGGACCGAGACAGTGGCAACCGGAAAGGTCGTGCCTGTGCCCAGGCCTATGCAGGTCGTCAACACCTCGACAAGCAATAGCGAGGCATGCCCGGCGACCAGGCTGAGCACGCCGAGGCACAGGATCGAGAAAACAGTTCCGACCATGGCAATGCGCTTGTAGTGGAAAAAGCGTGGGATCATTCGCGCGCTGAATGTCGCACCGGCCACCGTGCCGAGCATCAGCCCAAGCAACGCGGTGCCAGATTCGCTGACTGACAGGCCGACGACCGATTGCAGGTAGACCGGCAGATAGACCGACAAGCCGACATTGGCGGCCTGCAGCAGGAACATCGACAACGTGCCGGCGAGAACGATCGGATTGCCGAGCACTTCCAGCGAGATCAGCGGTTCGGCCGCGCGCATCAGCCGCAGCGCGAACGCGCTCCAGAACACCGCTGAGCAGGCGAGCAGTCCAAGGATTTCACGCGACAGCCACGGATACTCGCTGCCGCCCCAGTTCAAGGCAAGCAGCAGCAGCGAGGTGGCCGCGACCAGAAGCAGCGCGCCGAGGCCGTCGATTCGGTGATGTTTTGCGGCGATCGGCAGCTTCTTGAGCGGATTGTTAATGATCGCCATCGCCAGCAGGCCGAGCGGAATGTTGATCCAGAAGATCAGCGACCAATGCAGATGTTCGGCGAAGGTGCCGCCGAGCAGCGGCCCGGCGATGCTGGCGACGGCCCAGGTGCCCGAAATCCAGGCGGCGTAGCGAGCCCGCTCGCGCGGCGGCACGAGGTCGCCGATCACGGTCTGCGTCAGGGCGAAGAGCCCGCCGCCGCCGGCGCCCTGGATCGCCCGGCCGACAACCAGGACCAGCATGTTGGGGGCCGTGGCGCTGACCAGCGACCCGGCGAGAAAGATCAGGATTGCCGCATAGACGGTCGGCCGGCGGCCATAGATATCGGAGATCTTGCCGTAGAGCGGCGCCACTGCGGTCGCGGTCAGAAGATAGCCGGTTACGATCCACGGCAGATATTCGGCATGCCCGAGCAGACGTGCCATCGTCGGCATCGCCGGCGCGACGATGGTCTGGTCGAGCGCCGCCAGCAGCATTGACAAAAGCACGCCGCCGATGATGGCGTTTTTCTCGGTTTCGGTCAGCGGCGTGCTGGTTTCCACCATCGCTTGCTTGTCGATAGCCTGGTCCATATCCGTTCATCCATTATGCCTGCGTGCACTTCCGCGACGGGCTGGGAAGCATCTAGTACGCCGATTGGCGTTTGCCGGAGGCTGATCCCTGCGAACCTGGCATATGTCGTTCGCTATAGGCCGATTTCGACAGCGGCTCGAAAGTTTTTCGAAGCTGGCACTATGCTTCGCCAAATTGGCTTTGTTCCAAATTTGGCTTTGTCCGACGCGGAGTTCAGCCGGGAGCGAGCCGTCCATTCTCAATGCGCTCGATGCGATAGTGCAAAAGCCGCAGGATGCGGCTTTGGAAATTGACGCTTTCCACACGATCGAAGCGCATCTGGTCCTGGTCGTGCTTGGCAAGCATGGCCGCTGTAATTTTCGCGGCCTTGGCCTTGGCCAATTCGCAGGTCTTTTCAGGGTAGCTCGCCTTCAAGGCGTCTTCTAGTTCGCGGCCATGGTTCTTGGCAATCTCGACGTGGCGTTCCTCATGGCGCTTGATGTCGGCGGACAAAGTCTCCCAGAACAGCTTGACGCCTGCATCGGCTTTGCGCGGGCGGCGCCACTCGGGAAGGATAACCTTGACCTTGACGGTAACGGCAGCGTCGGCAATCCAGCACGAGCCCGGCTTTTGCGCATAACTGACGCGGGTGGTGAACGCCATCTGGGTGGCGCCGGGATGCCGCGACCCGGTGCTTTTCACCTGAGGCCCGAGTTTCGACAGCTGGGTCCCGATGTCGTCGAGCGTCCTGCCGCCGATCGGGAAATAACTATATGTCTTGACGAGAGTCGTAGCGCCGGCCGGGAATGCGGTCAGAGCGAGCATCAGGGCGCAGAGGAGGGATCGTTTCATCGTGTTGCCTCTTTGCCCACCTTGCTTTACCGCCGTCTCCGGCGCAACGGAATTGATCCCCGGTCATGACGTGGGATCGAACATGGTTGATGGGCAATGATGACAGGGCGATGGCAGCTGGCGCATGGGCGCCATCTTGACCTTGGCGGCAAGGCCATCGTCGTCGGCATCCTCAACGTCACGCCGGACAGTTTTTCCGACGGCGGGCTGTTCGATGCCCCGGAAAAAGCGGTGGACCAGGCGCGCCGTATGGTGGAGGAGGGAGCCTCCGTCATCGACATCGGCGGAGAATCGACGCGTCCCGGTGCCTCTCCGGTGTCTGCAAAGGAAGAGCAGGCCCGCATAGTGCCCATCATCGAGGCGCTCGCGACGTCTGGCGGAACGCTGATCTCGGTCGATACCTATCGCCAGGATACGGCGCGGCTTGCCGTCCAAGCCGGTGCACATATCGTCAACGACGTCTGGGGCCTGCAGCGCGAGCCGGGCATTGCCAGCGTCGCTGCCGAAACCGGCGCCGGCCTTGTCATCATGCACACGGGACGGGACCGGCAGAAACTGCCCGACGTGATTGCCGATCAGCTCTTCTTCCTCAGGAAGTCGCTGGAAATCGCGCAACGGAGCGGTGTTGCCGACGACCACATCGTGCTCGATCCGGGCTTCGGCTTCGCCAAGGAGACAGCCGCGGAAAACCTTGACCTGATGGCACGGTTTTCCGAGCTTCGTGCGCTGGGCTTTCCGCTGATGGCCGGCACATCGCGAAAGCGCTTTATCGGCACCGTCACCGGCCGCGACGCAGCGGCAAGGGGCGCCGGAACCGCCGCCACAAGCGTCATCCTGAGGCTCAAAGGCGCGCATCTTTTTCGCGTCCACGATGTCGCAATCAACGTGGATGCGTTGGCTATTGCCGATGCTATGCTCGCACGTGAGATCGGGGAAAGCTGAGCCATGTATGTCATCCGCATGAAGAACTGCGCCTTCTTCGCCCGGCACGGTGTGCTGGACGAAGAGGAGACGCTCGGCCAGCGCTTTTATGTCGATGCGGCGCTCACGGTAGACCCCGGGCGGGCGCTGGTCGACGATTCTATCGAGGACACCGTCAATTACGGCATCGCCTTTGCGGTCATCGAAAAGATCATTACCGGCGAGCGGCGCTTTCTGATCGAAGCGCTGGCGCTCGAAGTGGCGAGGGCGCTGACGGCGCGGTTTCCGCAGATCAAAAAGGCCGAGATCACCGTGCGCAAGCCGAACGCCCCGGTGCCGGGTGTGCTCGATCATGTCGAGGTGACCGTTGTCTGGCCAGAATAGTAACAACAACACCGTCTATATCAGCCTTGGCGGCAATCTCGGTGATCCGGCGAAGTCGATGGCTGCGGCACTGGGCATTCTGGATGCCGACGAGAGCACGCGCGTCGTTGCCGTTTCGTCGCTCTACCGAACGCCGCCCTGGGGCAAGCTCGATCAGCCGGATTTCCTCAATGCGGCGGCCGAGATCTCGACCGCGCTTGCGCCGCGGGCTTTGCTCGACCTTTGCCTCGACGCCGAGCGAAAACTGAAGCGGGTGCGGGAGGAGCGCTGGGGTCCGCGCCTGATCGACATCGACATTCTGGTGTTCGGTGACCGCATCATCCACGAGACCGGACTGGAGGTGCCGCATCCGCGCATGCTGGAGCGCGCCTTCGTGCTGGCACCGCTGGCAGAAATTGCACCGAAGCTTGTGGTCGACGGCAAGAGCGTGTCGGAGCGACTGGCCGCCGTCGACACGTCGGGTATTGAACGGCTGCCGTCAGGCCGGAAATGGTGGAAGACCTGACGCTGCCGCCATCGGTGGCCGAAAATCAGCCGGAAAACCCACCACCGTCGAGGAACATTTGTTCGTCCGGTGTCGTCTCCCGGCCAAGCATCCTGTTTCGGTGTGGAAAGCGGCCGAAGCGCTGGATGATGTCGCGGTGTTCTACCGTATATTTCAGATAGGACGGGGCTTTGGCGGCGGTAAGCTCCATCGATTTGAGCTGATCGGCGAGATCCTCCGAATGCTCATAGGGCAGATAAAGAAAGACGCGGAGCTCTTCGTCGAGCGCCAAGTCATGGCCGGCAGCGATCGCCTTCCCGGCAAAATGCCGCGCCAGCGGGTCCGTGGCGTACATGTGGCCAGTGCCGCGAAAGCAGTTTCGCGGAAACTGGTCGAGCAGGATCATCAGTGCCAGCGACCCTTCGGCGTGTTCGGACCAGCCGTCGCATTCGCGGCGGGCGGCGGCGAAGTGCAGATCGAGAAACCGGGTGCGGAAGTCGGCATCAAAAGCGTCGTTCTTCTCGAACCATGCGTCCTCCCCGGCGTGGCGCCAGAATCTGGTGACGGAGAGCGCGCGTTCGTCCAGTTCATCCATCATTCGCATCTTCCCAAGGATTAATCGGCCGGCTCGGATTTCTGCAGCACGCCGGCGGTTTCCTCATTGAGCGCCTGACCCGCGCGGCGTGGTGTGCTGAGCGGCGTCGGGATGGGGGTGCCAATATTGCCTTTGAGGAAGCGCCGTCCGGCGCGGATGCCTTCGGCCTGTTGAAGCTCGAAACGGGCAGCGTCGCGGCGGCGGACGTCCTCGACTACCTCGGCGACCTCTTCCGGGTCGACGCCGAGGGCTTCCAGCGTCGAGCCGCCGAAGACAAGCGCCGATTCGAACGTCTCGCGGAGCTGATAGTCAACGCCGGCACGAATGAGCTGCAACGCGGTGCCGCGGTCGAACGCCCGTGCCAGCACTGTCAGCAAGGGAAACTCCGCCTTGATCAGTTCCGCGATGCGCACGGCGGCATCGGGCTTGTCAATGCAGATCAGCACGGCGCGTGCCCGCCCGGCTCCCGCGGCTCGCAGGATGTCCAGCCGCGTGCCGTCGCCGTAATAGACCTTGAAGCCGAAATCGGCCGCTGCTTGGATCATTTCGACCTCGTTGTCGATGATCGACACGTCGATGCCGCGCAACAAAAGCGGCTGGCTGGCGATCTGGCCGAACCGGCCAAAGCCTATGATCAGCACGCTGCCGGTCAGGCCGTTGGCGACATCGACGCCTTCAAGCGACTGCTCGTCGCGCGGCGTCAGATACCGCAGTGCAATGATCGCCAACGGCGTCAGCACCATGGAAATGATGACAATGGCGGTCAGCATCGCATTGGCTTGGCCGTCGATAATGCCCACCGCAGCCGCCGCGGAATAGACGACGAAGGCGAATTCGCCGCCTTGCGCCATGAAGACGGCGCGCTCGAGCGCTTCCCGATGGTCGGTTTTGAGGACGCGGGCAACGATATAGATGCCGATCGCCTTCATCACCATGTAGGCGGCGACATAGATGGCAATGAGCTGCCAGTTGACGACGACGACATGCAGGTCGAGCGACATGCCGACGGCGAGGAAGAACAGCCCGAGCAGAATGCCGCGGAACGGTTCGATGTCGGCCTCCAGCTGGTGGCGGAAGGTCGATTCCGACAAAAGCACGCCGGCCAGGAAGGCGCCCATGGCCATCGACAGGCCGGAAAGCTGCATGGCGAGCGCTGACCCGAGAACGACCAGAAGGGCAGCTGCGGTCATCACCTCACGGGCGCGCGCATCCGCCAGGATACGGAAGAACGGATTGAGCAGATAGCGCCCGGCAACCACCAGCCCGACGATCGCGGCAAGGCCGATGCCGACCTCCGTCAACCTATCCGACAGGCTCATATCGGCGCCGCCCGGCGCGAGGAAGGCTATCAGCGCCAGCAGCGGCACGATGGCCAAATCTTCCAAAAGCAGGACCGAGACGATGCGCTGGCCCTTGGGCGTTGCCAGGTCGCCGCGTTCTTCCAGCAATTGCATGACGATTGCCGTCGAGGTGAGTACGAAACCGGCGCCAGCGACGAAGGATTGCGCGATCGGGAAACCTCCCGCCAGGCCGACGCCGGTCAGCAGAACCGCGCAGACGCCGACCTGCAGCGCACCAAGCCCGAAAATCTCGCGGCGCAGGCCCCATAGGCGTGACGGCTGCATCTCCAGCCCGATGATGAACAGGAACATGACGACGCCGAGTTCGGCGACATGAAGAATGGCTTCCGATTCGGAAAAGACGCGCAGCCCGAATGGGCCGATCACGACGCCGGCCGCCAAATAGCCGAGGATGGAGCCAAGTCCCATGCGCCTGAAGATCGGCACCGCAACGACGCCGGCGGCAAGCAGCGCCACCACCTGGATCAGATCGCTGTTCGATGCCTCTGCCGCCATGCCTGCCCTTCCGCTCTCCTGGGAGTCAAGCGGCCAAGATAGGGGCTTCGGAGCGGATCGAACAGTGTGAATCCGGCGCATTGTGCAGGCGATATTGCAGGCGCACTGCACAGGATAATGGGCCTCCGGGCGTTGCTTGTTTTCGCAATCCGGCGCTAAGGACGCCCGGCTTCGGCCAGTGGAGGGTGAGCGACGATCAAGTCGCGGCCCTTTTTGAGGAGATGACTGACATGAAGAAGTTCTTGCTGGTTGCCGTTGGCATCGCGGCACTTGCCGGCTCTGCCTGTTCGAAGGCACCCGAGTGCACGACCGAGATGCTGACCAAGAAGGCTCAGGACATGACTGCGGCACTTCAGGCTGCGATTACCAAGGATCCGGCCAAGGCAGCCGACCTCACAGCCAAGGTCCAGGCGGTCACAACCAAGTATCAGGGCGGCACGACAGCAGCCGAGGCCTGCAAGGCCTATGACGAGCTGATTGCAGCGATCAAGGGCTGAGCACCCATCTGCATGTCAAGGAGGGCGGCGGCGTTTGGTTGCCGCCTTTTCACGCCGAAAGCTCAGTTCGGAGTTATGGAGCCGACCTCGACTGCATCGATCCGCTTCAACTTCATACCGATGACCGGGACCAGCTGCTGGTCGACCCGCACGGCAACGGTCACCGTCATCGAATTGTCGTCGGGGACAAGCGCCTGCATCACGCCGCGCAACTGATTACGATTAATGGTGAAAACCACCTTGTGCGCATCGACGACATTGCCGCCGATAATGTCGAGGCCGGAGCCGGCGGCCCCGCCCATGAAGCTGCCCTTGTAGCCCTGCCGGCCCATGTGTTCGATCGTTGCCGACATCTGCTGGGTGAACATACCGACCCGGCAGCCGCCGTCGAGCGACATGCCGACCTTGCCGTCAGGCGTCGAGCCAATGAAGCTGCAGGTGAATTTCGTGCCCTTGTATTTGCCGGCAACGATTTCTCCGGGGCCGACCCATTTGCCCTCGACCGATCGAAAGAACTGCTTGTCCGGTTCCGCCGCCGAAGCCTTTCCGGCAATGCCGATGGTTGCGACAAGGGCGAGCGCCACGTGCAGCACGTTGGACAAAATAACGCTTTTCATCGACGACACCCGGCAACAAAGAGACTGGTTTGGACGCTTCCGACCATGAACAAGATTGGTTAATGCTTTGTCACCCCAAGGCGGTAGTCACGTCTCGGAAGCGGATGTTTCTTTTTCTTTCTTTGCCGCAAAGGAGGTCAGCGCGGAAAGGAAATCGCCCAATCCTGGACGCCTGACGGCGTTAAAGGGCAGGGGCCTTGCCGTTTCCATCGCTGCAATGCCGATGCGCGCCGTCATCATGCCGTTGACGACGCCTTCGCCGAGCTTGGCCGAGAGCCGAGCCGCAAGGCCATGGCCGACGATCTGCTGGACGAAACTGTCGCCGACGGCGATCGACCCAGTGACCGCGAGATGGGCGAGAACGCTGCGCGCCAGGCGAAAAAAGCCTAGCGTGCCGGGGCGGCCGCCATAGAGCTCCGACAGACGGCGAATCAGCCGGCCGGCTTCGAACACGACATAAGCGACGTCGACCAGCGCGCGCGGACTGACCGCGGTCACCAGGGACACGCGCTTCGCCGCTTCGAGGATCATCATCTTGGCGCGGGCATCGAGCGGGCCGAGGATCTCGGTCTCGGCCAGCCGCACCAGATTGCCGCCATCGATGATCTCGCCGCGCAATTCGGCCAGCGAGCGCCTGCCGGCCGCGGTTTCGGGCTTGGCCGCGACAAATGCCGACAACTCGTCGACCACGGCGCGGGCGGCCTTCGGATCATCGCGGGCAATCGCATCGAGCGCCCGCTTCTGCAACTTTTCGACCTCGGCGAGGCGAGCAATCGCCACGAATTCGCGGATAAGGATGACTACAAGCGCCAGGATGGCGATCAATGCCATTCCGGCCGCCAGCCAGCCCAGCCACTCGGCGCGCTCGAACAGGTCGCGAATCAGCTGGTCGGTCCAGAGGCCAAGGGCGAGCGAAACCAGAACGCCCAGCGCGCCGAAGAAGAGGCAGCCAAGCAGCGAACGTTTTCGCGGCGCAATCGCCGGCGGCGGTTCGGCAGCGACGACATCAGGCTCGTCGAAGACGTCGATCTCCGCCGGTGTGACCACGGCAAGATCCGCCTTCACGTTACGCGGCTTTCGCGCCGGCGCGGCCTCGGCCCCGGAATGGCGAGCCGTCGGATCTACCTTCGGCTGGGGCTCCGGCTCGATGCGAAAGGCCGCCGGTCTGCGGGGCGCGCTCATGCGAGATGATCTCCGATCAGGAACTGCACCGCGCGGTCGAGCCTGATATGCGGCAGCGACAGCGTCACGCCCTCGGCCGTGCGCTCGAGTTTCGGCGGGCGAAAGCGCACGAAGCGGATCGCCGGGTCGTCATCGTTCTGCTGGTGCTTCGATTCGAAACCATCGAACACCGCATCAACTTTCTCCGGCAAATCACCGGGAAATATGGCTGTTTCGGTCTTTCCGTCAAAGGTTTCGCCATTGATTTTTTCGCCACGCAATGGCGTGCCGATAATGACCGGCAAAGTCTCACGGCCCTGCTTGACCGTGCCTTCCCGAGTCGCGCGCATGGCCGCCATGGCGACGACGTCGACGTCGGCACCAGTGAAATTCGCCCGCGCCACGGCGCGGTCGGCAAGCCGCCGCACGATCGCCTGCAGCCGGTCGTGGCTTTCGTGGTGCAGATGGTCGGCCTTGGTCGCGGCCACCAATATGCGGTCGATGCGTCTTGAAAACAGGTCGGTCAGGAAGTTGCCCCGGCCGGGCCGGAAACAGGACAGGATTTCGGTGACCGCGCGTTCCAGATCGGCCATAGCACCGGGGCCGGCGTTCAATGCCTGTAAGGCGTCGATGAGCACGATCTGCCGGTCGAGGCGCGTGATGTGTTCGCGAAAGAACGGTTTGACGACATACGTCTTGTAAGCCTCGTAGCGCCGCTCCATCATCGCCTGCAGCGATCCGGAGCGGGCGCGCCCGAGGCCGAGTTTCGGCAGCGGCGCAAAGGTCAGCGCCGGCGATCCTTCAAGATCGCCGGGCATCAGGAAGCGGCCGGGCGGTAGGGTCGAAAGCGCCCGCTCGTCAAGCTTGCAGGCCTTGAGGTAGGCGGCGAAGCTCTCGGCGAGACGGCGCGCCGTCATCTCGTCGGCGTCGTCGTTGGGGTCGACGGAGGCAGAGAGCGCCTGCCATTCCCGCGAAAGATCGACACGCACCGGCAACACGGCCATCTCGAAGGCCTCACGCGAAAAATCGGCGTAGGACTTGCCGAGCAGCGGCAGGTCGAGCAGCCATTCGCCGGGATAATCGACGACGTCGACGGACAATTTGCCGGCGGAAAACATGCGGCTCCAACCGGAGGCCGATTCGTATTCGATGGTGAGCCTCAGTTCGGAAATCGCACGCGTCGAGTCCGGCCAGACACGGTCGTCGACAAGAGCCGCGATGTGATCCTCGTACTGGAAGCGTGGTACGGCGTCGTCCGGCTGCTCTTCGAGAAAGGCCCTGGCGATGCGCCCCGATTTTTGTGCCTCAAACAGCGGCAAGCGTCCGCCATGGACCAGATTGTGCACAAGGGCCGAGATGAACACCGTCTTGCCGGCGCGGGACAGCCCGGTCACGCCAAGACGCAGCGACGGAGCGAAAAGCCCGGCAGCGCGGCCTGACAACGTATCCAAGGCGATCTTCGCCTCGTCGGTGAAAGTCGTCAGCGATGATGCCAAAATCTGTTCTCGCGGGGCCGGTCAGCCACCGATATAGGCTTTGAGGCGCGGCTTTGAAATGGCCTCAGATATCGGCAGGCGTCAGGAAGGCTTCGAGATAGCCGGCGCCAGGCGCAGCCTCCGCAAGACTGCCGTTGAACCGGACCACCGCAAGTGCGGAGGTCGGGAAGCCGTGGTTCAGCATGGCCCGCGCGGTCTCGTTGCCGTCGCCTGAGAGCGCCATGGCGAGATCCTCAATCATCGGATTGTGGCCAATGACGAGCAGGGCGTCCAGCCCGCCATTCTGCCGGACGGCAGCGAGGTACGCGGCGGCATCGTCGTTGTAGAGCGCGTCAAAGAACAGCACCCGGCCCGTGTCCGTATGGCCAGCTAAGCTTTCCAGCGTCTGGCGGGCACGCCTGGCGCTTGAGCACAGGGTGAGGCCCGGTACGTATTTGCGAGAACGCATCAGCACGCCCATCGCTTCGGCATCGGCGAAGCCAGATGTATAGAGCGGGCGGTCGAAGTCGGCGACGCCGGGCAGCGCCCAGCCGGCCTTCGCATGCCTCAGCAGGTAAAGTCTGGTCACCGGATCCCCGTTGTGCCGGGCACCGAACCCGTCAATACGCCGCAGGATTTGCCATCAGAAGAGCTCCGTGCGCAATGGCAAGCGTCCTTCAAGCATAGCGAATCATGTATGAATTCGGTCGTATTCTTCGCAAAAAGGGCATCGCGGATGCCGTTTGTCCGGGACTAACAATTGCGTGAAACAGTCGTCGATTGACCTTGTGCAGTTTTCGGTCCGCGAATATATAGGCGCCAAATTTGGGGTTTGTTGGGTGAGTCGAATGAACGACATCGTTACCGCCGATTACGTACCCTCCGAAGACGAGCCGTTCATGAACGAGCGGCAGAAATCCTACTTTCGCCTGAAGCTCGTCACCTGGAAGAACGACATCTTGCGCGAAGCGCGCGAAACTCTCGAAATCCTGCAGCAGGAAAACGCCAACCATCCCGATCTCGCCGATCGGGCTTCCTCAGAAACCGACCGCGCCATCGAACTTCGCGCCCGCGATCGCCAGCGAAAACTCATCTCGAAGATCGATTCCGCCCTCCAGCGCCTTGACGAAGGCACCTACGGCTATTGCGAGGAAACAGGCGAGCCGATCGCGCTGAAGCGGCTCGACGCGCGCCCGATCGCGACCTTGTCGATCGAGGCACAGGAGCGCCATGAGCGGCGCGAGAAGGTGTACCGCGACGACTGAGTCGGCGGGAAAAACAGAGCGGCATCGGTAAAGCGTTCAAAATGGCCGGTTTTCCGGCCATTTTCATTGGCCGTTCGCTATCAGCCTATCTTTTCTGATTGGACAACTCGCCGAGGAGCTTCGTCATCTCGTCGTCGAGAGAGGGCGATGCCTTCGCCACCGGCTTGCTCGGCGTTTGGCTGAAGCGTGGCTCGTCGAGGGAAACCTCCAGCTCCTTCATCAGCGCATCGTCGATCGACTCGTGCTGTGCCGGCGGCTCGTATCTTGCCGGGGAGTCCTGTCTTGTCGGCGGCGGCGCATGCCGTGAAGCATTGGCGTTGACGGATCCATAATTTGGCAACGGTGTGACGTTCGATGGCGGTTTCGGCGCCGGTGCCGGCATTGTTGCCGGCATTGTCGCCGTCTGGCGGGCTCGGACAGGGGTTGCGGCTACGCTTGCCGCCTGCGGCGGCGCTTGCCTCACCGGCGCGGCTGTGGTCTGAGCCGATCTTGCTGCCGGCTGGTGGCTGTTATCTCCGGTCAATGCCGGGCGGCGCAGCGCCGAGAGCCTGATGTCGCGCTCGACGACGACGTCGGTCGGACCACCGATCAAGAGCAGGTGCTCGATATCGTCGCGGCGCACCAGCACCAGCCGCCGGTGACTGTCGACCGCTGTGGCATCCATGACCGCCAGCCGCGTCTTGCGGTTCCTGCCGCCGGCGACGAATGTTCCGAAGGTCAGGCTGCGCACCAGCCTGATGATAAGAAGAATGATGAGCAGAAGGACAAGTACTGCAAACGTCCACAGGATTGCCGCGGCATAACCAGGACCCGCCACGCCATCCAGCCATTGCAGCATTGGTTCCCCCAAAATCAGCTTTCGAAGAGACGCGACACTAGACTGTTGCGGCAGGCCACCGCAAGTTGCCTTTCACGCTTCGTGAACAGCTTGAAACACCGGGAGCGGAACGGCGTCTTTTTAGCGGACATTTGCCGCCGGGCCTTTTCCCGACCCTGAGAATATGATTCAACCGACACCGGAATTCACGAGCAGGGGGAACATGGCCAAGGAAGCGCGCGGCGATTTCTATCCGGTACCTATCGTCGACCAGAACACGCGACCGGGCGCGGTCACCCGGCTCATCGTCTTCATCGTCGTCCTGACGGGGGCAGCGATCGTCTTCGGCCTTTTCCGCGAGCGACTTGGCGACCCATTCCTGCTCGGCATGCTTGGCGTGTTGGCGATGATCGGCGTCGGCTTTCTGTTCGCCACTGCGATCGGCTTCGTGCACGTCACGCCGCGCTCGACAAGCGACGAACTGTCGAAAGCTTTCGTCGATTCGATGTCGCAAGGCCTCCTGGTCACCGATACCAAAGGCCGGATCATCTACGCCAACCGGACCTATGCCGACATGACTGGCGCCGAGTCGGCCGCCGACCTCAAGACGGTCGAAGGTTTGCTTTCAGACGTTCCCGAGGCCTCAGTGACCATATACCGGCTGGCGTCAGGCCTGCGCGACGGCCAGGCGGGCGACGGCGAGTTTCGGCTCGCGCAGTCCATTCGGCCAGGCGCCGAATCGGGCGCGCGCTGGTACCGCGTCCGGGCCCGCGCGTTCAGCGTTCCAGGCCAGCGGCTGCCCATGCTTGCTTGGCAGCTTGCTGATATCTCGCGGGAACGGGCCGAGCAGGAGCGGTTCTTTCTCGACCTGCAAAAGGCCATCGATCACCTCGACCACGCGCCGGCCGGTTTCTTTTCGGCCGACCAGGAAGGCCGCGTCACCTATATCAACGCGACCCTTGCGGAGTGGCTGGGCATCGACCTGGCCAGCTTCACCCCCGGCGCCATCACGCTGCCGGAGATCGTCGCCGGCGACGGCATGGCGCTGGTCCGTTCGGTCAAGGCCGACGCGGGTACCACGCGCAATGCCGTTATCGATCTCGATCTGACGACGATGACCGGGGAGGCGTTGCCGGTGCGCTTCATGCATCGTGTTTCGGCCAGCCGAGAGGGGCTCAACGGCCCGACTCGCACCATCGTGCTCAACCGGACGCAAGGCGAGGACGCTTCGGCCGACCTTCGCGCCTCGGAAATACGCTTCACGCGATTCTTCAACTCGACGCCGATGGCGATTGCCGGCGTCGACCATGCCGGTCGCATCCTGCGCACCAATGCGCCGTTCCTGTCGCTATTTTCCTCGGTCGTCGACCGCGACGCGGTCGATCGGCGTGTGCGGCTGGATACGGTGATCCACGAGCGCGACCGGCCGGCCTTCGCCGCGGCGTTCGAAAAGGCACGCCAGCAACAGGCTGATATCGAGCCGATCGATACGGTGCTGCCCGGCAATGAGGAACGACACATACGCTTCTACGTCAATGCGGTCGCAGACGGCACCGGCGGCGAGGGCGCCGAGGAATCGGCCATCGTCTATGCCGTCGAGACCACCGAGCAAAAGGCCCTCGAGGGCCAGATGGCGCAGAGCCAGAAGATGCAGGCGGTCGGCCAGCTCGCCGGCGGCATCGCGCATGATTTCAACAATGTGCTGACCGCCATCATCATGGCCTCAGACCTGCTTTTGACCAACCACCGGCCGTCCGATCCGTCGTTCCCGGACATCATGAACATCAAGCAGAATGCCAACCGGGCGGCCTCGCTGGTGCGGCAGTTGCTGGCCTTCTCGCGCAAGCAGACGCTGCGACCGGAGGTGCTCAACCTGACCGACGTGCTCGCCGACCTAAGGATGCTGCTTGCCCGTCTGGTCGGCAACGATATCAAGCTCAAGATCGACCATGGCCGCGACCTGTGGCCGGTCAGGGTCGATATCGGGCAGTTCGAGCAAGTGGTGGTCAATCTGGCGGTCAATGCGCGCGATGCGATGCCGGCCGGCGGCGACCTCACCGTTCGCACCCGCAACGTCAGCGCCGGGGAATGCAAGACCTTTTCCTATCGCGAACTTACTCCGGCCGACTATGTGCTGGTCGAGGTCGAGGACAGCGGCAGCGGTATCGCGCCTGATGTGCTGAAAAAGATCTTTGAGCCCTTCTTCACGACAAAGGAGGTTGGCAAGGGAACGGGCCTCGGCCTGTCCATGGTCTATGGCATCATCAAGCAGACAGGCGGCTTCATCTTCTGCGATTCCGAAGTCGGCAAGGGATCCCTGTTCCGCATCTTCCTGCCGCGGCACATTGCGGAGGCAAGGAAGGCGGGCGAGGCTGGAGAAGTGCCGGCCGCACCTGCCAAGATCGCCGACTCAGCCAAGGATCTGTCGGGCTCGGCCACGGTGCTGCTGGTCGAGGACGAGGACGCCGTACGCATGGGCGGCATGCGTGCACTAAGGTCGCGCGGCTACACCGTCCACGAGGCGTCGTCGGGCGTCGAGGCGCTTGAAGTCTACGAAGCGCTCGGCGGCAAGGTCGACATCGTGGTCTCAGACGTGGTGATGCCGGAAATGGACGGCCCGACGCTGCTTGGCGAATTGCGCAAGCGGCAGCCCGACATCAAGTTCATCTTCGTGTCCGGATATGCGGAAGACGCATTCGCCAAGAACTTGCCGGCCGACGCACATTTCGGCTTTTTGCCCAAGCCGTTTTCGCTCAAGCAATTGGCCACGATCGTCAAGGACATGCTGGAATCCTGACCCTTCCAATGCTCCGCTTGCGCAATGCCGTGAGACTGCCATGATTGCAGGCGAAACGGGCGACGGGTTTTGGAAAGCATGCCGTGACGCCACACAACGAGGCCAGCAAGGGCGACTACGCAAGCACGGTGCTGCTGCCGGGCGATCCGCAGCGCGCAGAATGGATGGCGCAGACTTTTCTGGAGGCGCCGCGCTGCGTCAACCGCCGCCGCGGCGCGCTTGGTTTTACCGGCCTGTTTCGCGGCAAGCCTATCAGCATCCAGTCCACCGGCATCGGCGTCCCGTCATTCCTGGTCTACGTGCACGAGCTGCTGGATTTCTATGGTGCGAAAACACTGATCCGCACCGGCACCTGCGGCGGGCTGACCGCCGAGCTGGCGCTGCGCAGTCTGGTGATCGCGCAATCGGTGCGCGGTGAAAGCTCAGAAAGCGTTCAGAGTTTCGGGCTCTATCGTGCCAACGCCAGCCCCGATCCGGCATTGTTGGCCCAGGCGTTGACCCGGGCCGCCGAACTCGGCATCGACCAGCGGGCCGGCCTGACCATCTGCAGCGATATTTTTTATCATCCGCAGGGGCGTGAGCGCTTTGCCGAAGCGCAGGCACAGGGCGCGCTCGCCGTGGACATGGAAACCAGCGCGCTCTACCGCATCGCGGCCGATTTTGGTGCCCGGGCACTGTCGATCCTGACCGTCGTCGACAATGTGGCAACCGGCGAGCAGACCGACTATGCAGAACGCCAGGGGCTTTTCACCAATATGACCCGGCTGGCGCTCGACGTGGCGGCGGAGAGCTAGGCGGCTCTCTGCCTTCCGGTGCTAATTCTCACGAGGTTGCGCATATTTTTTTCAACGTTTGGTGCAGGTCGAGGCGGTAAAGGCACCGTCCGGCTGCTTCATGATGATGTCGAAGGAGGGGGTGGTTCCGCTTTCCAGCGTCGCTTGCGTAAGCGAGATCGAGTTGCCGCCGCTGGTGTAGCCGCCCAGCGGACCCAGCCAAGTGATCACCCCGTCTGCATCCATCTGGTAGTTATAACTCTGCCGCGCGGTGCCGAAGCTCACCGGACCGCTATAGACGTTTCCCTTGATGGTGATGTCGCCGAGGCTGAGGAACATGCCAAGCAGATAGACTTCGCAATGATAGGGGCCGTCCGGCAGCTTGCCGTCGCTGAAGCCGGCGCGCGCTACAGTCGTCGTCGCCAGCAGAAGCATGGTGATGAAAATGCAAGACGTTCGGAAGGCCATGGCGTCGCTCGTTTAAGGGTTCGAACTTGCCCCATTTCGCTGCGGCGCTGCAATCCTCGCCAGTGCTCTTGTGATGCTGCTCAAAATTCGGGCATTGGCCCGTACATGAGTAAAACTTAGGCTGATACGGGTGATCTTTTCTCAGTTCGAACCTGGCAGGCGAGGTTCATCTCCTGCGCCTAATACATTAACCGACTGACAGAGCTGGGAAATCTCAGATCTTCCGATCTTGCTCCGGTAATTGGCACAGCCGTTGCATGGTCTGTTCCGATGCAGTTAACCAGCTTGGGAGTTTAAAAGTATGAGGGGCAGTTTCTCGACAATAACAAAAATGTTTTCGGCCGGCGTGGTCACCGCCGGCCTGCTGATGAGCATTCCCGCCAAGGCGGCCGACGACACCATCAAGGTCGGCATCCTCCATTCGCTGTCGGGAACCATGGCGATCTCGGAGACGACGCTAAAGGACGCCATGCTGATGCTCATCGAAGAGCAGAATGCCAAGGGTGGCCTGCTCGGCAAGAAGCTCGAGGCGGTGGTCGTCGATCCGGCTTCCAACTGGCCGCTGTTCGCAGAAAAAGCGCGCGAGCTGATCTCGAAGGACAAGGTCGCGGCGGTGTTCGGCTGCTGGACCTCGGTGTCGCGCAAATCGGTGCTGCCGGTGTTCAGCGAACTCGACAACATCCTGTTCTACCCGGTTCAATATGAGGGCGAGGAGAGCGAGCGCAACGTGTTCTACACCGGTGCGGCGCCGAACCAGCAAGCCATTCCCGCGGTCGACTATCTGATGAGCGAGGATGGCGGTTCGGTGAAGCGCTGGGTGCTCGAAGGCACCGACTATGTCTATCCGCGCACCACCAACAAAATTCTTGAAGCCTATCTGAAGGCGAAGGGCGTTGCTGCCGAAGACATCATGGTCAACTATACGCCGTTCGGCTTCTCCGACTGGCAGACCGAAGTCTCGGCAATCAAGAAGTTCGGCTCGGCCGGCAAGAAGACCGCTGTCGTCTCGACCGTCAACGGCGACGCCAACGTGCCGTTCTACAAGGAACTCGGCAATCAGGGCATCAAGGCCGAGGATATTCCGGTCATGGCCTTCTCGGTTGGTGAGGAAGAGCTTGCCGGTCTCGACACCGCGCCGCTCGTCGGCCATCTCGCCGCCTGGAATTATTTCGAGAGCGTCGACACGCCCGAGAACGCGAAGTTCATCGCCGATTGGCACAAATTCATCAAGAACGACAAGCGCACCACCAACGACCCAATGGAAGCCCACTATATCGGCTTCAACATGTGGGTGAAGGCGGTAGAGAAGGCCGGTACCACCGATCCGGACAAGGTCATCGACGCCATGGTCGGCGTCTCGGTGCCGAACCTGACCGGCGGTTATTCGACCATGATGCCGAACCATCATATCACCAAGCCGGTGCTGATCGGCGAAATCCAGGCCGACGGCCAGTTCGAAACCGTCTCGCAGACGCCGGGCCTGGTGATGGGCGACGAATGGTCCGACTACCTGCCCGACTCCAAGGACCTGATCTCCGATTGGCGCGCGCCTCTATCCTGCGGCAACTTCAACGTTGCCACCGGCAAATGCGGCGGCAAGGGAACCAACTAATCCTCCCGGTCTGTCCTCCCAGACCGCAAAGCCTCCGGGCGGGCTCCTTTCTCCAGCCTGCCCGGAGGCGACATTCAACCTCCAAGAGCCACCAGAAACCGATGATCCTGATCCGCGCGATTGGCCTGATGCTGCTGCTCCTCCTGGGGGCGCTGCTGCCGTCGAACGCCAGCGAAGCAGATCTGCGCGCCGTCATCGCCAAATTCGCCACTGCCGCCAATTTTCCGGCGATCGAAGCCGTCGTGCGCGAGCTTGCGGCTTCCGGCGATCCGGCCGTCGAACGGCCGCTTGCCGCGCTTGCGGAGGGCAGCCTTTACGTCCGCAAGGCCGATTCACTGGTCTTTGTCGGCAAGGAGAGCGGCGACGGTATTGAGCTGCTCGATGCGCTCACCGGCGAAAAATCGGGCGAAGCTGCCAAGGCCGACATCACCAAGATCAAAGTCAACAACACGCTGCGCCGCGTCATCCGCGACGCGCTGGGCACACTGACGCTTGGCTCCAAGAACCCGGCCGTGCGCATTGCCGCCGCCGACACCATGTTCAAGACGCCGGACGCGGCAAACATCGAGCCGCTCGACACCGCCATCGCCAATGAGAGCGTGGCAAGCGTCAAGGCGCTGCTCGAACATGCCCGCGCCGCGTCGGTTCTCGTTTCCGACAGGCCGGAGGCCGACAAACTGGCGGCTATCGCTCTCATCGGCGCGCGCGGCGACCGCGATGCGGTGTCGCTGCTCACGTCGGTAGAGGCCAATTCCGAAGGTGCGGTGAAGGACGCGGCGACGGCTGCGATCGCCAATATCAATTCGACGCTGGCGCTGTGGGATGCCGGCCAGAATATCTGGTACGGCATATCGCTCGGATCGGTGCTGCTGCTGGCGGCGATTGGCCTGGCCATCACCTTCGGCGTCATGGGCGTCATCAACATGGCGCATGGCGAGATGGTCATGCTCGGTGCCTACACGACCTTCGTCGTGCAGGAGGTGATCCGGAATTCCTTTCCCGGTCTGTTCGACTGGTCGCTGGTCATCGCCTTGCCGCTGGCCTTCCTAGTGGCGGCGCTCGTCGGCCTTGTCATCGAGCGCGGGCTGATCCGCTTCCTCTACGGCCGGCCGCTGGAGACGCTGCTGGCGACATGGGGTGTGTCGCTGATCCTGCAGCAGGCCGTACGCACCATCTTTGGGCCGACCAACCAGGAGGTAGGCAACCCGTCATGGATGTCCGGCTCGTTCAATATCGGCCAGCTTGCCGTGACATGGAACCGGCTCTGGATCCTGGTATTCGCGCTTGGCGTGTTCGCGGTGCTGCTCTACGTGATGAAGCGCACGCCTTGGGGGCTGCAGATGCGTGCAGTCACCGCCAACCGCCGCATGGCCGCCTCGATGGGCATCAGGACGCCGTGGGTCGACGCCCTGACGTTTGCACTCGGCTCCGGCATTGCCGGCATAGCCGGTGTCGCGCTCAGCCAGATCGACAACGTCTCGCCCAATCTCGGTCGTGGCTACATCATCGATAGCTTCATGGTCGTCGTCTTCGGCGGTGTCGGCAATCTCTGGGGCACGCTGGTCGGCGCCTTCTCGCTCGGCATCGTCAACAAGTTCCTCGAACCTTATGCCGGAGCGGTGCTCGGCAAGATCGTCGTCCTGGTGCTGATCATCCTGTTCATCCAGAAACGCCCGCGCGGCTTGTTTGCGCTCAAGGGCAGGTCGGTGGAAGCATGATCACGGGACGTTTCTTTGCCGCCGGCGCCGATCGTCGCGTCGCCATCACCATCTTCGTCCTGCTGGCGGCCGCCATCGTCGTGCCGCTGCTCAACCTTGCGGTCTCGCCGACAAGTTCCTTCTACGTGCCGTCTTATATCGTGGCGCTCACCGGCAAATATCTCTGCTACGCACTGCTCGCCTTGGCGCTCGATCTCGTCTGGGGCTATTGCGGCATCCTCTCACTCGGCCACGGCGCCTTCTTCGCGCTCGGCGGCTATGCGATGGGCATGTACCTGATGCGCCAGATCGGCTCGCGAGGCGTCTACGGCAATCCGCTGCTGCCCGACTTCATGGTGTTCCTGAACTACAAGGAATTGCCGTGGTTCTGGTATGGCTTCGACCATTTCTGGTTCGCGGCGGTCATGGTGCTTGCGGTGCCCGGCCTGCTCGCCTTCGTCTTCGGCTGGTTTGCCTTCCGCAGCCGCGTCACCGGCGTCTATCTGTCGATCATCACCCAGGCGATGACCTATGCGCTGCTGCTTGCCTTTTTCCGCAACGACATGGGTTTCGGCGGCAATAACGGCCTGACCGATTTCAAGGACATTCTAGGCTTCAACGTGCAGGCCGACATGACACGCTCGGCGCTGTTCGCGGCCAGCGCCGTCATGCTCGCGTTTGCCGTCTTCGTCACCTGGGCAATCGTCGGTTCCAAATACGGCAAGCTTTTGATGGCGGTGCGCGACGCCGAAAGCCGCACGCGCTTTCTCGGCTGGCGGGCGGAGAACGTCAAACTGTTCGCCTTCACCGTGTCGGCGGTGATGGCCGGCATCGCCGGTGCGCTTTACGTGCCGCAAGTCGGCATCATCAACCCTGGCGAGTTCGAGCCGTCCAATTCGATCGAGGTGGTGGTGTGGGCGGCCGTCGGCGGGCGCGGCACCATCGTCGGACCGATCATTGGCGCGCTTCTGGTCAATGCCGGTAAATCCTGGTTCACCGGCGTGCTGCCGGAGTTCTGGCTGTTTGCGCTGGGCGGCCTGTTTGTCGCCGTCACGCTGTTCCTGCCCAAGGGCATCATCGGCATGTGGGATTCCTGGCGCGGCAATGCCAAGGCGCTGCGGGCAGCCTCGATTGCCGAGGAAGCCGGCACCGATCCTGACACGCCGGTGCCGCCCAAAACCGATCGCTCGGCGGCGAGAAGGCCGGGCGACTGGTCGGCCTCCGGTGCCGAACCGCAGCCGGCGGAGTGATGGCCTGATGTCGAAGAGCAACACCATCCTCTATCTCGACGGCGTGTCGGTTTCCTTCGATGGTTTTCGCGCCATCAACAACCTGTCGCTGGTGCTCGACAAGGGCGAGATGCGGGCGATCATCGGCCCCAACGGCGCCGGCAAGACGACGATGATGGACATCGTCACCGGCAAGACGCGGCCCGACGCGGGCGAGGTCTTCTTCGACGGCGAGGTCGACCTGACTAAACACGACGAGGCCGAAATCGCCATGATGGGCATCGGCCGTAAATTCCAGAAGCCGACCGTCTTCGAAAGCCACACGATCGAGGACAATCTGATGCTGGCGCTGAAAGGCCCGCGCTCGATCTTCCCGGCACTGTTCCATCGTCGCTCGGCCGCGGAAGCGCGGCAGATCGACGACATTCTCGGCATCATCCGGCTTGGCGACAAGCGCGACGAACTCGCCGCCAATTTGAGCCATGGCCAAAAACAATGGCTCGAGATCGGCATGCTTTTGGCGCAGGATCCGAAGCTGCTGCTGGTCGACGAACCGGTTGCCGGCATGACAGACGCCGAGACTGAGGAAACCGCGCGGCTGCTTAGAGACATCGCGCGCGACCATTCGGTCATCGTCGTCGAGCACGACATGCATTTCGTGCGCGAGCTCGGCGTCAAGGTTACCTGCCTGCACGAAGGCTCGGTACTTTCCGAGGGCTCGCTCGACTTCGTTTCGGCCGACGAGCGCGTCGTCGAAGTCTACCTGGGGAGATGAGCATGGTCTGGCGCGTTCCGTTCCATCATTTCGACCTTTCGTTTTTCAGGCGTTGGAGAAAGCGCTGACCATGCTCGAAGTCTCCAATGCCACGCTGCATTACGGCGCCGCCCAGGCGCTGCGCGGCGTCTCGCTAAAGGCCGGCGCCGGCAAGATCACCTGTGTGCTCGGCCGCAACGGCGTCGGCAAAACCAGTTTGATGAGATCGATCGTCGGCCATCACCGGCTGACGAGCGGAAGTGTTGCCTTCGAGGGGAAGGCGCTCGACCGGAGCGCGGCGTATGATCGCGCCCGGTCGGGCATCGCATTCGTGCCGCAGGGCAGGGAGATCTTTCCACTGCTTACGGTGCGGGAAAACCTCGAATCGGGATTCGCGCCGCTGAAGCGCGCCGACCGCAACATTCCCGGTCACGTCTTCGAGCTGTTTCCGGTGCTGAAGCAGATGCTCGCGCGCCGCGGCGGCGATCTGTCCGGCGGCCAGCAGCAGCAGCTTGCCATCGGCAGGGCACTGGTAATGCGGCCGAAACTGCTGGTGCTCGACGAGCCGACCGAAGGCATCCAGCCGTCGATCATCAAGGATATCGGCCGCGCCATCCGCTATCTGCGCGACCAAGCCGGCATTGCCGTGCTTTTGGTCGAACAATATCTCGATTTCTGCCGGGAATTGGCCGACGAGGTCAATATCATGGACCGCGGCCAGATCGTCCATACCGGCCCCGCCGAGGATCTCGACCGGGCGGACGTGCGGAAATTCCTGACCGTCTGAATTCTTATTGATTCTATTACTTTGCAACTCTGGCGCGCCGAAGATTGCGTGCTAGATTTTGCTTGGCCTTGGTGAGTCGGCCGCTTTCCGTACCAGTTCCAAATTGGCAGATCAGGGGAAGGCGCGGGCCGCTTGCGCGCAAGCCGCTCCCTCCAGCGATCTGTTGTCGTCCAACATTTCGGGTGCTTGGGAGCCAGGGCCAGATGATGGAGCGCTATGTCGAGGACTACCAGAAACGACGGCTCACGGAGCGTGTCGACATCATAACCGCCATCAACATTCTGAAATCGCAGGGATATGAACACGACGAACTTATCGCGGAGATCACCAAGGTCTTCTATGTCGATCTCGATGCTTTCAACGAGATCGTCAGGGTTGATCGGCGTCCGGACGAGCGCGCCGCATAGGCGGTAATCTAGGAGCCGGCCAGCCGGACCGCCGACAGCGGGGCGTCAGCCTGCGACCCGCTTCATCAGCGCGATGGCGCCGAATGGAGCGCGGACCTTGCCCTCGGTGATGAAGTAGACGAACACGTCGCGTGGCTTGACCGGCGCGTCGGTCGAAGGATCGGCGCGCGGCAGCTCGGCCGGTACCTTGCCCTGCGCCCAAGTCTTGGCGCGGGCCGCCCATTCGTCGAGCGCCTTGGGCGTATAGCAATCGGGATTGTCGTCGCTGCCGGTCTGCAGCCGCGCATAGATGAAATCGCCGGTGACGTCGGCAATCGCTGGATATTTAGCATGATCAGCAAAAACGATCGCGACCTTGTGCTTGCGTGCCAAGGCGGCGAACTCGGGCACGACGAAGCTGTCATTGCGCACCTCGACCGCGTGGCGCAGCGCAACGCCGTCCTGCTTCTCCGGCAATAGCTTGAGGAACGCCTCGAAGTCGTCCGGGTCGAACCGCTTGGTCGGCGCGAACTGCCACAGGATCGGCCCAAGCTTGTCGCCAAGTGCCGCGACGCCCGACCCGAGGAAGCGCATCACCGATTCGCCGGCCTCGCCGAGCACGCGGCGGTTGGTGACGAAGCGGTTGCCCTTCAGCGAATAGACGAAACCATCCGGCGCCTCGTTGGCCCATTTGACGAAGGTCGGCTCCTTGAAGCTCGAATAATAGGTGCCGTTGACCTCGATGGTCGGCACCTGCCGGCTGGCGTAATTCAGCTGCTTGGCCTTCGACAATTTGTCCGGGTAGAAGGACGTGTCCCAGGGCTCGAAGGTCCAGCCGCCCATGCCAGCGCGGATTGTTCCTGATTGAGTCATGGTAGTCCTCCCGGTTTGCAGAAAAAGGATCACGCGATGGCGGTCGTCTCGACGGCTTTCGCCATGTCGACGACCGTCCATCCTGGCCGATATGGATTGGGCCGGCGACCCGTTTCGCGAAAGCCGTAGGCCTTATACAACGAAACGTTCCGTTCCATTCTGGAATTGGTGTAGAGTCGGATTTCAGGCAAGCTCCACAGGCGCGTCTGTTGCTCGGCCCAGTCGAGCAGCGCTATGCCGAAACCCTTGCCTTGAAAGGCGGGCGCAACGGCGACGCTGAAGATCACTGTGTGGTCATCGTGCCGTTCGAGAACGATCAGGCCGGCCGGCTGTCCGTACTGCTCCGAAAGCCAGACCTCGCCGCGTTCTATGCGCGGCGCATAGTCCTCGGTGACGGGGATCGGCGGCGCTCCGAACGGGCAGTGTAGGGCGCGTAGGCGTCGGTGGTGAGCGAGATCACCGTAGGGAGATCATCGGCCCGAGCGGCTCTCATGATCAAAACTGGCCCGCGCCGGCAGCGGCCGCAATCACCTTGTCCATGCCGGCGGCGATCGCAGCGACGGCATTGCGACTAGCGTCGCCCAAGCCGTGGCGTTCCGCCAGCCAGTGTGCGTCATTGTAGGAGAGCCAGACCGTGCCTTGCTCGTCCTCCCAAGCCAGCGCCTTGACCGGCAGATCGATGCCGGCAAGCTGCCGGTCCTGCATCAGTGGCGTACCGCCTTTGGGATTGCCGAAAATCAGGAGCTGGGTTGGACGCAGTGATGTTTCGACATTGCGCGCACCGGCGGCGTGGTCAATGCGGGCGAAGACCAGCAATCCTGCACGTTCCACAGTCTCGACCAGGCGATCGATGGTTTCGGCCACGCCGAAGCTGCTTTGGACCGTGATGAGACCGTTCTTTGCCATCACTCCGCCGCTTCGCGCTTGCCTCCGGGGCGCCGCTCCAGCAATTCCCTCAGGAACTGCCCGGTATAGCTGCGCTTTTCGCGAACGATGTCCTCCGGCGTGCCGGACGCCACCAGCTCGCCGCCGCCGTCACCACCTTCGGGGCCAAGATCGAGAACCCAGTCAGCGGTCTTAATCACCTCTAGATTGTGCTCGATGACGACGACCGTGTTGCCCTGGTCGACCAGCTCGTGCAGCACTTCAAGCAGCTTGGCGACATCGTGGAAATGCAGGCCGGTGGTCGGTTCGTCGAGGATGTAGAGCGTTTTGCCGGTTGCCTTGCGCGACAGTTCCTTGGCGAGCTTGATGCGCTGCGCTTCGCCGCCCGATAAAGTCGTCGCCTGCTGGCCAACATGGATGTAGCCGAGGCCGACCCGTTTCAGCGTCTCCAGCTTGTCGCGCACGCCGGGCACGGCGGCGAAGAAATCGACGCCTTCCTCGACCGTCATGTCGAGCACGTCGGCGATGGACTTGCCCTTGAACAGCACGTCGAGCGTCTCGCGGTTGTAGCGCTTGCCGTGGCAGACATCACAGGTGACATAGACGTCGGGCAGAAAATGCATCTCGATCTTGATGACGCCGTCGCCCTGGCAGGCCTCGCAGCGGCCGCCCTTGACGTTGAACGAGAAACGGCCCGGCTGGTAGCCGCGCGCCTTGGCCTCCGGCAAGCCGGCGAACCAGTCGCGGATCGGCGTGAAGGCGCCGGTATAGGTTGCAGGGTTGGAGCGCGGGGTGCGCCCGATCGGCGACTGGTCGATATCGATGACCTTGTCGAGGAATTCCAGCCCTTCGATGCGGTCGTGATCGGCAGGATGCTCACGCGAGCCCATGATGCGGCGTGACGCCGCCTTGAACAAGGTCTCGATCAGGAAGGTCGACTTGCCGCCGCCGGACACGCCGGTGACGGCGGTAAACGTGCCGAGCGCGATTTCAGCGGTGACGTTCTTCAGATTGTTGCCGCGCGCGCCGACGACCTTCAGCCGGCGGTTCTTTTTCGCCTCGCGCCGAACCGCAGGCGTCGCCACTTCGAGCTCGCCCGACAGATATTTGCCGGTGATCGAGGCGGGAGTCGCCATGATCTGCTGCGGTGTGCCCTGGGCGATGATGTGACCGCCATGGATGCCGGCGGCCGGGCCGATATCGACGACGTAGTCGGCATGCAGGATGGCATCCTCGTCGTGCTCGACGACGATGACCGTGTTGCCGATGTCGCGCAGATGCTTCAGCGTGTCGAGCAGGCGGGCATTGTCGCGCTGATGCAGGCCGATCGACGGCTCGTCGAGCACGTAGAGCACGCCGGTCAGGCCGGAGCCGATCTGCGAAGCGAGGCGGATGCGCTGGCTCTCGCCGCCCGACAGCGTGCCGGAGTTGCGCGACAGCGTCAGATAGTCGAGACCGACATCGTTGAGGAAGCGCAGCCGCTCGCGGATTTCCTTGAGCACGCGCACTGCGATCTCGTTCTGCTTGTCGTTAAGCGAAGCAGGCAAATCGGTGAACCACTGGTCAGCCTTGCGGATCGACAGCTCGGTGACCTCGCCAATGTGCTTGCCGGCGATCTTGACTGCGAGCGCCTCGGGCTTCAGCCGGTAGCCGCGGCAGGCCGGGCAGGGCGTGGCCGACATGAAGCGCTCGATCTCCTCGCGCATCCAGGCGGATTCGGTTTCCTTCCAGCGGCGCTCGAGATTGGGGATGACGCCCTCGAAGGTCTTGGTCGTCTTGTAGGAGCGCAGCCCGTCATCATACTGGAAGGCGATTTCGCGCTCGCCAGTGCCGTGCAGGATGGCTTGCTTTGCCTCTTCGCTCAAATCCTTGAACTTGTCGCCGAGCTTGAAGCCATAGGCAACGCCCAGCGCTTCCAGCGTCTGCGCATAATAGGGTGAGGTCGACTTCGCCCACGGGCTGACGGCGCCGGCACGCAGCGAGACATTCTCGTCGGGCACGACCAGGCTGGCGTCAATGGCGCGCTGGCTGCCGAGCCCGTCACAGGTCGGGCAGGCGCCGAACGGATTGTTGAACGAGAACAGCCTGGGCTCGATCTCGGGAATGGTGAAGCCGGACACCGGGCAGGCGAATTTTTCCGAGAACAGCATGCGCTCATGCGTCTCGTTCTTCGACTTGTTGACCGAATCCTCGCCGGTCTGGCTGGCGTCGAGCGGCTTGTCGGCAAATTCCGCCACCGCCAGCCCGTCGGCCAGCTTCAGCGCGGTCTCGATGGAATCGGCGAGCCGCGTCGCCAGATCGCCGCGCACGACGATGCGGTCGACGACGACGTCGATGTCGTGCTTGTACTTCTTGTCCAGCGCCGGCACGTCGGCGATCTCGTAGAAGACGCCGTCGACCTTGACGCGCTGAAAACCCTTTTTCTGCAGCTCGAGCAGTTCCTTGCGGTACTCGCCTTTGCGGCCGCGCACCATCGGTGCCAGGATGAACAGCCGGGTGCCCTCTTCGACCGCAAGCACCCGGTCGACCATCTGCGAAACCGTCTGGCTCTCGATCGGCAGGCCGGTGGCCGGCGAATAGGGGATGCCGACGCGGGCGAACAAAAGCCGCATATAATCGTAGATCTCGGTGACGGTGCCGACCGTCGAGCGCGGGTTCTTCGAGGTGGTCTTCTGCTCGATGGAGATGGCCGGCGACAGGCCGTCGATCTGGTCGACGTCCGGCTTCTGCATCATCTCGAGGAATTGCCGTGCGTAGGCCGAAAGGCTCTCGACATAGCGGCGCTGGCCTTCGGCATAGATGGTGTCGAAGGCAAGCGACGACTTGCCGGACCCCGACAGGCCGGTCATGACAATCAGGCTGTCACGCGGCAGGTCGAGATCGACATTCTTCAGATTGTGTTCGCGTGCCCCGCGAATGGAGAGATATTTATGGTCGGCCATCGCCGGTCGCCGCCTCAGAATCTGGAATTCGTGGGATGGGCGGGTTTTCCCGACCACCCCCTATGTAGGTAATTTCGCCGCCTTTTCGAGAGACGCCACAACTCTCGACCAATGCGTTTAACCGCCTTTCGCGCGAACGGGCAAGCGGAAAGAACAAAGGCCGAACACGCTCCTGACAAAAGCTGCCCGTACAGCCGGCTTCACAATGCGTCTCGCGATCACATTTTTCGGTAATCGGCTATTCAAGGTTGACGTCCATGCGTCACGGGGGCAGACTCCAAACGTCAACGAAGCCGGCCGTCTTTCGATGGCCTCGCGGCCTGGGGCTAGCCTGCGAGACGCCGCGGGTTTTGCGATGAGCGCTTCGACGACGACAGTCGCAACGAACAGAAGGAGAGCAGAGGCATGACTCCACCGGATAGTTCCTTGAGGCTCCACGTGTCGCTGGAGCCGCGGCAGGTATAAGTAGCCAGGTCAGGCGTTTAGCGCTACCTGCCAACGTTGACCTGCCGCTCCCCACAACAATCAGAGACTGCTAGTCGGATCGTCGGCTGAATGCCGCGAAGCATCCGAAATAAAAAGCCGGCAGTACACTCCCGGCAATTTGGATTTTAGATCCAAGAGGCCCCGTCAGTTGCACAAGCAATGGCGGGGCTGTTCGTTTGAAGCGCACATTTGCGGTGCATACCAGGCGAACTTAGCGGCTGGGAGGCCTGATCCCGCCGGTGGCGACATCGATGGTGATGCTACCGGAAATCCGAACTTCGGTATCGCCGATCTTGAATGTGCCGTAGCCGCTGCTGGGAACCGCCCCGTCGGGCTCGGGCTGCAGCGCTGGCTCGGCGATGCGATAGTCGCTGGTCACACCGGGCAGGGCGCCCCTTTGCGAAGACGTCGAATTATCTTGGGCAAGTGCCATGCCCACCAGCATGTTCGTGCCGGCAACGGTCGCGACGGCAACGCATAACAGGCTGGATGGACGGTTCGCGATCATCACCGGACTATAGTGCCGCGATAGCGGCAAGACCAGACCGACTGCCCTGAAATTGCTGGGCGCTCAGTCGCCTCAGTGCCGGCCGCCGCCTTCGCTCGTTCACGCGGCCTGTTTGCGAGTGTCGAAAACATAGTCAACGAGGCCCCAATCCTTGGCCTCCTGCGCGGTCATGAAAAAGTCGCGGTCGAGCGTGCGTTCCACTTCTTCGTAGGTGCGGCCGCAATGCTGGGCGTAAAGATCGGTCATGCGCCGCTTGGTGCGAAGGATGCCCTCGGCATGGCGCTGGATGTCGGAGGCCTGGCCCTGGAAACCGCCGAGAGGCTGATGCAGCACGATGCTGGCGTTGGGCAATGCGATGCGCCGCCCCGGCGTGCCCGCCATCAAGAGGAACGAGGCCATCGAGGCGGCGAAGCCCATACAAACGGTGGAGACCGGGCAGCTGATGTACTGCATCGTGTCGTAGATGGCGAAACCGCTGGTCACCACGCCGCCCGGCGAGTTGATGTAGAGCGAGACCTCCTTGTCGGGATTGTCGGATTCCAGCGACAGAAGCTGGGCGCAGACCAGCGCCGAGGTGCCGTCGTCGATCGGGCCGTTGATGAAGACGATGCGCTCGCGCAGCAGCCGCGAAAATATGTCGAAGGCGCGTTCGCCGCGGCTCGACTGCTCGATCACCATCGGCACCAGATTGGCAAGGCCGCTCATCGTTTCTCTCCGTTGACTATTGTCGTTCAGGCCGCGCGCAGGAAGAGGCGCGGGATGTTGGCGGCGATCTGCTTGTGCCTGGGATTGCGCGCTTCAAACGAAAGCCGACAGCCGGCGCCTGCCATCGCGATCTCCGGCATCGCTGCCCGAGCAAAACCATCATGGACGATGCGCAGATGCGTGCCGCCGGAAACGGTGCGATCGAGCGTAAAGGTGACGATGCTGTCCACCGGGCTGTCGTCCATTGGGCTGTCCACCGGGCTGCCGGGCGGCGCCTGTGTATCGCCGGGCGCCGGCCGTTCCCGCCAGGAATAGCGCAGCAGCCGTCCGGGATCGGCGTCGAGGATTTCGCATTCGATCGGCGCCTCCGGCGCTTTAAAGGCAAAGCGGCTACCGATCTTTGGTTCAATGTCGTTCGGCATCATCCAGGCCGCGAGCAGGTCCGGCACCGTCAGCGCCCGCCACACCTTTTCCGGCGGCTCCGGCAGCTCGCACTCGAACTCGATCTTGTCTGCCGCCATTTCCGCGCGTTCTTTGCCTCGGCTGGTCATTGGTCCATGTCCTTCAAAACCGTCTTGAGCCTTTCGATGCGCTCTGGCCAGAACGCGCGGTAGCGTTCGATCCAGCCGAGCAGTGGCGCAAGCCCCTTCGGATCGGCGCGGTAATAGGCGTTGCGACCGGCCCGGCGCTCGACCACGAGGCCGGCGCCGCGCAGCACGGCGAGGTGTTGCGATACCGCCGGCTGCGATACCGGCATGCCAGTGCGCAGTTCCGACACCGTCATCTCGCCGCCGGCGAGCCGCTCATAGACGGCGCGACGCGTCGGATCGGCCAGTGCCCGAAAAATCTCTGCTTCGATCATGTCAAAAGCATAAGTCGATACTTATCGGTTTGGCAAGCCGTGTTTTTAAGACAGGCGGTGTTTTTTAAGACGGGCGAGGTTTTACAAACTCGCTGGAAGCCAGCGTCTCACCATGTCAGGGGATCCGTTGAACGTCGCCTCGAAAACTGATGACGCGAGCACGGCATGGATATGAAGCATTTCGGAGCCGACGTTTCGGAAGCCATGTCGCCTGCGCGCGGCAACAACAAGCGACTGTCCGGCAGTCAAGACGACATGCTCTTCGTCGATCCACATCTCGGCCTTGCCAGCGATGACGGTAAGCACTTCCTCGACCGGGTGCCAATGTGTCGGGGCGCCAACCGCTGGTTCGACCCATTGTTCGAATATGCAAAGTTGAGTTGCGCCGTTGCGAGCCGAGACATGCATTCGGGTCTTTACCCCCGCCCGCCATTCTTCTTGCGGCTGATCGTCATGCGCAACCGTCTTCATGCGTTCGCCTCGATCCCATGGTCTGTGGAAATTCGACGCCAAGACACTACTTCTTGCTGACAACTATTGACAGTGCAGGGCCTGTACTATAGAACGAAAAGAGAACAAAAACGTTGTGGGAAAAGGCAGCGACGGCAGGCAGGGCTTATCCATAGCCTGTAAGGTGCAGCGACAGAAATCTGGTTTCGGATGAGCGCGGAGAAGTATCATGGCGGGTAGCGTCAACAAGGTCATTCTGGTGGGCAACCTCGGGGCGGACCCTGAAATCCGCCGCCTGAATTCGGGTGACCCGGTTGTCAACATCCGCATCGCGACGTCGGAAAGCTGGCGCGACAAGACGTCCGGAGAGCGCAAGGAAAAGACCGAGTGGCACAATGTCGTGATCTTCAACGATCAGATCGCCAAGGTGGCCGAGCAGTATCTGAAGAAGGGCATGAAAGTCTACGTCGAGGGCCAGTTGCAGACGCGCAAGTGGCAGGACCAGACCGGCAATGACCGCTATACGACCGAAATCGTGCTGCAGAAATTCCGCGGCGAGCTGCAGATGCTCGATGCACGGGGCGAGGGCGGCGGCCAGGTCGGCAACTATGCCGGTGGTGGTGCCAGCCGCGGGTCCGATTTCGGCCAGTCCGGCCCGGGAGAAAGTTTCAATCGCGGTGGCGCCAACAAGGGCACCGGCGGTGGTTCGTCGCGCGAACTGGACGACGAAATCCCGTTCTGATTTCTCGGGGCGGACTGCCCTTGCGGCGAAAAGCGCCAGCACCTTGGCCACGAAATGGCGTCCCGAAAATCTGTCTTGGATTTTCGGGACGTTGTGCGTTTGAGCGGTGAAAGGACGGATCAGTGAAAGCAAGGGTCAAATGGGTCGAGGAGCGCACTTTCGTCGGCGAGTCCGCCAGTGGGCACAAGCTGGTGCTAGGCACTGCGTTCGGGCCGGAGGGCAAGACGCCGGGGCCGAGCCCAATGGAGCTGGTGCTGATCGGCACCGGCGGCTGTTCGGCTTATGACGTGGTCCATATCCTGGAAAAGGGGCGCGAGGCGGTCGAAGATTGCGTCGTCGAACTCGATGCCGACCGTGCAGAAGCCGATCCCAAGGTGTTCACCCGCATCCACATGCATTTCGTCGTCAAGGGCCGGGCGCTGTCGCACGACAAGGTAAAGCGCGCGATCGAGCTTTCGATCGAGAAATACTGCTCGGCCTCGGCAATGATGGCCAAGACCGCCGTGATCACCCATGACTTCGAAGTGATCGAGACGGCGAAGTAGGGCGGTTCCTACGTCGCCATCAGTGCCTTGATGCCGTCGGCGACGAACTGCACGGCGAGCGCCGCCAGTATGACGCCAAGCAGCCGCGTGAGGATCGAACGGCCGGTCTGGCCGAGGATACGGTCGATGCGCTCTGACAGCACGAACACCAGGTAGGTGATGACAAGGCAGATCGCGATGATGCCGACAAGTGCTGTCTGCGCGCTAAAACCCTGAAACGAGCTTGAGAGCAGGACGGTCGCCGAAATCGCGCCGGGACCCGCAATAAGCGGGATCGCCAGCGGAAAGGCGGCGATGTTGTGGATCATGTCCCTGGTGATGGCGACATCGCCGATCTTCTCCTTGCGGTCCTGCCGGCGCTCGAACACCATTTCGAAGGCGATGAAGAACAGCAGAAAGCCGCCGGCGACGCGGAAGGCCGGCAGGGTGATGCCGAAGACTGACAGGATCGACGCGCCGGCGACTGCGAACAACGCCATCACCAGGAAGGCGATGACCGAGGCGCGCACGGAGACCTGGTTGCGCTCCTCGCGGTTCATGCCGCGGGTCACGGCGAGGAAGAGCGGCGCCAGGCCGGGCGGATCGATCGTCACCAGTATGGTGACGAAGGCGTTGAACAGGCTGTCGAAGCTCGGCATGCTGACCCTCCCCGCCGGCAATGCCGGATAACGGGATTGGTAGAGCAAAGCGGTGCCAGTGGAAACCGTGCGGATCAGGGGCTGGCGGCGCCGCGCCAGAAACTCGACTTCGACACGCCAGGTGGCGCCGTCGTCATACGAGCGCTCGCCCAGCCAGCGGAAGGAATCTCCGGTGATCCGGGAAAAGCTCCAGCGTACCGAAGCGCCGGTGCCGTCTGCGCCCAATTGGACGATCGTGTCGCCTTCGACGCGGCCCAGCTGGCGGCTGTAATACTGGTTGCGCGGGTCGCTCCAGAAGATGTGCCAGGCGTCGACGCCTGGGTCATAGACGCGCAACGTCGTGCCATAGAAGGTCCATTTGCCGAGCGACGGCGAGGGGCCGGCGTCGCGAGCGGGCAGGATCCATACGTCCTGGATCGCTCGGCCTTCTAGCACCCAGCCGAAGTGCACCTCGCCGCGCCCGGTCAGCACCTGGCCGTCTTCGAGATGGCGCGTGGCGTCGAACGTCCAGGCGCCGACGAAGCGGCCGTAAAGGTTCAGTTTCTCGGCAAGGGCCGGTGCGGGCCCATCGCTGTGCAGGGCCTTGGCAAAGGAATTGGACATGGCTTCGCTCTCATCTTGTCAGGAGACCGGCAAGCATAGAAGCCGACAGGGGTTCTGCGCTTGGGAAAAATTGCTATGTTTCGGCGATGACGACGAGCGCGCATAGGCTGGCGTCGGGCCGAGGCTGGCAGGTGTTGGATGTCATCTGCACCGCTAGTGCCGCCGACAGGCCATTCGAGGAGGAGCATCGGGATTTCTGCGTCGCCGCCGTGACCAGCGGCACGTTCCGCTATCGTGCGCGCCAGGGCACGGCGATGCTGGCGCCGGGCGCGCTCCTGCTCGGCAATCCCGGCACCTGCTACGAATGCGGGCATGAGCATGGCACCGGCGACCGCTGCCTCTCCTTCCATTTCGGACTGGCCTATATGGAGCGGATCGTCGCCGACGCGGGCGCAAAGCAGCTTGATTTCAGCATGCCGCGCCTGCCGCCTTTGTCGGCGCTGGTGCCGCTGCTCGCCGAAGCGGAGGCGGCGCGCGAGATGGCCGACACCGGCGCGTTCGAGGAACTCGCCCTGCGCATTGCCGGCGCAGCCGTGACAGCGGCTTGCGGCGATACGGATCGGGGACGAGCGCCAAGCCGCCGTGACCAGAAGCGTGTCGCCGAAGCGGTGCGCCGCATCGAAATCGATGCCGACCGGCCGATCTCGCTTGCCGAACTCGCCGACGAGACCGCCACCAGCCCTTACCATTTCCTGCGCACCTTCCGGCACGTTGCCGGCATGACGCCCTATCAGTTCCTGCTGAGAGCGCGGCTGCACAGGGCAGCCGTGCGGCTGCGGACGTCAGATCAGGCGATCTCGGCGATCGCCTTTGCGGCGGGATTCAACGATCTATCAACCTTCAACCGCCGTTTCCGGCGGCTAATGGGCGAGACGCCGGGAACTTATCGCGCCCGCCGGCGACGCTCGTGAAAGGGTGCCACGGCCATATCGTCGCAATTGGTGTATCCTTTTGAATTTGCCGCTAAAAACGACACTGGAAAACTGCCGCGATTATTGGAGTTTCGGGCCGGCTTCCTATATAAGCACCAAGTGATTCCTGATTAGATTGTGATCCGATTTGACCGACCAAAAGACACCGCGCGGCGCCGACGGCGGCCCCACCGGCATCGAGCCGATATCCATCATCGAGGAGATGCAGCGCTCCTATCTCGATTACGCCATGAGCGTAATCGTCAGCCGTGCGCTGCCGGACGTGCGCGACGGCCTCAAGCCGGTGCATCGCCGCATCCTCTACGCCGCCTATGAGAGCGGCTATCACTGGAACCGCAAATATGTGAAATCGGCACGCCCGGTCGCCGACGTGATGGGTAAATACCATCCGCATGGCGACGCCTCGATCTATGACGCTTTGGTGCGCATGGCGCAGGATTGGTCGCTGCGCGTTCCGCTGATCGACGGGCAGGGCAATTTCGGCTCGATCGACGGCGATCCGCCGGCGGCGATGCGCTACACGGAATCGCGGCTGACCAAGGTCGCGCATGAGTTGCTGGAGGACATCGACAAGGACACCGTCGATTTCCAGGACACTTACGATGCGTCGGGCAGTGAACCGAAAGTCCTGCCGGCGCGCTTCCCGAACCTGTTGGTCAACGGCTCCGGCGGTATCGCCGTTGGCATGGCCACCAACATCCCGCCGCACAATCTGGGCGAGGTCTGCAACGGCGCCATTGCCCTCATCGACAATCCGGCGATCGACCTGCCGGCGCTGATGGAGATCATTCCTGGACCGGATTTCCCGACCGGCGGCATCGTGCTTGGCCGCTCCGGCATCTACAGCGCCTATTCGACCGGCCGCGGTTCCATCGTCATGCGCGGCCGCGTCAACGTCGAGCCACGCGGCAACGACCGTGAATCGATCGTCATCACCGAGGTTCCCTACCAGGTGAACAAGGCGTCGATGATCGAGAAGATGGCCGAGCTGGTGCGCGATAAGCGCATCGAGGGCATTTCCGACATCCGCGACGAGAGCGACCGCCAGGGTTACCGCGTCGTTATCGAACTGAAGCGCGACGCCGTCGCCGACGTCATCCTGAACCAGCTTTACCGCTTCACCCCGCTGCAGACGTCCTTCGGCGCCAATATGGTGGCGCTGAACGGCGGCAAGCCGGAATTGCTGACGCTGACCGACATGCTGAAGGCGTTCGTCGCCTTCCGTGAGGAGGTGATCAGCCGGCGCACGAAATTCCTGCTGCGCAAGGCGCGCGACCGCGCCCATGTGCTGGTCGGCCTTGCCATCGCTGTTGCCAACATCGATGAAGTCATCAAGCTGATCCGCACGGCGCCGGACCCGCAGACGGCGCGCGAGCAGTTGATGGAGCGGCGCTGGCCTTCGGGCGACGTGGAATCGCTGATTCTGTTGATCGACGATCCGCGCCATCGCATCAACGAGGACGGAACCTACAATCTCTCCGAGGAGCAGGCCCGCGCCATCCTCGAACTGCGCCTGCAGCGCCTGACCGCGCTCGGCCGCGACGAGATCGCGGACGAGCTGAATACGATCGGCGACGAGATCAAGGATTACCTGGACATCCTGTCGTCCCGCGCCCGCATCCAGCAGATCGTCAAGGACGAACTCATCGCCGTGCGCGACGAGTTCGGCACACCGCGCCGCACCGAGCTCGCCGAGGGCGGGGCCGACATGGAAGACGAGGACCTCATCCAGCGCGAGGACATGGTCGTCACCGTCAGCCATTCCGGTTACATCAAGCGCGTGCCGCTGTCGCTCTACCGGGCGCAGCGCCGCGGCGGCAAGGGCCGCTCCGGCATGTCGACCAAGGACGAGGATTTCGTCACCCGGCTGTTCGTCGCCAACACGCACACGCCGGTGCTGTTCTTCTCCTCACGCGGTATCGTCTACAAGGAAAAGGTCTGGCGCCTCCCGATCGGCAACCCGCAATCGCGCGGCAAGGCGCTGATCAACATGCTGCCGCTCGAACAGGGCGAGCGCATCACCACCATCATGCCGCTGCCGGAGGATGAGACGAGCTGGGGCGAGCTCGACGTGATGTTCGCCACCACGCGCGGCACGGTGCGTCGCAACAAGCTTTCGGACTTCGTCCAGGTCAACCGCAACGGCAAGATCGCCATGAAGCTGGACGAGGAAGGCGACGAGATCCTCGGCGTCGAGACCTGCACCGACAATGACGACGTGCTTTTGACGGCAAGTTCCGGCCAGTGCATTCGCTTTTCGGTCAGCGACGTACGCGTCTTCCAGAGCCGCAATTCGGTCGGTGTACGCGGCATAGCCATGGCCGATGGCGACCGGGTGATCTCGATGGCGGTGATCGAGCATGTCGATGCGCCGCCGGCCGAGCGGGCCGCCTACCTCAAGCGGGTGGTGGCTGAACGCCGGCTTGTCGTCGACATTGCCGCCGGTGAGGAGGAAGAAATCCAGCTTACCAATGAGGAGGTCGGCGAAGAGGCGGAGCTTTCCGACGAGCGCTACGAATTCCTCAAGGCACATGAGCAGTTCGTGCTGACGGTTACGGAATATGGCTACGGCAAGCGTTCGTCGTCCTACGATTTCCGTCTGACCGGCCGTGGCGGCAAGGGTATCCGCGCCACCGACGTGTCGAAAACGGCCGAAATCGGCCGCCTGGTGGCGACTTTCCCGGTCGGCAATGACGATCAGATCATGCTGGTTTCGGATGGCGGCACCGTCATCCGCGTCCCGGTCAACGGCATTCGTTTTGCCAGCCGCGCCACCAAGGGCGTTACGATCTTTAATACCGCAGAGGGCGAGAAGGTCGTTTCGGTGGAGCGGATTTCAGAGCCGCAAGCCGACGAAGAGATCGAAGAGAGTGTCCATGCTGAAGGTGGCGCTGCTACCGATGCCGAAGGTGGGGAGCCTGACACTACCGTCGAGTGAGTTTGCCGCGACGGCGCCAGCCCTATGGGCCGGCGTTCTCAAGAAACCCCAGCAATCTAGAAGTGGCGATAAGGCTTGCGGATGCCGAAGCCTTCGAACCGTTTGGTATTGGCCTTGGCGCGGACTCGCTGTGCTTCCTGATGCAACCCGAATACGGTAGCGATCAGCATGGCGACGGTCATTGCGGTGGCGAGCATGTAGATCAGCATGTGCGTGTTCTCCTGCGCCTAACAACGGTTAGATGGGTGTTTGGTTTCATCTTTCGAAGCTGCAACTTAGTGAACACTGCGTGAAGCCGTTGTGAGCGGCACATTCATCTGTCGTTCACGTCGGCCAAAAGGTTCATGGGGCGGGCCTGCCGATCGGATTTGCCTTTAGGGGAGAGGCTCGCTAGAAGCACCTGCCATGACCGAACGCATCGCCCTTTATGCCGGCTCTTTCGACCCGCTGACCAACGGCCATCTCGACGTGCTGAAGGCGTCGCTGGCCGTGGCGGACACCATCTATGCGGCGATCGGCATCCATCCCGGCAAGAAGCCATTGTTTTCCTTCGAGGAACGGGTCGATCTGATCGAAACGGCAACGAAGGCGGAATTCGGCAGCGACGGTGCGCGCATCAAAGTGGTCGCCTTCGACGGTCTGGTCATCGACGCGGCCAGGAAGCATGGCGCCTCGATCATGATCCGCGGCCTGCGCGACGGCACCGATCTCGACTACGAGATGCAGATGGCCGGCATGAACGAGACCATGGCGCCTGAGCTGCAGACGGTTTTCCTGCCCGCCAGCCCCTCGGTGCGCACCATTACCGCCACACTTGTGCGCCAGATAGCTTCGATGGGAGGCGACATCCGCCACTTCGTGCCGGCGGCCGTGGCCGGCGCGCTCACCGCCAAATTCGCGAAATAAATGCATGTCGCTCAAAAGTGGAGCCCGGTTTTGGGTAACGACATGCATGGACGAAGATATTCGGAGAAAGATCCCATGCAGCTGAAAAAGCTTGCCTTCTTGCTTGCCGTGCTTGCCGGTCTTGTGACGGCATCCGTGTCGGCCTTTGCCGCCGATCCGGAAAACACCATGATCGTAACGCTGAAGGACGGCGACGTGACCGTCGCGCTGAGGCCCGACCTTGCGCCGAAGCACGTCGCGCAGATCAAAAAGCTGGTGCGCCAGGGCGCCTACGACAACGTCGCCTTCCACCGCGTCATCGACGGCTTCATGGCGCAGACCGGCGACGTCAAGTTCGGCAATATGAAGAGCGGCTTCAATGCCGACGCCGTCGGCACCGGCGGTTCCGATCTTCCCGACCTGCCGGCCGAATTCTCCAGCACCGAGCACTACCAGCGCGGCGTGGTCGGCATGGCCCGCTCCGACGATCCGAATTCCGCCAATTCGCAATTCTTCATCATGTTCGCGCCGGCACCGCCGCTCGACGGCCAGTACACCATCGTCGGCAATGTCGTCAGCGGCATGGAGCTGGTGGACCACATCAAGAAAGGCGAAGCGGCGCAGAACGGGACGGTGACCGACCCCGATCGCATGATCAAGGTGCGTATCGCCGCTGACGGTAAGTAAACCCAAGTTTCAAAAGGATATTTCTGACATGGCCGAGATCAAGGACCGCGAGAACGCGCTTATCATGGACACGACCAAGGGCAAGGTCGTCATCGAATTGTTTCCAGACCTGGCGCCCGGCCATGTCGGCCGTATCAAGGAACTGGCACGCGAAGGCGCCTATGACGGCGTGGTCTTCCACCGCGTCATCGACGGCTTCATGGCGCAGACCGGCGACGTCAAGTTCGGCAATTCCAACAAGCCGTCTTTCGCGCCGTCGCGCGCCGGCACTGGCGGTTCCGACAAACCCGATCTGAAGGCCGAGTTCTCCAACGCCAACCACGGTCGCGGCACCTGCTCGATGGCCCGCTCGCAGAACCCGAACTCGGCCAATTCGCAGTTCTTCATCTGCTTCGACGATGCCGCCTTCCTCAACCGCCAATACACGGTATGGGGCCAAGTCATCGAAGGCATGGACAATGTCGACAAGATCAAGCGCGGCGAACCGGTGCAGGATCCGGACAAGATCGTGTCGCTCAAGGTCGCGGCCGACGTGAAATGACCGGCCGGGCTGTCGCGGCCATCGCATTTGTGCTCGTCGCGGCGGCCACTCCGGCGCTGGCGACGGAATCGATCGTCTGCAGCGCCGACGGCGGCGCCGCATCGATCGACGTTTTGATGGGACACACGGCCGTCATTGCGGTGGCGCGTGTGTGGCTGGAGGCCGGCGGCAAGACATGGACCACGGACGGCCAGCCGGGTTCAACGAAAGTCATCGTCGGACAGGCATTCGAAGACGACGACCGCATGCTGATTGATCTCACTGATGAGGGCCTCAGCTCGGTCGTCGCCAAATTGCAACTGGTCAAGGCCAGCGAGCAGTCCAGCTTCGCAATGGGCGGTACGCTGAGCATAGACGGTGTCGGCGCCTGGGCGGTGACCTGCCCGGAACCTTGAGGCGGGGATTTCTTGCGCGTCGATCTTTTCGACTTCGATCTGCCGGACGAGCGCATCGCGCTTCGCCCAGCCGAACCGCGCGACAGTGCCAGGATGCTGGTGGTCAGGCCGGGCGCAGGGCTCGAGGACATGACCGTGCGCGACCTGCCGTCCCTGCTCAAGGCTGGTGATGTGCTGGTCTTCAACGACACCAAGGTCATTCCTGCGCAGCTGAAAGGCATCAGGCGGCGCGGCGAAGCAGCGGCGCAGGTCGAAGCCACGCTGCACATGCGGACGGCGCCCGACCGCTGGCTCGCCTTCATGCGGCCGGGCAAGCGCATCGCCGCCGGCGATCGTATCCATTTCGGTCATGACGCCAACTCCTGCTTTCTCGGCCAACTCGATGCGACCGTGATCGAGAAGGGGGAAGGTGGCGAGGTGCTGCTCGGCTTCGACCTGTCAGGTCCGTTCCTCGACGAGGCGCTGCGCTCCGTCGGCCACATCCCGCTGCCGCCCTACATCGCCTCCAAGCGTGACGACGACGAACGCGACCGCAACGATTACCAGACCATTTATGCGAGGGAGGAGGGCGCCGTGGCCGCGCCGACGGCAGGGCTGCATTTCACGCCGGAGCTGTTTGCGACGCTCGACGCCAAGGGCATAGAGCGCCGTTTCGTCACGCTGCATGTCGGCGCCGGCACGTTCCTGCCGGTGAAGGCGGACGACACCGCCGACCACAAGATGCACGCCGAAACCGGTTCGGTCAGCCCGGAAACCGCCGAGGCGCTGAATGCGGCGAAAGCAAAAGGAGGGCGCATTATCGCCGTCGGCACGACATCGCTACGCTTGTTGGAGAGCGCGGCTGGCGAGGACGGCAGGCTGGCAGCATGGTCAGGCCCGACCGACATCTTCATCACGCCCGGCTATCGCTTCAAGACCGCAGACATGCTGATGACCAATTTCCATCTGCCGCGTTCGACGCTGTTCATGCTGGTTTCGGCCTTCTGCGGTTTGCAGACCATGCGCGCGGCCTATGCGCATGCCATCGAGAACCGCTACAGGTTCTATTCCTATGGAGACGCAAGTCTTCTGTTCAGGGAGGATAACGATGGACGATGACCTGGAAACTTTCGGCCGCGAAGCCTTGCTCGCCGAGGTCAGGAAACTGCGCGCCGGCATCCGCCAACACCGCGACGCCACCGGCCATGATCTGTGCTGGCATCACCCCGACCTCTGGTCGCTTTTACCCGAAAAGACCGAGCCGGCGATTGCCGTGCCGCCCTGGCCGAAATTCATGCGCGGCTGCATCCGCTACCGGCAGTCGCTCGACCGACAGGCTCCGGACGCGCCGGTGTTCGACAAGGAGTTCGATGGCTAGGGAATTCAATGACTAACGCATTCGCCTTCAAGGTGCTGGCGACCGAAGGCAGAGCCCGGCGCGGCTCAATCACCATGCCGCGCGGGGAAATCCGCACGCCCGCTTTCATGCCGGTCGGCACCGGCGGCACGGTGAAAGCCATGTATATGGATCAGGTGCGCGGTGTCGGCTCGGACATCATCCTTGGCAATACCTACCACCTGATGCTGAGACCCGGCGCCGAGCGCGTGGCTCGGCTCGGCGGCCTGCATGAATTCGCCCGCTGGCCCTATCCGATCCTCACCGACAGCGGCGGCTTCCAGGTGATGTCGCTGTCGAAGCTGAGGAAACTGACCGAGAACGGCGTGACCTTTCGTTCGCATATCGACGGCGGCGCCTACGAGATGTCGCCGGAGCGTTCCATCGAGATCCAGGGGCTGCTCGATTCAGACATCCAGATGCAACTCGACGAGTGCACGGCGCTGCCGGCCAAGGAAAAAGAGATCGAGCGTGCCATGGAGTTGTCGTTGCGCTGGGCCGAGCGCTGCAAGACGGCGTTCGGCGAGCAGCCCGGCAAGGCGATGTTCGGCATTGTGCAAGGCGGCGATATACCGGACCTGCGGCTGCGCTCGGCGCAGGCGCTGAAGGCGATGGAGCTGAAGGGCTACGCGGTCGGCGGGTTGGCCGTCGGCGAGCCGCAAGCGGTGATGCTGGAGATGCTCGACATCACTTGCCCGGAGTTGCCGGCTGATCGGCCGCGGTACCTGATGGGTGTCGGTACGCCGGACGACATCTTGAAGTCGGTGGCGCGCGGCATCGACATGTTCGACTGCGTGATGCCGACGCGGGCAGGGCGGCATGGCCTTGCCTATACACGGCGCGGCAAGGTCAATCTGCGCAACGCCCGCCATGCCGACGATCCGCGCCCGCTCGATGAGGAAAGCGACTGCCCGGCCGCACGCGACTATTCGCGCGCCTATCTGCACCACCTGGTGCGCTCGCAAGAGGCGCTCGGGGCGATGCTCCTGACCTGGAACAATCTGTCCTACTACCAGCAGCTGATGCGCGACGTTCGCGAAGCGATCGGGGCTGGCAGGTTCGCCGGACAAGCTGAGATCATCACGCAGCAATGGGCAAACGGTGACCTCCCCGTCCGGTAGGCGTGCTCGCCAGGAATCCGGCTCCAGGGAGGAGTCGCACCTGCCATGAACTGTTTTGAAACGTCTGCCTAATAAGCATTGCCGGACGACATCGGGCGAGGATCAAGAACCTGTTCGTTTCGGGGCAAGTTTCAGTTCCTGGCACGACGGTGCGGACGAATGGCAGCGCCGAGCCTTCGCCTTCGCCCTCCGTGGCGGTCCAGCAATGGACGGCGGGGTCGTTGCTTGCCGTTCTGGTCATCGCCGTGACCGGCTTGGTTTTGCGCTTGCTTGGCGCGCGCGGCGACCTTTGGCTGGACGAGATCTGGAGCTTTGCGCTGATTGAGCCGCTGACCTCGATCGACCAGATATTCTGGCGCGTCAATCACGACAACAATCATTTCCTCAACTCGGTCTATCTCTATCTCATCGGCCCCGACGCTTCGCCTTTGATCCAGCGAGGCCTGTCGATAGCACTAGGTGTTGCCACGACAGTTGCGGCGGCAGCGACCGCCGCACCGCACGGACGACGGGCGATGATTGCCACAAGCCTGTTGTTTGCCGTGAGCTATCCGATGGTGCACTACGGCTCGGAGGCGCGTGGCTATGCCGGCCTTGTGCTCTTTACGCTGCTTTCGGTGGTTTTTCTGGAGCGCCGGCTCGACAACAAACGGTTGTCTGGCACGGCCTTGGCAGCGGCGATCCTTTTCGGGTTCCTATGCCATCTCACCATGATCGGAATGGTGGCAGTCCTCGCAATCTGGACCGCGTGGCTCGCCTGGCAGCGTACGGCGAGGGTCAGCCGTGTCGTTGCGGATCTGGCGTCGATCTTCCTGCCGGCCTTGCTTGCCGTGCTGCCGCTGGCTGCCTGCGTGTTTATCGGCGGCAGGCTGTTCGGCTTCAGTGTCGGTGGTGTTTCGCCGTTCTCGATTGCCGCCTTCGCGCAGGGCTATGGCGGAATGATCCGCTCTCTGTTCGGGCTGCCCCCCTGGTTCGGCGACTGGCCGTATATCGTTGCCGCCTGCGGTCTTGTTGGCCTCTCCGCTGGTGTCTGGTGCGATCGCCGGGCCAGCCTCTATGTCATCGGGATTATCGGACTGCCTTTGCTCATGGCGGCGACACATCTGCCCAATCTCGAGTTTCCGCGCTATTTCATCATCAGCGAAACATTGCTGCTGCTCTGGGCCGGCGAGATGATCGGTCGCGGCTTGGCTGCTCGCGGGACTGCCAGGCTATTTGCGGTGGGAGCACTGGCGATCGTGGTGAGTGGAAGCATTTCGTCGCTGCTCCAATTCTATCAGTACGGACGCGGCTCGTACGCTGCTATGGTCGATGAAATGACCAGGAACGGCGCTGCCGCCTATGCGAGCAACAGTGATTTCCGCACCGCCATGGTCGTCGATTATTTTGCGGCGCGGACGGATCGTCGGGCTTGGCTGGTTCCGGAAAACAGGATGTGCGCCGACCGGCCGGCTTGGCTGATCCTCGAGGGGGATGTGGACAAGCAAGCCGAACATGTTGAACCGACGGCCTCATGCGCTTTGGCGTATGAACGGGCCGACGCGTCGAGACACTGGGGGTTTTCAGGCCTGAGCTGGACGCTCTACCGGCGACAGGATTGAGACAACTTTGCCCTCCTCAAGCACCCTCAGGTGCTGAGCGACGTGGACGCGCGCAGGCTGCAGCCGGTGATCCGAAAGCTGCCGTCAGGCTGTAGTTCGAGCGTGTAGACCGCCTCATAGTCCTTGCCATCCGGGCCGACGATCAGCACCTGCTGGATGATCGAGGTCGGGCTCGTCTCGCGAACCTTGCCGAAGGAGTAGGTCTGCGGTTGGCGCACCGGCGGGTAGCCGTTGGTCACCATGTTCATGAAGGTATCGACAGTTGGAAAGATGCGTTTCACATTTGGTGCGGCAAAGCTGTAGGCCGTCGCTCCGTCGTTGGCGATGAAGGCCTTCAATTGACCATCGATGACCGTTTGCGCCGCCTTGACTTCGGCGTCGCCAGCAAAGGCCTGGGATGCGAAAATGAATGGAACGACTGCGAATGCGAAAAACGCGCGGCGCATGGCCTGTCTCCGTTGTCCCTGAGAAATCGCTGTCCGAGGTACATGATACTATACGCTTTGCAGTGCTCGAGGGTTTCAGCCGAGCGCAAACATTCGGCGCCGCGAGCTGTGTCCAGACCGAGAAAGCATTGTCGAGGCTAGAACAGCCTGAGCGATGGCCGATGCTTGAAAGCCGGGCGGCAGTCTGCCACAAGGGCCGCTCGATTTTACCTAGAGCGTGCGATGTTGGGCAGGACCAGGCGATGAAAGCATTTTTCGTGCAGATAAAGTGCGATCTGGGCAAGGCCTATGACGTTGCCAGCGCCCTGGCCGATGCCGAGATCGCTTCCGAAATCTACTCGACAGCCGGAAATTACGACCTGCTCGCCAAATTCTATGTCGACGACGAGGAAGACATCGGCCACTTCGTCAACGAGAAAGTGCAGATTCTTCCCGGCATCAAAGACACGTTCACGGTCGTCACCTTTCGCGCGTTTTGATCCGCATCCGGCATCTGCCCGGACACGAAGCAAAGCCTGACTACGGCCCGATCGGCACTGCCTTAATTTTAGGCAAGAGCGATATACTGATCGCCGGCGCCCACCAAATCACCGATTGCGCTTGATTTTCTCCAGCGAGGCCAGTGAAATGGCGCCACAGGGGAGTATGCGATTGGCAGCGTTCGATGAAATGCTTCCGGAAGTTTCCGGGCTGAGAAAACCGTATTCGGCTTACGATCGCTGGCTGAAGGAACAGGACCCGGCCAGGCTTAACGAGAAGATGCAGGACGCCGAACGCGTCTTTCGCAAGACCGGCATCACATTCGCCGTTTACGGCGAGCAGGAAGCATCGGAGCGGCTGATACCCTTCGACATCGTTCCGCGCATCATTTCCGGCAACGAATGGCGACGGCTGACGCAAGGCATCGAGCAGCGCGTCCAGGCGCTGAACGCCTTTCTCGACGACATCTACCATCGTCAGGAAATCTTGCGTGCCGGCCGCGTGCCGAAGGAGTTGATCGCCAAGAACGAGGCGTTCCTGCCCGAAATGATCGGGGTGCGGCCGCCGGCCGGCGTCTATACCCATATCATCGGCGTCGACATCGTACGCATCAGCGAGAACGAGTTCTACGTGCTGGAGGACAATGCGCGCACGCCGTCCGGCGTCTCCTACATGCTGGAGAACCGCGAGACGATGATGCAGCTCTTTCCCGAGTTGTTCCAGCAGATCAAGGTGCGGCCGGTGGAGAATTATCCGCAGCTCTTGCGCCAGTCGCTGGCCGCAGTGCGGCCGCAAAGCACCAAGGGCGCGCCGACCATTGCCGTGCTGACGCCGGGCAGCTTCAACTCGGCCTATTTCGAACATGCTTTCCTTGCCGACCAGATGGGGGTGCAACTCGTCGAAGGGCAGGATCTGCGCGTCGTCGATGGCCATGTCGCGATGCGCACGACCGAGGGCTACAAGCAGATCGACGTGCTCTACCGGCGCGTCGACGACTCGTTCCTCGATCCGCTGACCTTCCGCCCGGACTCAGCCCTTGGCGTGCCGGGCATTATGGACGTCTACCGCGCCGGCAATATCACGATCGCCAATGCGCCCGGAACCGGCATTGCCGACGACAAGGCGATCTATTCCTACATGCCCGAAATCGTCGAATTCTACACCGGCCGCAAGGCGATGCTCGGCAACATCCCGACCTGGCGCTGCTCGGAACCGGACAGCCTGAAATATGTGCTGGAGCACATCGACGAACTGGTGATCAAGGAGGTCCACGGGTCCGGCGGTTACGGCATGCTGGTAGGACCTGCGGCGACCAAGAAGGAATGCGAGGATTTTTCCAAAAAGCTCGCGGCAAAACCGTCGAACTACATTGCCCAGCCGACGCTGGCGCTGTCGACCTGTCCGATCCTGACGGACAAGGGGCTGGCGCCGCGCCATGTCGATCTGCGCCCCTATGTGCTGGTGTCCGACCGTATCCAGATCGTGCCCGGTGGACTGACGCGAGTAGCGCTCAAGGAAGGCTCGCTGGTCGTCAATTCCTCGCAAGGCGGCGGCACGAAGGATACTTGGGTGTTGGATGATTAGAGCGAATAGCGAATAGTGAGTAGCGAATAGCGAATAGTGAGTAGCGAATAGGGAAGAGGGCACCAACACGACTATTAACTCTTACAGGGACTTGATTGTTTGGAAGGCGGCCGTTGAATTGGCTGTAGATTGCTATTCGGCAACGAAAGCCTTTCCGAGCAGCGAAGTTTACGGGATGACGTCTCAGATACGGCGATCATCTGTATCGATTGCGGCAAATGTCGCCGAAGGGCACGGGCGAGAAAACACGGGATCGTTCGTTCAATATCTTCGCATAGCGCAAGGTTCTCTCAAAGAGTTGGAAACGCACCTAATCTTGTCTGGAAGGGTAGCGCTGATGGTTGAGCAGGACGTATTGCGTTTGCTTGGCCAGGCCGATGAGATCGGGAGAATGCTGCGTTCGATGATCAGGAGTCTGCAACAGAAATCATGAAGCCGATTTTCCCCTATTCGCTATTCGCTATTCGCTACTCACTCAGCATCGAGGCACGTTGACATGCTTCTCGGCCGCACCGCCAACGGGCTCTATTGGATGAACCGCTATATCGAGCGGGCGGAGAACATGGCGCGGTTGGTGGATGCCGGCCTGCGCATGGCGCTCACTCGCACGCAGAATGCTTCGGAGGAGTGGAATTCGGTGCTGCTCAGCGCCGGCTCGGACGCCAGCTTCACGCAGAAATATTCGGACTACACCGCCGCCAATGTCGCCGACTACCTGCTGCGCGATACGTCGAACCCGTCGAGCACGATGTCGTCTATCGAAACGGCCCGTAACAATGCCCGCATGGTGCGCACAGCATTGACGCGTGAAACCTGGGAAAGCATCAACGAAGCCTGGATGTCGCTGAAACGGATGTTGGCCAAGCCGATCGACGAGCGCGACCTGCCCAGCGCGCTCGACGCAATCAAGCGCGAGACGGCGCTGATCCGCGGCTCGTTCTACGGCACCATGCTGCGCAACGAGATCTTCGATTTCTCGCAGCTCGGCACCTATGTCGAACGCGCCGACAACACCGCGCGCATCCTGGACGTGAAGTACTATGTTCTGTTGCCGTCGATCTCCTGGGTCGGCTCGACGCTCGACAACTACCAGTGGGAATCGATCCTGCGCTCGGTGTCGGCGCACCGCTCCTACCGCTGGGTCTATGACGCCGACTACAAGCCGAGCAACATCGCCGACTATCTGATCCTCAATGTCCGCATGCCGCGCTCGCTGACCTTTTGCTACCGCTTCCTGACGGAGCATCTCAAATTCCTGGGTGACGACTATGGTGAGCGCCACGCCTGTCATGCGACGGCCGCCAAGACCCATTCCATGCTGACGGCCGGCTCGATCAAGGATATTTTCGACGCCGGCCTGCACGAATTCCTGGCCAATTTCATCCGCGACAACACCAGGCTCGGCGATGAGATCGCGCAGGATTACAGGTTCTATTGAGCATGATCCCAAAAAACGAAGACCGGTTTTCGGTAAGGCTCATGCTCCAGGGACGAGAGCGATGCGGCTGAAGATCACCCACCGGACCGAATACCGCTACGATGCGCCGGTGCATTATCTGTTGCAGCGTTTGCGGCTGCTCCCGGTGAACGGGCGCACCCAGACGGTGCTGTCCTGGGCGCTGAAGATCGAAGGCGCGCGCGAGGAAGTGCGGTTCACCGACCATTTCGGCAATGATACCCGGCTGTTGAGCGTCGAGGGCGAGCGCGACTTCATCACAGTCGAAGCAGCCGGCGAAGTGGTGACGCGCGATACCGCCGGTGTCTGCGGACCGCATCAGGGTTTCGCGCCGCTCTGGCTGTTCGGCCATGAAACGCCGCTGACGACGATCGGCAGCGGCATTCGTGAGCTTGCTGCCTCGGTGGGCAAGGGCACCGACATCGAAAGGCTGCACCGGCTAATGGCCGTGATCGGCGAGCGTGTCGCTTATACACCCGGCACCACCAACGCGACGACGCCGGCCGAAGAGGCCCTTGCGCTCAAGACCGGCGTTTGCCAGGACCACAGCCATATCTTCGTTGCCGCGGCTCGCGCCATGGATTTCCCGGCGCGCTACGTCAGCGGCTATCTGATGATGGATGCAGCGATCGAGCAGGCGGCAAGCCACGCTTGGGCCGAGGCGCATGTCTCGGGCCTGGGCTGGGTCTCCTTCGATGTCGCCAACGGCATTTCTCCCGACGAGCGCTATGTAAAGGTGGCGATCGGCCGCGATTATCGCGACGCCACGCCGGTATCGGGAATTCGGCTGGGACAGGCGGAAGAACAGCTTGCGGTCACCGTCACCGTGGAGCAGTAATCCCGGCAAGATTGTTGCCAAAGAGATTCGATGACCTATTGCGTCGGCCTGAAGATCGATCGCGGGCTCGTGTTCATGTCGGACACGCGCACCAATGCCGGCATGGATTCGATCTCGACCTTCAGGAAGATGCATGTCTGGGAGGAGCCGGGCGAGCGCGTCATCGTTTTGATGTCGGCCGGCAATCTGGCGACAACCCAGGCCGTAGTCAGCCTGCTCGACGAACGCACCAAGGCAGTGGCGGAGCGCCATGCCACGCTGCTCGAAACGCCCTCCATGTACCAGACAGTCCGGTTGGTCGGAGACACCGTCAAGGAGGTCATCGCCAGTTCGTCGCCGGCCGGCGAAAAGGCGGATTCCTATTTCAACGCCTCCTTCATCCTCGGCGGTCAGATCAAGGGCAGCGCGCCGCGCCTGTTCATGATCTATCCGGAAGGCAATTTCATCGAATCGACCGACGATACGCCGTTCTTCCAGATCGGTGAGACCAAATACGGCAAGCCGATCATCATCCGGGCCTACGAAAAGACGATGAGTTTCGCCGAGACGGTAAAGCTGTTGCTGGTGTCGTTCGATTCGACGCTGAAGTCGAACCTGTCGGTCGGCCTGCCGCTCGACCTGCTGTTCTATGAAAAGGACACTTTCAAGGTCGGCCTCAAAAAGCGAATAAACCATGACGATCAATATTATCGCACGATCTCGGATAGCTGGTCGAACGCGCTGAAGACCGCCTTTGCGAGCTTGCCTGATTTTCCCGAATGAAACCTTCGTTTTTCGTGCTCTTTGATCGCGGCTCGATGAGGCGCTACGGAGGCGAAGATGAATAGCAACGAATTCCGCGAATGGTCGCTGCGAGCGGCTGAATGGGGCGCCGACTACAGAAACAGCCTTCGCGAAAGACCGGTGCGGCCGCTTGTCGAGCCGGGCGAAATCTTCAAAAGCATCGATGTCGCGCCGCCGGAAGACGGCGAAACGATGCAGGCAATCTTTGCCGATTTCGAGCAAAAGATCCTGCCGGGCATGACGCACTGGCAGCATCCGCGTTTCTTCGCCTATTTTCCGGCCAATGCGGCACCGGCCTCCGTCGTGGCCGAGTATCTGGTTTCCGCGATGGCTGCGCAATGCATGCTCTGGCAGACCTCGCCGGCAGCAACCGAGCTCGAGATGCGGGTCGTCGACTGGATGCGGCAGGCGCTTGGTCTGCCGGAGGGATTTTCCGGCGTCATGCAGGATTCGGCTTCATCGGCGACGCTTGCCGCCGTGCTGACCATGCGCGAGCGCGCGCTCGACTGGCAAGGCAACAAGAGCGGCCTGCAAGGCCAGCCGATCGTGCGGGTCTATTCTTCCGACCAAGTCCATACTTCCATAGACCGGGCGATCTGGGTGTCGGGCATCGGCGAGGCGAACCTCGTGCGCATTCCGGTCGCCGGACGCTTTCGCGCCATGCAGACGGCGGCTCTGGAAGCGGCGATCGTCACCGACCGCGAAAACGGCATGCTGCCGGCCGGCATCATCGCCAGCGTCGGCGGCACCAGTACCGGCGGCACCGACGATGTCGCGGCTGTTGGCGCGGTGGCGAAGCGGCACGGGCTCTACCTGCATGTCGATGCCGCATGGGCCGGCTCCGCCATGATCTGCCCCGAGTTCCGGCATTTCTGGGCCGGCGCCGAACATGCGGATTCGATCGTCTTCAATCCGCACAAATGGCTGGGCGCACAGTTCGATTGCTCGATGCAGTTTGTTCGCCAGCCGGAAGACCTCGTGCGTACGCTGGCGATCAAGCCCGAATTCCTGAGAACACATGGCCGCGACGGGGTCATCAATTATTCCGAATGGTCGGTGCCGCTCGGACGGAGGTTCCGCGCGCTGAAACTTTGGTTCCTGCTGCGTGCACATGGCTTGGAAAATCTGCGAACCATGATCCGCAATCATGTCGCCTGGAGCGAGAGCCTTGCCGCGCGGCTGGCTCGGGAACCGGATTTCGAGATCGTAACGGAGCCGATGCTGTCGCTGCTCTCGTTCCGGCATCTTACGGCTGCGGGCATCGACTCTGACGAGCACAATTTGCGGTTGGTCAGCGCGATCAACGATGACGGCCGCATCTACGTGACGCAGACTCGGGTGGACGGGCAGGTGGCGATCCGCTTTCAGGTCGGGCAGTTCGAAACGACTGCGGCGGACGTCGATACTGCTTTCGAGGTCATCACTGAGATCGCCCGGGGCCTGAGTTGATAGCCTCGTCGAGATTGCGCCGGAGCTTTTCTCTCTGCAGTCGCCCGATTTTCATTAGCCGGCTCATACCTGTTCATGGCTTTCGTTTTCAGCTATAGACGAGAAAAACGAAAATGAGAGGTTGCTAGATGTATCTGTCGCCGCGTCATTCCGAAATCATCCAGATGGCCAAAGATCATGGCCGCGTACTGGTCGAGGAGTTGGCGACGCATTTCAACGTGACGCCGCAGACGATCCGCAAGGATCTCAACGATCTCTGCGACCAGCGGCTTTTGTCCCGCATCCATGGCGGGGCATTGTTCCCGTCCGGCATCGAGAACATGGAATATGAGGCCCGGCGTAAGATCGCCGCCGAGGAGAAGGAGGCGATCGGCCGCGCGGCAGCCCGGCTGATCCCTGACAACGCCTCTCTGTTCATCAATATCGGGACCACGACGGAAGCGGTCAGCAAGTCGCTGCTCGATCATATTGGCCTGATGGTCATCACCAATAACATCAATGTTGCCAACAGAATGCGCATATATCCTTCGATCGAGGTGGTGATCGCCGGCGGTGTCGTGCGCGGTTCCGACGGCGGCGTGGTCGGCGAGGCAGCGGTCGATTTCATCAGGCAGTTCAAGGTCGATTTTGCGGTGATCGGCGCCTCGGCCATCGACCATGACGGCGCACTGCTCGACTTCGATTTTCGCGAGGTGAAGGTGGCTCAGGCGATCATCGCCAACGCGCGGCATGTGATCCTGGTGTCGGACCAGACCAAATTCGAGCGCACCGCGCCCGTCCGCATCGGCCATCTGTCGCAGGTCAACACCTTCATCACCGATCGTTGCGACATCCCGTCGGTGCGCAAGATCTGCCAGGAGGCAGAGGTTCAGCTGATCGAAACGTCGCTCTCCTAGAGATGCCGCTGCGGCATCTGCCGCCGATCATATTTCGTTTGACATTCGTTATCATTTCGAAATAATCCCGCCACGGTTTCGCAAAACTCAAAAATGCTGCAATGCGAAATCGAGGGAGGACTTCTTTGGGCGCATCACCGATCCATGACATTTTCGTCATCGGTGGCGGCATCAATGGCTGCGGCATTGCCCGCGATGCCGTTGGGCGTGGCTTTTCGGTCTTCCTTGCCGAGATGAACGATCTGGCCAGCGGAACCTCTTCCGGCTCGACCAAACTGATCCATGGCGGCTTGCGCTATCTCGAATTCTACGAATTCCGCCTGGTGCGCGAAGCGCTGATGGAACGCGAGATCCTGTGGAGGAACGCGCCGCATATCATCTGGCCGATGCGCTTCGTGCTGCCATACGCCAAGGGGCTGCGTCCGGCCTGGCTGATCCGGCTCGGGCTTTTTCTCTACGACCATATTGGCGGGCGCAAATTGCTGCCGCCGACGAAAACGCTGGACATGGCCAAGGATCCGGCCGGCAAGCCGCTGAAGCCGCTTTTTCGAAAGGCGTTCGAATATTCCGACGGTTGGGTCAACGATGCCCGGCTGGTTGTGTTGAACGCCCGTGACGCTGCCGAGCGCGGTGCAACCGTTCGAACCCGAACAAGGGTCGTCAGCGCACGCCGCGAAGGCAATCTCTGGACGGTCAGGCTTGAAAACGTGCGGACCGGCGATACCGAGGAGGTCAAGGCGCGGCTGCTGGTCAATGCCGCCGGCCCGTGGGTCGATCAGGTGCTTTCAGCCACCGTCGGCTTGAACGACGTGCACAATGTCCGCCTCGTGCAAGGCAGCCACATCGTCGTTGGCAAGAAATTCGACGACCCACGCGCCTATTTCTTTCAGAACAAGGACGGGCGCATCATTTTCGCCATCCCATACGAAGACGAGTTCACGCTCATCGGCACCACCGACCGGGACTATCCCGGCGATCCGCACGACGTCAGGATCAGTGATGCCGAGATCGACTATCTCTGCGCTGCGGCAAGCGAATATTTCGCGCAGCCGGTCAATCCGTCGGATATCGTCTGGACCTATTCCGCGGTGCGCCCGCTCTACGACGATGGCGCCTCAAAGGCGCAGGAAGCCACCCGCGACTATGTGCTGAAGGCCGATGGAGGCGAGGGTGCCGCCCCGATCGTCAACGCCTTTGGCGGCAAGATCACGACCTACCGCCGATTGTCGGAATCGATGCTCGAGAAGATCGAGGGTTTTCTCGGCAAGCGCGGCAAACCATGGACGGCAAACGCGCCGCTGCCCGGCGGTGACTTTCCCGTCACCGGCTTCGATGCCGAGGTGGCGAAACTGAAAACGGCGTACCCGTTCCTCGACGCGCGGCTGGCCCGCCGGTTGACTCGGCTCTACGGCACCCGCGCAAGGAAGCTGCTGGGCCTCGCCAAGTCGAACGTCGATCTTGGCCGCAACTTCGGCGCCGATCTCTACGAAGCCGAGGTGCGCTACCTCGTCGAAAACGAATGGGCGATGACCGCCGAGGATGTATTGTGGCGCCGGACCAAGCGCGGCCTGCGTCTCAGCCGTGAGCAGGCGGCAGTGCTCGACGAGTTCATGCGCGGAATAAGCCGGCAGCACGTAGCGGCTGCCGAATAGGGACGGCCGACTGATGCAGAAAGCCTGGGAGGAGGCATCATGCTTGAACTGAGAAACGTGACGAAGACGGTGGGTGCGGCGGAACATATCCGCGACGTCTCGCTGACGCTTCAGCACGGCTCGCTCAACGTCCTGCTCGGGCCGACGCTCTCCGGCAAGACCAGCCTGATGCGGCTGATGGCGGGCCTCGACGTGCCGACCTCCGGCTCGGTCTGGTTCGATGGCAAGGATGTCACCGGCATGCCTGTGCAAAAGCGCAACGTCGCCATGGTCTACCAGCAATTCATCAACTATCCGGCGATGACGGTCTACGAAAACATCGCCTCACCGCTGCGGGTGGCCGGCACGGATCAGGCAACGATCGACAGGGAGGTGCGCAATGCCGCCGCCCTTCTCAAACTCACGCCCTATCTCGATCGCACGCCTCTCAGTCTGTCGGGCGGCCAGCAGCAGCGCACCGCGCTGGCCCGCGCCATCGTCAAGAATGCCAGCCTCGTGCTGCTCGACGAGCCGCTCGCCAACCTAGACTACAAGCTGCGCGAAGAATTACGCGCGGAACTGCCGAAGATATTCGCGGCCGCCGGCACAATCTTCGTTTATGCCACGACCGAGCCGCACGAGGCCTTGCTGCTCGGCGGCAACACGGCGACGCTTTCCGAAGGCAGCATCACCCAGTTCGGGCCGACCATCGAAGTGTTCCGCAAGCCGGTCGATCTGGTGACGGCGAGAACCTTCGCCGATCCGCCGCTCAACACCATCGTGCTTGCCAAGAAGGGCCTGGATTTCCTGCTCGAGGGCGGCGTGAAATTGCCGGTGCCGGCCGAACTCTTCGGCATTGCCGATGCGATCTATACGATCGGCTTCCAGCCTCATCATCTTTCCCTCGATCGGCCCGACGCCGCCGCGGTGCCGGTGCGCGCAAAGGTGACGATCACCGAGATCACGGGATCGGAAAGCTTCATCCATCTCGATTTTGCCGATGCGCGCTGGGTCATGCTGACCCACGGCATTCGCGACTTCGAGCCGGACGAGGAGGTCGAGGTGTTCATCGACCCGCGCCACATCATGGTCTTCGACGAGCACGGCCGCGCCGTGGCCGCGCCGAAGCTGGCGGCTTAGGAGGAAGCGATGGCGCGCATCGATGTCAATCATATCCGCCACTCTTATCTGCAGAACCCCCGCACGGATGCCGATTTCGCGCTGAAGGAAGTGCACCACACGTTCGAGGATGGCGGCGCCTATGCGCTGCTAGGCCCGTCCGGCTGCGGCAAGACTACGCTGCTCAACATCATTTCGGGATTGCTGCATCCCTCGCACGGCCAGTTGCTGTTCAACGGCAGGGACGTGACCAATCTGTCGACCCAAGAGCGCAACATTGCCCAGGTCTTCCAGTTCCCGGTGATCTACGACACGATGACCGTCTACGACAATCTGGCGTTCCCGCTGCGCAATCGCGGCGTGCCGGAGGCCGACGTCGACCGCAAGGTGCGCGAGACGCTGGAGATGACCGGGCTGGCCGATATGGCCAAACGAAAGGCGCGCGGACTGACCGCCGATCAGAAGCAGAAAATCTCGCTCGGACGCGGGCTGGTGCGCTCCGACGTCAATGCCATCCTGTTCGACGAGCCTTTGACCGTCATCGACCCGCATATGAAATGGGTGCTGCGCTCGCAGTTGAAGCAGCTTCACCGCCGCTTCGGCTACACCATGGTCTATGTCACGCACGACCAGACTGAGGCGTTGACCTTCGCCGACAGGGTGGTCGTCATGTATGACGGCGAAATCGTGCAGATCGGCACACCGGCGGAGCTGTTCGAGCGCCCGCGCCACACCTTTGTCGGCTATTTCATCGGCTCGCCCGGCATGAATGTCATGCCGGTGGCGATCGACGGCAAGACCGCGAAGCTGGGCTCGCAGCAGATCGAACTGCCGGGCGTGCCCAAGGCGGGCGGCGGCGCCATCGAGCTCGGCATCCGTCCCGAATATGTGCGCCTGGGCAGCCAGGGCATGGCCGTCCGGGTCAGCAAGGTCGAGGACGTCGGCCGCCACAAGGTGGTCCGTGCCAATCTCGAAGGGCGCGAGATCGCCGCCATCATCGGCGAGGACGAGACAGTTCCGGCTGATCCGAAGGTGCGGTTCGACCCGGCCGGCATCAACATCTATGCCGATTCCTGGCGCGTCGAGATGGGAGCCTGAAGTGGAAAAGACCTGGAACAACAGAGCCTGGTTCCTGGTGCTGCCGGTGCTGCTGCTGGTGGCGTTCTCGGCGGTCATACCGCTGATGACGGTTGTCAATTATTCGGTGCAGGACACTTTCGGCAACAACGTCTTCTTCTGGGCCGGCACCGAGTGGTTCGAGGAACTGCTTTCCTCCAGCCGCTTCTGGCAGGCGATGATCCGCAACCTTGTCTTCTCCTTCATCATCCTGGCGATCGAAGTGCCGCTCGGCATCTTCATTGCGCTCAATATGCCGAAGAAGGGTTGGGGCGTGCCGGTCTGCCTGGTGCTGATGGCGCTGCCGCTGCTGATTCCATGGAACGTCGTCGGCACCATCTGGCAGGTGTTCGGTCGCAACGACATCGGCCTGTTCGGCTACTACGTCAATGCGCTCGGCATCGACTACAACTTTGTGCAAGATCCCTACGACGCCTGGGTCACCGTCATCATTATGGACGTCTGGCATTGGACCAGCCTTGTGGTGCTGCTCTGCTATGCCGGCCTGGTCTCGATCCCGGATGCCTTCTACCAGGCTGCCAAGATCGACGGTGCCTCGCGCTGGGCGGTGTTCCGCTATATCCAGTTGCCGAAGATGAACCGGGTGCTGCTGATTGCAGTGCTGTTGCGCTTCATGGACAGCTTCATGATCTATACCGAGCCGTTCGTGGTGACCGGCGGCGGACCCGGCAACTCGACGACGTTCCTGTCCATCGACCTCGTCAAGACGGCGCTTGGCCAGTTCGATCTCGGCCCGGCGGCGGCGATGTCGCTGGTCTACTTCCTCATCGTCCTGTTGTTGTCATGGGTATTCTACACCGTGATGACCAATTACGACGCGGAGCGCTGAAATGAGCCGCACCGAAGAGAGAGCCGACAGAGTGAGCGAGACGACAGCTTCGGAAGGGCTCGTCAGCACACTGCGGCAGGACGAGATCGCACGGCTGATGCGCCGTCGCGGCGAGGAGTCGCGCTGGTGGTGGATCGTGCCGACGCTCTACATCATCGTCCTGCTTTTGCCGATCTACTGGCTCATCAATATGAGCTTCAAGACCAATGGCGAGATCGTCTCGTCGCTGACGCTCTACCCGCACGCGCCGACATTGGCGAATTACCGCACCATTTTCACTGACGCGTCCTGGTATTCGGGCTACATCAACTCGATCACCTATGTGGTTATGAACATGGTGATTTCGGTGGCCGCAGCACTGCCTGCTGCCTATGCTTTTTCGCGCTATCGCTTCCTCGGCGACAAGCATCTGTTCTTCTGGCTGCTGACCAACCGCATGGCGCCGCCGGCGGTGTTCGCGCTGCCATTCTTCCAGCTTTATTCGGCCTTCGGCCTTATCGACACCCATATCGCCGTGGCTCTGGCGCATTGCCTGTTCAACGTGCCGCTGGCGGTGTGGATCCTCGAAGGCTTCATGTCGGGGGTGCCGAAGGAGATCGATGAGACCGCCTATATCGACGGCTATTCGTTCCCGCGCTTCTTCATCAAGATCTTCATGCCGCTGATTGCGAGCGGCATCGGCGTGGCGTGCTTCTTCTGCTTCATGTTCTCGTGGGTCGAGCTGCTGATCGCCCGCACGCTGACGACCACGGACGCCAAGCCGATCGCCGCGACCATGACCCGCACCGTTTCGGCCGCCGGCATGGATTGGGGGCTGCTCGCCGCAGCCGGCGTGCTGACGCTGATTCCCGGCGCGCTCGTCATCTGGTTTGTGCGCAACTACATCGCCAAGGGCTTTGCCCTGGGGAGGGTATGATGGAGCAGGTCGACAGAAGCCCATGGTGGTGGGCCGTGCTGTTTCTCGCCCTGGTCGTCGTGGCCTGGGTGGCCCTTCAAATCGATTTCGTGGCAATAACGGTAGGCTTCAGCGATCCGGCCAATATCCGCCTGTGGGGATTTAACCTCTCGTCCAACCTCGATTTTTCGTGGATGGCCTGGACGTGGCCGACCGCGGCCTTCTTTGGAACCATCTTTCTGCTGCTTTGCGGCATGGCGGTGTGGGAATACGTCTCGCCGGGCGGCAATCCGCGCGTCGGCGTGCTGCGCTTCGAAACGACGCGCGGCGACCGCTTGTTCCTGTCGCTGCTTGGCAGTGCCTTTATCCATCTCGCTTGGCTGGGTCTAGTCGGACCCAATCTGTGGTGGGCTCTCGCTCTCTCCGTGGTCTACGCCGTCGGCGTGTTCCGCTACGTATAGAGGGGGAAACTGTTGGAACGGCGGCGTGCCGGCCGCCGATCCAGATCGCACTTTGAACTTAACAGTGGAGGAAATACATGCGACGGCAATTCTTGACATCAACAACTGCGCTTGTCCTGTTGCTCGGGGCAAGCAACGCCTATGCCGGAATGGACGAGGCCAAGGCCTTCCTGGACAAGGAAATCGGCGACCTGTCGACGCTCGACCGCGCCGGCCAGGAAGCCGAAATGCAATGGTTCATCGATGCCGCGAAACCTTTCGCCGGCATGGATATCAAGGTGGTTTCCGAAACCATCGCCACGCATCAGTATGAATCGCAGGTGCTGGCGCCGGCCTTTACAGCCATCACCGGCATCAAGGTTACGCACGACGTCACCCAGGAAGGCGACGTTGTCGAGAAGATCCAGACCCAGATGCAGACCGGCCAGAACCTCTATGACGGCTGGGTCAACGATTCCGATCTGATCGGCACGCACTGGCGCTACCAGCAGGTGCGCAACCTGACCGACTGGATGGCAGGCGACGGCAAGGATGTCACCAATCCGAATCTCGATCTGAAGGATTTCATCGGCACCTCGTTCACCACCGCGCCCGACAAGAAACTCTACCAGCTTCCTGACCAGCAGTTCGCGAACCTCTACTGGTTCCGTTACGACTGGTTCAACGACGAGAAGAACAAGGCGGACTTCAAGGCCAAATACGGCTACGACCTCGGCGTGCCGGTGAATTGGTCGGCCTATGAGGACATTGCAGCGTTCTTCACCGGGCGTGAGATCGACGGCAAGAAGGTCTACGGCCATATGGACTATGGCAAGAAGGACCCGTCGCTCGGCTGGCGGTTCACCGACGCCTGGCTGTCGATGGCCGGCAATGGCGACAAGGGCATTCCGAACGGTCTGCCCGTCGACGAATGGGGCATCAAGGTCGACGAGAATTCGCGTCCGGTCGGTTCCTGCACGGCGCGCGGCGGCGACACCAATGGTCCGGCTTCCGTCTACTCCATCCAGAAGTATCTCGATTGGCTGAAGGCCTATGCACCGGCGGAAGCCCAAGGCATGACCTTCTCCGAATCGGGGCCAGTTCCGGCGCAGGGCGCGGTTGCCCAGCAGATCTTCTGGTACACCGCCTTCACCGCCAGCATGGTCGACGCCAGCGCCAAGGCCGTGCTGAACGACGACGGCACGCCGAAGTGGCGCATGGCGCCGTCGCCGCATGGCGTCTACTGGAAGGACGGCATGAAGCTCGGCTATCAGGACGTCGGTTCCTGGACGCTGATGAAGTCGACGCCGACCGACCGCGCCAAGGCCGCCTGGCTCTACGCGCAGTTCGTCACCTCGAAGACGGTCGACGTGAAGAAGAGCCATGTCGGCCTGACCTTCATCCGCGAGAGCACGATCCACGACAAGAGCTTCACCGAACGTGCGCCAAAGCTCGGCGGCTTGATCGAGTTCTACCGCTCGCCGGCGCGCGTCCAGTGGTCGCCGACCGGCACCAACGTGCCGGACTATCCGAAGCTGGCACAGCTCTGGTGGCAGGCGATCGGCGATGCTTCGTCGGGCGCCAAGAGCCCGCAGGAAGCGATGGACTCGCTCTGCGCCGAGCAGGAAAAGGTGATGAGCCGCATCGAGAAGTCGGGCGTCCAGGGCGATATTGGCCCGAAGATGGCCGAAGAGCATGACCTCGCCTACTGGAACGCCGACGCGGTCAAGAAGGGCAATCTCGCTCCTCAGCTCAAGATCGAGAACGAGAAGGAAAAGCCGGTCACCATCAACTACGACGAGCTGGTGAAGAGCTGGCAGCAATAGGACCGTTTGATGCGGGCGTCCGCGCCCGCATCGCCATGCTCAGGGGAGGCGGCATGTTGCCGTCTCCCCTGTTTGCGTGAACGGCTCCGCGCCGTCTGGCGTCGAGACACCGTAGCACCTTTGAATTCGCTTCGACGGGAGAGAGAATGACCGGATACATCCTTGCAATCGACCAGGGGACGACATCGAGCCGGGCGATCCTGTTCGCCGACAAGATGAAGGTCGTCGGCAGCGGGCAAAAGGAATTCACTCAATATTATCCGGCCTCCGGCTGGGTCGAGCACGATCCCGAGGAGATATGGGCAAGCGTCGTGGAAACGGTGAAGGCCGCGCTGAAGACAGCTGGCCGCAACGCAGCCGAAGTCGCCGCGATCGGCATTACCAACCAGCGCGAAACCGTCGTCATCTGGGACAAAGAGACCGGCAAGCCGATCCACAACGCGATTGTCTGGCAGGACCGCCGCACCGCGCCGCTATGCCAGAAACTGAAGAAGCTGGGGCTGGAGAAGAAATTCACAAAAAAGACCGGCCTGCTACTCGATCCCTATTTCTCCGGCACCAAGATCGCCTGGATGCTGGACAAGGTGAAGGGCGCCAGAAAACGCGCCGAGAAGGGCGAACTGCTGGCCGGCACCATCGACAGTTTTCTGATTTGGCGCCTGACTGGCGGCAAGGTCCACGCCACTGACGCCACCAATGCCTCGCGCACACTGGTCTACAACATCGAACAAAATGCCTGGGACGACGAGCTGCTGGCCATTCTTGGCATACCTGCAAGAATGCTGCCGCAGGTGAAAGATTGTGCCGATGATTTTGGAATCACAGACAAAAGCCTGTTTGGTGCAGAGATCAGAATCCTCGGTGTGGCCGGCGACCAGCATGCGGCGGCGATCGGCCAGGCCTGTTTCGATCCGGGCATGATGAAATCCACCTACGGCACCGGTTGCTTCGCGCTGCTCAACACCGGCAGCGATCTGGTGCGTTCGAAGAACCGGCTTTTGACCACCATCGCCTATAGGCTGAACGGCAAGACCACCTATGCACTGGAGGGCTCGATCTTTATCGCCGGCGCCGCCGTACAATGGCTGCGCGACGGCATCAAGGTGATCGGCAAGGCCGAGCAGAGCGGCAAATTGGCGGCGGAAGCCGATCCAACGCAGAACGTCTATCTGGTGCCGGCTTTCGTCGGGCTCGGCGCACCGCACTGGGATGCCGAGGCGCGCGGCGCCATCTTCGGGCTGACCCGCAATTCGGGGCCGGCGGAATTTGCCCGCGCGGCACTGGAATCCGTTGCCTTCCAGACCCGCGACCTGCTTGACGCCATGCGAAAGGACTGGAAGGGCGCCTCGGCCAAGACCGTGCTCAGGGTCGATGGCGGCATGGTGGCGTCGGACTGGACCATGCAGCGGCTGGCCGACATTCTCGATGCGCCGGTCGACCGGCCGACAATTCTCGAGACGACGGCGCTTGGTGCGGCTTGGCTGGCCGGCTCGAAGGCGGGTGTCTGGCCGAAGGCCGCGGAATTCGCCAGGAGTTGGGCGCTCGAGCGCCGGTTCAAGCCGGACATGGATGCTTCGACACGTGCCGCCAAGCTGGCAGGTTGGCGCCACGCTGTACGCAGGACGCTCAGTACTCAATAGGCAGGGATGCCACCGGATACGCACTAATGAAACACCCGCGCCGTTTCGGGCGCGGGCCTGCAGCCTCTAATCTAATGCATGTCGCGCAAACAGCGGTTTTGCGATAGCGCGTCGCATGAGGCCGATCGAACGCGACGCGCTTTAGGACTCAGTAAGGCGACCGGCACTGCCGGCGCGGACCGTAGTTGGGCTGGTAAGTGTTGTCAGAAGCGCGATAGCTCCGATAACGGTCGTAGCACCACTGCACGTGGGCATCGCCACGATAGACACGATTCTGGCTGTTGACGATGGCGCCCGTAATCAGCGCTCCGGTGGCGAAGGCGGCCAGCGGGAACCAGTAGTCACCGTGACGGCGATAGCCGCGACGATATTCGCGATAGCCGCGATGGCCACGCCAATACATGCCATCGTCACGCGCAAAACTGCGCCGGGAGAAATCGCGACGCGAGAAATCGCGGTTGAAACTCCGGTGCCTCCGCCACGGCTCGTACTGGACGGTCTGGACATTCGAGGTGATCCCCTGGGCCGGGGGCGCATAGCTGGGCTGAGCGTTGACTGGCACGATCTCCGCGGCAGCGAATGAGATCGAAAGAGTGGTCGCCAGCAGGCCCGACATGATCCTATTCATGGTCTTCTCCTTGAAACGCATGTCCCTTATCGCGGGAAACGGGCAGGCTGCGCAAATTGTTCCGCCAAAAATCCCAAGTTGCTGATCCGCAAAGGTTCTCCCGATTTGCTGCTTGCCTTTGTCGCCATAGAGCGCGAGCTTCGGCCTTGTGCGAGAGGGAGGCAGTCCGTCAACGCCGAAGCGCTCCGCAAGGCATGATGACACTGCTGGAAAGCCCGGTGTGCGAGCCGTCTTTTTCCGGTTGACCGGCAGAGGCACTCTCCCTATGTTCCGCGCAATTTCGAGGGCGGCCTTTCTGAGCCCGCGGGAGCGCGTAGCTCAGCCGGTAGAGCAACTGACTTTTAATCAGTAGGTCATGGGTTCGAATCCCATCGCGCTCACCAAAATCCAGAGGTGTACGGCCCGGAGACATGGGTAACAGTTTGTACCTAAGAAATGGGTGACAACCTCGTGCCGAACGCATGCGGTGGCCTTAACCACCCGCCCCATCGTCCATCATCGTGCCGGTGAGCGCCTCATAGGCTCTGCTGCACAGCTGCGAATGCGGACAATCCTTCACGATAAGCGCCGGCACCCCCGTGAGAACCGCTGCGGCAAGGATTTGCGGGCAAAGACCGACGGCGCTTACCTTTCTGCCGAACACGCCGGCCAGGAAAAAGTAGAGACCCTGGGCCATGCAGGCTGCCGTCAAAATGCCCAGAAGCGTGCTCGTCCCTCTTGCGAAGGGCGTTGTATAGCTGTCGGGAAAACCCAGCGTGCCGAGATCCATCGACCATTGCAGCGCCAGCACGACGCTCAATGCCGCCCAAACGAAGGCCGTCTTACGAGTGAACAGCGTCCGCTTTGGTTTGTTGCTTAGATCGGTCATGAAATCACGTCTGAATGCGCGCCGGGACATGCGCAAGCTCCCGGTCAAATCAGCGAGACACTACCGCCGGCATGGCGTTCGAGCCGGCCGGCGAGGTCGAGCTCCAGCAGCACCATGAACACTTGGGCGGGATGCAGGCCGGTGTGGCGGATGATCTCGTCGACTGCTACCGGCGTCGGGCCGAGTGCCTCGACGACGCGGTCGCGGTCATCCTCGCGCGGCGGCGGCGTTGCCGAAAAGTCGGGCGGCTCTTCAAGCGGCGATGTTCTTGGCGCCCAGGCGCCGACCAGCGGCGCGATCGCACTGGTGACATCGGCGGCCTCGGTGACAAGGGTGGCGCCGTCCTTGAGCAGGCCATTGGTGCCGGCGGCGCGCGGATCGAGCGGCGAACCGGGAACGGCGAAGACCAGTCGGCCCATCTCACCGGCAAGCCGGGCGCTGATCAGCGAGCCGGAGCGCTGTGCGGCCTCGACCACCACCAATCCCAATGCGGCGCCAGCAACAAGCCGGTTGCGGCGCGGAAAATCCTGCGCGCGCGGCTGCCAGCCAAATGGCATTTCCGAGACGATGGCGCCACCGCGCTCGGCAATCTCGTCGCACAGCCCGGCATTTTCGGGCGGGTAGGGCAAATCGAGGCCGCCGGCGAGCACACCGATCGTGCCGGTCGAAAGGCTGCCCTGGTGCGCGGCCGTATCGATGCCGCGCGCCAAGCCGGAGACGATGCCATAGCCGTCGCGGCCGAGATCCGCCGCCAGCATCCGCGCCATCTTGATGCCGGCCAGCGAGGCGTTGCGAGCGCCGACGATGGCGACCGCGGGCAAGCGGAAAACCGCACTACTGCCCCTGACCGCGAGCAACGGCGGCGGATGGTCCATGCTCTTCATCAGCGGCGGATAATCCGCCTCGCCGATGCCGACGAAGCGGGCGCCCGCCCGCCTGGCTGCCTCCAGCTCGGCCTCGGCCTCGGCAATGGACGGAATGCGGACGATTTTTTTGGCGCCACCCGAAATCATCAGCTCCGGCAGCATCGCAAGCGCTGCTTCGGCCGAACCGAACCGGTTGATCAGGTCGCGAAAGGAAGCCGGGCCGACATTCGGCGTGCGGATCAGGCGAAGCCAGCTCAGCCGCTGCCGGTCGCTGAGGCGCGGCCCGGCGGCGGGCTCGCTCACTCCTTTGCCCCGATCTTACCCTCGGTGCCGGCAAGCAGCCGCGCAATGTTGGCGCGATGTTTCAGGATGACGATCAGGCTCATCGCCGCGAAAAGCCCGGCAATCTGCGGCGTGCTCAGGAAGTACAAGGCCACTGGCACGACGACCGCTGCCGTCAATGCCGCCAGCGAGGAGTAGCGGAACAGGAAAGCCACCGCGAGCCAGACAACGGCGAAGATCACCGCCACCTGCCAGGCAAGGCCGATCAGCACGCCGAGGTAGGTGGCGACACCCTTGCCGCCCTTGAAGCCGAGCCAGACCGGAAAGAGGTGGCCTAGAAACGCACCGAAACCGGCCCAGAGTCCGAGCTCAGGTGCAAAGCGGCCGGCGATCAGCACAGCCGCGGTGCCTTTAAGGGCGTCGAGCAGCAGGGTGGCCGCCGCCAGACCCTTGTTGCCGGTGCGCAGCACATTGGTGGCGCCGATGTTGCCGGAGCCGATGTTGCGCACGTCGCCGAGGCCGGCGGCACGGGTGATCAGCAGCCCGAAGGGGATCGAGCCGAGAAGATAGCCGAACACCAATGCCAAGACGGGACTGTAAGCCATTGTTCCCCCGAAGTTTCCTTGGCTGAACGGATTTGAAGGCGTGACGCCTGTTCCGTCCTAGGCCGAAAACACTGTGCGGCCCGCCACCATCGTTTGCAAGACCTTGCCTTGCAGCCGCGCGCCTTCGAAACAGGTGTTTTTCGAGCGCGAGCGGATGCCGCTCTCGCTGACGATCCATGGCTCGTCCAGATCGACGAGTGCAAGGTCGGCCAAAGCCCCCGGTTTCAGCGTGCCGCCGGGCAGGCTGAACAATCTTGCCGGCGCGGTGGATAAGGTCTCGACCAGCCGGAGCAGCGTCACGTCGCCATTGTGATAGAGCCGCAGCGCCGCGCCCAGCAGCGTTTCCAGCCCGATGGCGCCGGCCGCAGCATCGGCGAAGGGCAGGCGCTTGGTGTCGACGTCCTGCGGGTCGTGCGAGGAGACGATGAGGTCGATGGTGCCGTCCTTGACCGCCTCGATCATCGCCAGCCGGTCTTCCTCGGCGCGCAGCGGCGGCGTCAGCCGGAAGAAGGTGCGGTACTCGCCGACATCATTCTCGTTGAGCGACAGATTGTGGATCGACACGCCTGCTGTGACGTTGGCGCCGTCGGCTTTTGCGCGCGCTACCGCGTCTGCCGCCATAGCCGTCGAGATCTTGGCAGCGTGATAGGAGCCGCCGGTCAGGCGAGCCAGCGCGAGATCGCGCTCCAGGGGGATTGATTCGGCCTCGCGAGGAATGCCGGCAAGGCCAAGCCAGCTTGCGTAAAGGCCTTCGTTCATCACGCCGGCCGAGGCGAGATCGGCGTCCTGGGTTTCATGCGCGATGACGCCGTCGAAATCGCGCGCGTAGGTCAGCGCGCGACGCATCACCAGCGCGCTGGCGATAGAATGCCGGCCGTCGGTGAAGGCGACCGCTCCAGCCTCGCGCAATAGGCCGAATTCGGTCATCTCGCGGCCTTCCAGCCCCTTGGTGATCGCTGCCGCCGGAAAGATGTTGACGATTGCCGTGTCCTTGGCGGTGCGCAGCACAAACTCGACCAGTGCGACATTGTCGATCACCGGGTCGGTATCGGGCATCATGACGATTGAGGTGACGCCGCCCGCCGCCGCAGCAATGCTCGCCGATGCGATGGTTTCGCGGTGTTCGCCGCCCGGTTCGCCGATGAAGACACGTGCATCGATCAGGCCGGGGATGATCGCCTTACCAGCGCACTCGATGATCGTGGCGTCTTCGGGCGCGCCCTGGTTCAAGGCCGCCTTGCCGGCGGCAACGATTTTGCGCCCTTCGACGATGACGGTGCCTATCTCGTCGATGCCGCGCGATGGGTCGACGATGCGGGCGCGGCTGAAGACCGTTGTGCTCATCAGGCAACCTCGCGATTGCGGCGAGGATCGAGCAGCGCTTCCATCACCGCCATGCGCACGGCGACGCCCATCTCAACCTGTTCCTGGATAACGCTTTGCGGGCCGTCGGCGATCTCGGAGGCGATCTCGACGCCGCGGTTCATCGGGCCGGGATGCATGACCAGCGCACCCTCCTTGGCCGCTTTCAGCTTCTCGGCGTCGAGCCCGAAATAGCGGAAATATTCACGCACCGAGGGTACGAAAGCGCCTTCCATGCGTTCGCGCTGCAGGCGCAACATCATCACCACGTCGGCGTCCTTCAGACCCTCGCCCATCGAGCGGGTGACGATGACGCCCATCTTCTCGATGCCGGCGGGCAAAAGCGTCGAAGGGGCGACGACCCGTACTTGGGCACCGAGTGCGTTGAGCAGAATGATATTGGAGCGGGCCACGCGCGAATGCAGGATGTCACCGCAGATCGCCACGATCAGCTTCGACAACGGACCCTTGGCGCGGCGGATGGTCAGCGCGTCGAGCAGCGCCTGCGTTGGATGTTCATGAGCGCCGTCGCCGGCATTGACCACCGAGCAGCCGACCTTTTGAGCAAGAAGTGCCGCCGCGCCCGCCGATTGGTGGCGGATGATCAATATGTCGGGGCGCATGGCGTTCAGCGTCATCGCGGTATCGATCAGCGTCTCGCCCTTCTTCACCGACGAGCTTGCCACCGACATGTTCATGACGTCGGCGCCGAGCCGTTTGCCGGCCAGCTCGAACGACGATTGCGTACGGGTCGAGGCTTCGTAGAAGAGATTGATCTGGGTGCGGCCGCGCAGCGTCGATGTCTTCTTGTCCGATTGCCGCGAGATGGCAACGGCCCGGTCCGCCCGGTCGAGCAGAAGCTCGATGTCGGCGGGGGAAAGATCGCGGATGCCTAGAAGATGGCGGTGGGGATAAAGTGGAAGGGACGATGCGTCAGTCATCTCAAGTCGCTGCTATAGGGGGGAGGCTCCGCGGCTGCAAGCACCGGCTTGGGATTGGATCGGTTCTCCCCGGTATTTTCGTCGCGCGCCGCCGGCCATAGGCTATAAACCGCGATGACTTTGGATTCGCAGACTTCAGGTGATAAGGACGAAGCGTGACCGACGACGTGACCAACCAGCCGCCGCCGCTGGCCGGCGGCAACGCCTGGCGGGGCGATCCGTTGCTGATCCAGCTTGCCGAGCGCTTTTCCGATCCGGTGCGCAAGGACCTCGACGGGCTTGGCCGTTTCGTTTTGACGCATGAGGCGCAGGAGCTGGCCCGTCTTGCCAATGTCGAGACGCCGAAGCTCAGGACCCATGATCGCCAGGGCCGGCGCATCGACCAGGTCGAGTTCCACCCCGCCTATCACGCGCTGATGCGCCGCTCGGTCGCCAACGGGCTGCATTCGTCGGTCTGGGAGAATGGCGACGCCGAGATCGGCCGCCGCCACCAGGTGCGCGCCGCGCGCTTTTACCTCACGGCTGAGCTCGAAACCGGGCATCTTTGCCCGATCACCATGACCAGCGCTTCGCTGGCAGCGCTGATGGCCAGCCCGAAACTGTTTCGCGAATGGGCGCCTCGGGTGACGACGCGCAAATACGATCAGGGCCAAAAGCCGCCGGTCGAAAAAGCCGGGCTGACGCTCGGCATGGGCATGACCGAGAAGCAAGGCGGTACCGATGTTCGTGCCAACGTCACCAAGGCCGAGCGCGCCGGCAGCGGTTTTTATCGCCTGACCGGCCACAAATGGTTCATGTCGGCGCCGATGTCGGATGCCTTCCTGGTGCTCGGACAGGCGCCGGAGGGACTGTCGTGCTTTCTGGTTCCCCGCTTGCTTGGCGACGGATCCGGCAACGGCTTCCGCTTTCAGCGGCTGAAGGACAAGCTCGGCAACCGCTCCAATGCGTCCTCCGAGGTGGAATTCGTCAATGCAATCGGCGAGATGGTTGGCGAGCCCGGCGCCGGCGTGAAGACGATCATGGACATGGTGACCCTGACGCGGCTCGACTGTGCCGTCGCCTCCTCGGCGATCATGCGGGCCGGACTGGCCGAGGCCGTCCACCACACGCGCCACCGCCAGGTGTTCGGAACCAATCTGATCGAGCAGCCGCTGATGCAGCGTGTGTTGGCCGACATGGCGCTCGACGTTGCCGCCGCTACCGCGCTGTCGTTCCGGCTGGCGCGCTCCTTCGACGAGGCGGCCGGCGACCGCGGCGAGGCGGCCTTCGCCCGCGCCATGACGCCGGTCGTCAAATACTGGGTCTGCAAGATTGCGCCGCCGCTGCTCTATGAGGCGATGGAATGCCTCGGCGGCAATGGCTATGTCGAGGAGGGGCCGCTCGCCCGCTACTATCGCGAAGCTCCGGTCAACGCGATCTGGGAGGGTTCAGGCAACGTCATGGCGCTCGACGTGTTGCGAGTGCTCGGCCGCGCGCCAGGCCTGTTCGATGACGTGCTGGCCGGCATCGACCGCGATCTCGGCGCTGGCGGACGCGGCACCGTCGGCGTGCTCAAGGCAGCAATGCAGGTCGCTGCAACCGACGAGGGCTCAGCGCGGCTGTTGACCGAGCAATTGGCATTGTCGGCGGCGGCGGCAGAGCTGCGCAGGCTGGGGGCAGGGCGGATCGCCGACGCCTTCGTCGAGACGCGCCTCGCCGGCCAGTGGCGCAACACCTATGGAATGCTCGATTCGCGCCACGATGCGCGGATGATCATCGACACGCTCTACCCGCCGATCAACTAGTGCCGTCGCCCGGGTCGTAGCCGCTTTTTTTCGCGCGCCCTGTGGATGATCGTTAACCTTAACAAATGGTTTCCATTGCGGCGGCCGGTGGCAAAGCCCAGTGTTATGGTTAAGGCAAGGACTGTTCGGCTGAGCGGTCTTTGTCCTGCGAAGCAGGAGCGTCATGCGGCATATTTTGAGCTCTTTTCTGGCATTGCATTGGGCGGCCGTTTTCGCCCTGCTGGCGTTCATCTGCATCGATGGGAATCGTGGCGTCGCGGCGGCCCTTGGCGTGCTCGGCGTTCCCGTCCAGAACACTCGCTTTGCCGATCTTGAAAACGCCGTCGTCGTGGCGCCGCTCGCCGTGGCATTGCTTGTCGTCGCGGTGCTGTTCTGCTGGGCCTTTGTTGAAGCATTGACCAGCGACGCCACCAACCCGGACCCAGCCGACAGTGTTGTGCGGATCGCCTTCATCTCGGCCTCGGGCGTGCTGTCGTTGATCGTCATCGGCGGCGCTGCGCAAGGCATCAATGGGCTGTTCATGGTTGTCGCCGTGCAATTGGCGGCACTTCTGGCGTCATATGTCGCAATGCTCGCCGAGCGGCGCTCAGCCGCTGCCGCGGCAGTTCCAGTGACCGGCGAAATCCGCGCGGCCGCGCATATCATGGCCAAGGCAGCGGCGCACAATTCCTCGCTTGCCCGCATTTCGGGCCGGCCGGATTCGAGGGACGATCGCTGATGCGCACCTTGTTCGCGCTGTGGGCGGCTCCGCTCCTCCTGTTCTGGGGCTGGTTCTTTCTGTCGCTCAACGACATCAATTTCGGCTATGTCATGCTGAGCCGCCAATTGCACGATCTCGTTTTCCAGCTCTACGGGCAGATGCTCGGCGTCGATCCGGCGCTCATCCCGGGCATGGTGGCGAAGGCTTGCGTCTTCGACGGCCTGCTGCTGATGGCGTTCTGGGCATTTCGCCGCCGCAAGGCGATCGGCAGCTGGATCAAGGCAACGCGCAATCGCTACTTCGACCAGGCATCGACGCCGAGCGCCTGAAGCCGGTCGAGAACGCCCTGCAGGATGAAGGCCGCCGCCGCTGAATCGATCTTGCCGGCGCGTTTCTTGCGCGAAAAATCCATCTCGATCAGTGTCCGCTCGGCCGCCACCGTCGACAGCCTTTCGTCCCAAAAGACGAACGGCAGATCGGTCAATCCAGCCATGTTGCGGACGAAAGCGCGGGATTTTTGGGCGCGTGGGCCTTCCGAGCCGTCCATATTGATGGGGAGGCCGATTACCACTGCGCCAGCATTTTCCTTCTGCAGCAGAGCGAGCAGCACCGCGGCATCGAGCGAGAATTTCTTGCGCATGATGACAGGGCGCGGGTGCGCGAAGGACAAGCCGCGGTCCGAAACCGCCACGCCGATCGTCTTGTCGCCGAGGTCAAGCCCAGCCAGGGTCTTGCCGCCGCCGAGCCGGCCCGGCAACTCCTCGATCGTGATGATGCCCAACGGCTTTTCCTTTGACCGCGACGCCGCACTTCCTATACGCGCAACATATGCCGCGGCACTTTAATTTCGCCGTCGGCCTTCTAGCCTCTACCGAAGCAAAAATCGAGGAAGGCATTGATGAAACTTACCTGGTACGGACACTCGGCATTCCGCGTCGAAATCGAAGGCGCGAAAATCCTCATCGACCCGTATCTGGTCGGCAATCCGTCATGGACAGGCGGCTGGGAAGAGCCGGCCGAAGGGGTCACGCACGTGTTGCTTACCCATGGCCACAGCGACCACATCAGCGGCGCCGTCGAAGTGCTCAAGAAAAGCGGCGCGATGCTTGTCGCCAATTTCGAGATTTGCATGTACCTGGTCGGCAAAGGCGTCAGTGACAAGCAAATCAATCCCGGCAATATCGGCGGTACCGTCGATTGCGGCGGCTTCACCACCACTTTCGTTCAGGCTCTGCATTCATCGTCCTTTCTAGGCGAGAGCGGCCAGAACACCTATCTCGGCAATCCGGGCGGGCTCGTCCTGCACTTCCCCGAGGATAAGACGCTCTACCATATGGGCGACACAGACATCTTTTCCGATATGGCGCTGATCAACGAGTTGCATGAGCCGAAGATCGGCATCGTGCCGATCGGCGACCGCTTCACCATGGGTGGCGCGGTGGCAGCTCTTGCCTGCCAGCGTTTCTTCAAGTTCGAGACGGTCGTTCCCGCTCACTTCGGCACATTTCCGATGATAGATCAGACCGCCGACAAGTTTGTGGCCGGGCTGGACGGATCGGGTGTGAAAGTGGCGTTGCCGAAGATCGGCGAGACGATTACGCTGTAGGAATAGCGAACCGGAATGACGACATGGGTCTGAGAAACTCTCTTTGCATTTCTATGCTGGTTGCCGCATCGCCGGCGCTGGCCGCCGAGGATTTCATCGAGGGCATCTATCTGCAATCGGAGGATCTCTGCGCGCAGGCCAAAAAGGATACGCTGCAGACGGTGATCGAGGGCGGCAATATCGTACTGTCGGCAAACGGACTGGAAAGCATCGAATATAACTGCGAGTTCCTGCAGATCACCAAGGCGACACGGTCGCCAAGCTGGGCGGTGACCGCCATCTGCCAGGAGCCGGGCTACGTCTTTCCGGATGTTCTCTCACTGACTCAGATGAACCCGAAGCAGATCGACCTGGTTTCGGTTCGGCCTGCCGCGGACGAAAGCGAGCAGAGCGGCAACGGCGGCAGCTATTTCCTCTGCGACGGCGTGGCGATGCCGTAGGGCAGTTGTCGGCACGATGCATGTTGCGCGGCACGCGCTGCGCCGCTATAGCGCTGGTTTTCCCCGAGGCACAACATGTCCGTTGATATTAAAACCGTGAAGCGCGTCGCGCACCTTGCCCGCATTGCGGTGAGCGAGGAGGATGCAGAGCGCATGACCGGCGAATTGAACGCCATTTTGGGCTTTGTCGAGCAGTTGAACGAGGTCGATGTTTCCGGCGTCGAGCCGATGACCTCGGTCACGCCGATGGCAATGAAGAAGCGCCAGGACGTCGTCACCGACGGCAGCAAGGCAGCCGACATCGTCGCCAACGCGCCGGCAACCGAAGAGAACTTCTTTCTCGTGCCAAAGGTCGTGGAGTAGCTGGCCGATGGTAATCGAGATCGCCGCGGAGACGCCGCTGCAGGACGATGTGCGTGGGCTGGTCGAGGAGCTCAACGCCACATTGCTGGAGTTGACGCCGCCGGAGCATTGCTACCATTTGACGGTCGAGCAGATGGCGGACCGCGACACGACCGTCTTCATCGCCCGCGATAACGGCCTTGCCATCGGTTGCGGCGCGCTGAAGCGCCACGATGCTGTCGTCGGCGAGGTCAAGCGTATGTATACGCGGCCTTCGCATCGCGGCCGCAAAATCGGTGCGATGATCGTCGAGCGGATTGAGGGCTTGGCGCGCCAAGAAGGGCTGAAGCGTCTGGTGCTGGAGACGGGCGACCGTCATCCCGCCGCCTGGACCGTCTACGAACGCGCCGGTTTTTCGCGCTGTGGGCCGGTGCTGAATTATCCCAATTCCGAGTGGTCGGTGTTTTACGAAAAGAGTCTTGCCTGATGAGCGACCTGACCCAGCTGACGATTTCGCAGGCCCGCGCCAAATTGCGCTCCAGGGAGATCACCGCCACCGAAGTCACCGAGGCTTATCTTTCGGCTATCGAGCGAGCCAATCCGGCGCTCAATGCCTATGTGGTGGTCACTGGCGACAAAGCGCGCGACATGGCCAAGGCCTCCGACGCGAAACTGGCCAAGGGCGAGGGCGGGTCGCTCGAGGGTATCCCGCTCGGCATCAAGGATCTGTTCGGCACCGAAGGCGTCCACACCCAGGCCTGCAGCCACGTGCTTGACGGGTTCAAGCCGCGCTACGAATCGACTATCACCGCCAATCTGTGGGCGGATGGCGCCGTCATGCTCGGCAAGCTCAACATGGACGAGTTCGCTATGGGCTCGTCCAACGAGACCTCGTATTACGGGCCTGTCATCAACCCGTGGCGGCGTTCGCGGCTCGACACGGTGGTAATGCCGACGACACATCAGGGCGAGGGCGGCTTCGTTTCGGCGGGCGGCACCAGGACCGCGCGCACGTTGGACAATGCCCAGCTGGTGCCGGGCGGTTCGTCCGGTGGCTCGGCATCAGCCGTCTCGGCCTTCCTGTGCGCCGGCGCTACCGCCACCGACACCGGCGGCTCGATCCGCCAGCCCGCCGCCTTCACCGGCACGGTCGGCATTAAGCCGACCTATGGCCGCTGCTCGCGTTGGGGCGTCGTCGCCTTCGCCTCGTCGCTCGACCAGGCCGGGCCGATCGCGCGCGACGTGCGCGATGCCGCGATCCTGTTGAAGTCGATGGCTTCGGTCGACCCGAAGGACACGACCTCCGTCGACCTGCCGGTGCCGGATTACGAGGCGGCGATCGGCCGCTCGATCAAGGGGATGAAGGTCGGCATCCCCAAGGAATACCGTGTCGACGGCATGCCCGAGGAGATCGAGGCGTTGTGGCAGAAGGGCATTGCCTGGCTGAGGGATGCCGGCGCCGAGATTGTCGACATCTCGCTGCCGCACACGAAATACGCGCTGCCGGCCTATTACATTGTTGCGCCCGCCGAAGCCTCGTCCAACCTCGCCCGTTACGACGGCGTCCGCTATGGATTGCGCGTGCCCGGCAAGGACATTGTCGACATGTATGAAAAGACCCGCGCCGCCGGCTTCGGGCGTGAGGTCAAGCGCCGCATCATGATCGGCACCTATGTGCTTTCCGCTGGCTACTACGATGCCTACTATCTGCAGGCGCAGAAGGTTCGTAACCTGATCAAGCGCGATTTCGAAAATGTGTTTGTCGCAGGTGTCGACGTCATCCTGACGCCGGCAACGCCGTCCGCCGCCTTCGGCATCGCAGACGAAGACATGGCCGCCGACCCGGTCAAGATGTATCTCAACGACATCTTTACGGTGACGGTGAACATGGCCGGCTTGCCCGGCATCGCGGTTCCGGCCGGGCTCGACGCCAAGGGGCTGCCACTCGGCCTGCAGCTGATCGGCCGGCCTTTCGACGAGGAAACGCTGTTCCAGACCGCCCATGTCATCGAACAGGCGGCCGGCACATTTCAGCCGGAAAAATGGTGGTAGGATCGTTTCTCATCTGAGGGGGTGAGGGATGTTCTTCTATGTCTCCAAGGTCCTGTGGCTCTTCGTCCAGCCGCTTAATCTCGCGATCATCCTGCTGCTGGCTGGATTGCTTGCGGCATTGGTCGGGCGCAAAAGGCTATTTGCCACCGGCAGCGTGCTGGCCTTCCTTGTCCTGGCACTGTCAGCATGGACCTCGCTCGGCGCAGTGATGCTCAATCCGCTCGAGGAGCGTTTCCCTAAGCCACCCCTGCCGGAAAGGGTTGACGGAATCGTTGTGCTCGGCGGCGGTATGGACGGCGCCATCAATTTCGTTCGCGGCGGTTATGAACTCAACGCCAGTGGCGATCGAATTGTCGAGGCAGCCGTGCTGGCGCGGCGTTTTCCGACAGCGAGAGTCGTCATTTCAGGCGGCCCCGTTGCAATAATCGGTGAGGACGAAGGCGACTCAACCACGGCGCCACGCGTACTCACTGCGCTCGGCGTGGCGGCCGATCGTCTGATCCTGGAAGACAAGTCACGCAACACCTACGAGAATGCCGTCTTCACCAAGCGGCTGATTACGCCGAAACCCGGCGAGATCTGGCTGCTGGTGACCTCAGCCTTCCACATGCCGCGCGCCAAGGCGCTGTTCGACAGAGCCGGCTTCCCGACGGTTCCATGGCCGGTCGACTACCGCACCTCCGGTAAGGAAGGTATCAGCCTGTTCCGCAAATCTACCAACGAAGCGCTGCAGACCACGACCATCGCGATTCGCGAATGGATCGGGCTCGTCGCCTATTGGCTGTCGGGCCGCATTGATCAGCCTTTTCCCGGGCCGGGCGGCTGACCGAGCACCGCCTGCCGCGCCGCCGAGAAAAATTGGCGGCGCACCAGCACCGCCAGAAGCAGCAGCGTCGATAGCACGAAAACGGCGGGATCGACGAACCAGCCAAGATAACCGATCGAGAAGAACACGCCGCGCAGCCCGGAATTGAAATGCTTCCCGGCCAGCATGTTCATGCGGGCCGCGCGCCACACCGCCGTTTCGGTGACCGGATTGCGCGACGCCTCGCCATGCGGAATCGGCACCGCGCCGATCAGGATCGAGCAATAGTTGAACAGCCGGTAAGCCCAGCCGAACTTGAAGAAGGAAAAGGCCAGGATCAGCACCAGCCCGAACACCTTCGTCTGGAAGGCGGCGCGTGAGGATGTGGCGCCAAACGGCAGGTCGCTCAGCACAGTGAGAACCTGATCGGAAGCGCCGAGCAAGGCAAAACAGCCGCCGATCGCAATCAGCGAACTGGAGGCAAAGAAGGCGGTCCCCTGTTGCAGGCCGCTCATGATGGCGGTGTCGACGATGCGGATCTCGCGTTCGGCCATGGTCCTCATCCAGGCCTCGCGCTGCGCGTTCATCGCCCTCGTCAGCGACATGCGGCTGACCAGCATTCCGTCGGCGGCGAGCGTATGCAGCACCCACGCGGCGAGGAAGAACCCCAGCGCTGCAAGGTCGGCCGTCGATAGATGAAAGGAATCGCTCATGCGGTGCTTTTACCACAAGCCGAGGCAACGCTTCGATGGCCGAAGCCGGAATGTCGCTGCCGGAGCAAACAAGGTCGGCAGGCGCAGCGCCGCGATCTTCAAAACAGCGGAAAACATCATGGGAATTCCTATATGTAGATCTCAACAGGGTCCCAGGAGAAAACGCCCACGTGTTCCTTTCGGTTTTCGACCTGTTCAAGATCGGCATCGGCCCATCGAGTTCGCACACGATGGGGCCGATGACGGCTGCGCGGCGGTTTCTCGACGAGATTGCGGGAGACGACTGGCCGCGTCCGGCCGACGCCAGGGTCGACCGAATCGCGGCCAGCCTGCATGGCTCGCTCGCCTATACCGGTATCGGCCATGGCTCCGATCGCGCCGTGGTGCTCGGCCTCGCCGGCCAGACGCCGCAGACGGTGGATCCTGACCACGCCGACGGCATCGCCGCTCGCATCGCCGCCGAGAAGCGGATTTCGCCGCCCGGCCATCCGTCCTATCGTTTCGACCCGGCAACGGATCTGGTGCTGGATCGCAAGACGCCGCTGCCGGGTCACGCCAATGGCATGGCGTTTTCTGCCTATGATGCCGGAGACCGGTTGCTGCTGAGGCGCGTCTACTATTCGATCGGCGGCGGCTTTGTCGTTTCCGAGGAAGAATTGCAGCGGATGAAGGCGAGGGGCTCGGCGACAACCGAAGGCAAGAAGGTTCCATATCCGTTCAAGAACGCCGTCGAAATGCTCTCAATGGCAGCGAAAAGTGGCCTTTCCATCGCCGAGATGAAGCGCGTCAACGAGGAGACGCAGATGTCGCGCAAGGAGCTCGACGCCGGCCTCGACGGCATCTGGAGCGCCATGAAGGGATGCATCGAGCGCGGCCTGTCGCAAGACGGCATCATGCCCGGCGGACTGAAGGTGCGCCGCCGTGCCCGGATGCTGCACGACAAGTTGCAGGAGCAATGGCAGCAGAACCGGCCCAACCCGCTGCTCGCCAATGACTGGCTGTCGATCTATGCAATGGCGGTCAACGAGGAGAACGCCGCCGGCGGCCGTGTCGTCACCGCGCCAACCAATGGGGCGGCCGGCACTCTGCCCGCGGTGTTGCGCTATTGGCTGCATTTCCATCCCGAAGCCGACCAGCCGAGTATCCGCGATTTCCTGCTGACGGCGGCGGCCGTTGGCGGCATCATCAAGACCAATGCTTCGATCTCGGGGGCCGAGGTAGGCTGCCAGGGCGAGGTCGGTTCGGCTTCGGCGATGGCTGCGGCGGGATTGTGCGCCGTCATGGGCGGCACGCCCGAGCAGGTCGAGAACGCTGCCGAAATCGCGCTGGAACATCATCTCGGCATGACCTGCGATCCGGTCGGCGGCCTGGTGCAGGTGCCGTGCATCGAGCGCAACGCGCTTGGCGCTGTCAAGGCGGTGACCGCCGCTTCGCTGGCCATCAAGGGCGATGGCGTTCATTTCGTGCCGCTCGATGCGGCGATCGAGACGATGCGCCAGACCGGCCTCGACATGAACGAAAAGTACAAGGAAACCAGCCTTGGCGGATTGGCCGTCAATGTCGTGGAGTGCTGAGCGCCAGTCTGGCGGCCTGGACCACCACTGTGGAGAAGTCGATCAGGCCGTTGACGCGTTCGCGTGCTGGGCTAAACCTTAAACGATGTCTCTCAATCTCATAAAGCTTTGCGTCGGCTGTGACAGCGTCGAGGATCTGGAAGAGTGGATTGCCTTCCGCCTCGACGAGCGGCGCCGCGCCGGCGAACCGGCCGAACACTACCACACCACCCGCATGGTGCCGACGCGCGGCGCCGAGATCACCGACGGCGGCTCGCTCTACTGGGTGGTCAAGGGCAATGTCCAATGCCGTCAGCTGATCACCGAAATCCGGCCCTTCACTGAGGACGATGGCATCGGCCGCTGCCATCTGATCCTCGATCCCGAGGTCGTGCGCACCGACTGGCAGCCGCGCCGTGCATTCCAAGGGTGGCGCTACCTGAAGCCGGCGGACGCGCCGGCCGATCTCGGCAAGGGCAAAGCCGGGCTGATCGAAATGCCGCCGAAGCTCAGGCGTGAGCTTGCCGATCTCGGCCTACTCTGACGCCAAGAACCGTAGCGCCAAGGGCACCGGCCGAACGCTTGTCCGCAGTTGCCATCATCACCGGTCCTGCAGGTCGCCTGATCTGGGCTTGCAAGCTGGGGAACAACGCCACATCTTGAATGTCATGAGCGACAAGAAGCAGCCCGTGCCTGCAAAGGCCAATCCTGCGCCGGTCGAGTCCCAATCGAGCACCGGCGAGATCGACGCCTTTCTCCGTCAGGCAAGGACGCTCGCTGCATCCGCCACCGGTTCAGGCAGGCTGATCCTGTCCCTCGACGCTACGATGAGCCGCCAGCCGACCTGGGATCTCGCCTGTGCGCTGCAGGCCGAGATGTTCGACGCCGTCGGCAAGGCTGGGGTGCTCAAGGTTCAACTGGTCTATTTCCGCGGGCTTGGCGAGTGCCGTTCCTCCGCATTCGTCACCGATACCGAAGCTCTGAAGCAGCTGATGACGCGCATCGACTGCCGTAGCGGCCACACCCAGATCGGCAAGGTGCTCGCCCATGCGCTGAAACAGACGGCGGCGGCCAAGGTCAACGCGCTGGTCTATATCGGCGATGCGATGGAAGAAAACATAGATGATCTGGCCGAAAAGGCCGGTAGCCTAGGTCTGCACGGCGTTCCTGTCTTCGTTTTTCAGGAAGGCCATGATGCCGGTGCAGAAAAGGCGTTCAAGGAAATTGCACGGCTGTCCAAAGGGGCCTGGTTCCGGTTTGATCGGCGGGCTGCCGCGACCTTGGCCGGCCTGCTTTCGTCCGTCGCCGTGTTTGCGACCGGCGGTCTGAAAGCACTGGAGGACCGGGGCAGGCCGGAGGACCGGCTGATGATCGAGCATCTGCGGGGCGGCGGAAACTGATGGGCGCGATTATCGCTTTTGTAGCATTGCTTCTGGTGCTTCTCGGCATGCTCACCATCTTCCTGCGCGCCGATCCGGGGAAGCTTGCAGGCGGCATGAGGACCCTTGGACCCGTGCTGCTCGGGCTGGTCGGCGTTGCCGTGCTGCTGGTCGGGCGCGAGGGCCTCGGCGGCTTGATCCTGTCGGCCGCGCTCGCCTGGTATGGCTCCATGCGCATGAATCAGCCGGCCGCAAAACTGGCACCGGGCAAGCGTTCGACGGTGCGTACCGCGGCGCTTGAGATGGAACTCGATCACGACACCGGCGGCCTCGAAGGCCTCGTGCTGGCTGGGCGCCATGAAGGCAAGATGCTTGGCTCGATGGGGCTTGCCGAATTGCAGCAACTTTATCGCGAGCTCTCCGGCGATCCGGAGAGCCGCCAATTGCTAGAGACGTATCTTGACGGCAGATTTCCCATCTGGCGCAAAGACGCTGATGCGAATGGTGGCGAAGGGCTGGGTGTTGCGCCAGGTTCGGGCGCCATGACTAAGGAGGAGGCCTACAAGATCCTTGGTCTTGAAGCGGGGGCTGCCGCGGCGGATGTCCGCAAGGCGCACCGCCGCCTGATGCAGCGCCTGCACCCCGATATCGGTGGCACGTCTTTCCTGGCGGCGCGGATCAACGAAGCCAAGGACGTCTTGCTCTCCAATCACAACTAGTCTCCTTCGACGCAGAACTTTCGGGAAAGATATCGTTTCGCGCCCTTACTGCTGGACGGCGTAGCACTCGATCTTCTTCTTTTTCAAAGCGTTACAAGCCTTCCAGGCGGCGGTCTTCGAACCAAAACCACCGAACCGGGCGCGGTAATAGGTGACGCCGTCTTTGTCGAAGGCGACGGTGAAACCGGAGGCATCGGCCAGAATGGAGGGCACCTGCTTCGTCGCCTTGTCGAGGAAAGCCTTTGCTTCGGATTGCTTTGGCGAAGAGGCGACCTGTATTGCCCAGCCGGATGGCACCGACGCCGTGCTGACCGGATCGACCTCTGCAGCCGGTTCGGCATAGGCTGCGGCGACTCGGGCCGTCGCCACATCGTCCGCTGTCGCCACGGCCGCCGTCTTGACCTTTCTGGTCTGAACGACCGGAGTGGTTTCTTCAACGACGGGAGCATTTTCCTCGACGAGGGAGGCAACGGCATCGTCGTCCGGCTTACTATCCGGCGTCGGCGCGTCATGCTTCGGCAGAAGCACCTTGGCCAGGGCTGAAATCGGATTGCCGCCACCGGCTTTGGCAATCAGCATGCCGCCGCCGCGCGACGACGCCTTCGGCATGTAGGCATTGATCAACCCGGCCATCTGGCTGTCGCGGCTGCCGCCGGACCTGCCGCCCATGACCACCGCTACGATGCGCCGGTCGCCATCCGATACCGAGGAGACCAGGTTATAGCCGGAGGCGCGGGTATAACCGGTCTTGATGCCGTCGACGCCCTTGATGCGTCCGAGCAGACGGTTATGGCCGTTGATGCGCTGTCGCCCGTAAAGAAAGGAGCGCTGCGAGAAATAGCCGTAATATTGTGGAAAATGCTCTCTCAGGGCGATACCGAGCAGCGCCATGTCGCGCGCCGTCGTGAACTGCCCGGGATCAGGCAAGCCGTTGGCGTTGCGGAAAACGGTTCCCCGCATGCCCAGCGCCCGCGCCTTGGCGGTCATCATGCGGGCGAAATTGGCCTCATTGCCGCCGAGCATCTCGCCAAGCGCAGTTGCGGAATCGTTTGCCGATTTGGTCACCATCGACAGGATGGCGGTCTCGACCGTGACCGAGCCGCCCCGCTTGACGCCGAGCTTTGTTGGCGGTTCGGCAGCGGCATTGGCCGAGAACACGACCGGAGAATTCCTGCTGATCCTGCCCTTCGCCAATGCCTCGAACGTCAGATAGAGCGTCATCATCTTGGTAAGCGAGGCCGGATAGCGCCGGCCATCGGCATCCGACGAATAAAGCACCTTGCCGGACTTGGCATCGATGACGATGGCCGCCGACTTGGCCGCCATGGATGAAGCCGCGTCCGCGACGACGAAGCTCATCGCCATAGCGAGAATCATGATCGTTTTGAGGGGGGACGCGGATTTGGAAACGAAGCCCGACAACGCCTTACGCACTGATAGTTCCTTTGAATTTCCGTTGCCTTGGAGGCGGCAAAGGGTCCTGCCTCACCTCGGGCCACGCTAACGCGGGCAGCGTTACCAATCCGTTTATGGTAACCGCCGCGTTCACCATTTTCTGCGGGATTGAGCCTCTCTTTATTCGAATCTTAGCGATTGCCGGCGGCTCACGATGCGCATTGCCGCGGAAATCTTGACTTTTTGTGCACTGCACAATATATTTACACGCATTGCACAACGCGGCCCGGACAAGGCGCGTCCATCGTCCAAAGGCAACCGTTCAAGGGAATGCGTGAAATGACCCAGACCTATGAAGATTTCAGCAAATACGGCAAGGAATTTGCCGACACCGGATTGAAGAGCTTTGCATCGCTGTCCAAGGGTGCACAGGCCATCGCCACCGAGGCGGGCGAGTACACCAAGAAAAGTTTTGAGGCCGGCAGCGCCGTTGTCGAGAAGCTCTTCTCCGCCAAGTCGCTGGATAAGGCGATCGAAATCCAGTCCGACTACGCCAAGCAGTCCTATGAGAGCTTCGTCACCGAGGCCACCAAGCTTGGCGATCTCTATGCCGAACTCGCCAAGGAAGCCTACAAGCCGTTCGAATCGATTGTCGCCAAGGCGAAGTAAATTCGACGAACGTTCCAAGCCGGCCCTTGGGCCTCAAAAGACAGACCCGGTCGCGAACGCGCGGCCGGGTTTTTTCATGCCAGCTCGAAATCGGGGTCCTTGCGGTCTTCACGATTTGAAAAATCGGTCAAGTTTGGCCACCTAGCCATATTGTCAGCTAAACAGAAGGGCTTAAAATCGTCCATCGAGCACCTACATGTCGAGCATGCATGAGGATTCGAAAGAGGCAGGACTACGTGACTACAGGTTTGACTGCCACGAGCTACGTGGTGCGAATGCAGAACGGCAGCAACGGCAATGAGGCCGGTCGCGGCACGGCCGTCATCACGCGCACAAAAACCAAGACCAAGAAGCCCAGTCTGTATCGGGTCCTCATCCTTAACGACGACTACACACCCATGGAGTTCGTGGTTCACGTGCTGGAGCGTTTTTTCCAGAAGGATCGCGAAGCCGCCACACGCATAATGCTTCATGTTCACAATCATGGGGTGGGCGAGTGCGGGGTCTATACATTCGAGGTGGCCGAGACCAAAGTGTCTCAGGTCATGGATTTCGCCCGACAGAATCAGCATCCGCTGCAATGCGTGATGGAGAAGAAGTGAGGTAACATGCCGGCTTTCTCCCAAGGCCTGGAAAAGGCGCTTCACCAAGCGCTGACGCTCGCCAATGAGCGGCACCATGAATATGCAACCCTTGAACATTTGCTGCTCGCCCTGATCGACGACACCGAGGCGGCCGCAGTCATGCGTGCCTGCAACGTCGATCTCGACGAGTTGAAGCATACGGTTCTCACCTATATCGACACCGAGCTCGACAATCTCGTCACCGGCTACGATGAAGATTCCAAGCCGACGGCCGGTTTTCAGCGCGTCATCCAGCGCGCGGTGATCCATGTGCAGTCGTCAGGCCGCGAGGAGGTGTCCGGCGCCAACGTGCTCGTCGCCATCTTCGCCGAGCGCGAGAGCCACGCCGCTTATTTCCTGCAGGAACAGCAGATGACCCGCTACGACGCGGTCAACTACATCTCGCATGGCATTGCCAAGCGCCCAGGCGCTTCCGAGACGCGGACGCCGCGCGGCGCCGACGACGAGCAAGGCAGCCAGGGCGGAGCTGAGCCGCAAGAAGAAGGCGGCAAGAAGAAGCAGCAGCAGGACGCGCTGACTGCCTATTGCGTCAACCTGAACAACAAGGCCAAGGCTGGCAAGATCGATCCGCTGATCGGTCGCGAGAGCGAGATCAACCGGACTATCCAGGTGCTGTGCCGCCGGTCCAAGAACAACCCGCTCTATGTCGGCGATCCCGGCGTCGGCAAGACGGCGATCGCCGAAGGCCTCGCCAAGCGCATCGTCGAGGGCGACGTTCCCGAAGTGCTGCACAATGCCACCATCTTCGCGCTCGACATGGGCACGCTGCTGGCCGGCACCCGTTATCGCGGCGATTTCGAGGAGCGGCTGAAGCAGGTAGTCAAGGAGCTCGAGGACTATCCCGGCGCCGTGCTGTTCATCGATGAGATCCACACCGTGATCGGGGCAGGAGCCACCTCTGGCGGCGCCATGGATGCGTCGAACCTGTTGAAGCCGGCGCTGTCGTCCGGCGCGATCCGCTGCATCGGCTCGACCACCTACAAGGAGTTCCGGCAGTTCTTCGAGAAGGACCGCGCGCTGGTGCGGCGATTCCAGAAGATCGACGTCAACGAGCCGACCGTCGAGGACGCCATCGAGATCATGAAGGGACTGAAGCCCTATTTCGAGGAGTTCCACAAGGTTCGCTACACGAGTGAAGCGATCAAGGCTTCGGTCGAGCTCTCGGCGCGTTACATCAACGACCGCAAGCTGCCGGACAAGGCGATCGACGTGATCGACGAGACCGGCGCCTCGCAGATGCTGGTGCCCGAAGCCAAGCGCAAGAAGACCATCGGCATCAAGGAGATCGAAGCGACGATCGCCACGATGGCGCGCATCCCGCCGAAGACGGTTTCCGCCGACGACGAGAAGGTGCTGCAAGGTCTCGACATCGAGTTGAAGCGCGTCGTCTATGGCCAGGACACCGCGATCACCGCGCTGACTTCGGCCATCAAGCTGGCGCGGGCCGGCCTGCGGGAACCGGAAAAGCCGATCGGCTCGTACCTGTTCTCCGGTCCGACCGGTGTCGGCAAGACGGAAGTGGCCAAGCAGCTCGCCGCCTCGCTCGGCGTGGAGCTGATCCGCTTCGACATGTCGGAATATATGGAACGCCACACCGTTTCGCGGCTGATCGGCGCGCCTCCCGGCTATGTCGGCTTCGACCAGGGCGGCCTTCTGACCGACGGCGTCGACCAGCATCCGCATTGCGTGCTGTTGCTGGACGAAGTCGAAAAGGCGCATCCGGACCTGTTCAACATCCTGTTGCAGGTCATGGATCACGGCAAGCTGACCGACCATAACGGTAAGCAGATCGACTTCCGCAATGTCATCCTGATCATGACCACCAATGCGGGCGCATCCGACGCGCAGCGCGCGGCGATCGGTTTCGGTTCGACCAAACGCGAAGGCGACGATGTCGAAGCGATCAACCGGCTGTTCACGCCGGAGTTCCGCAACCGTCTCGATGCGATCATTCCGTTCGGCTCGCTGCCGGTGCCGGTCATCCATCAGGTGGTGCAGAAGTTCGTCATGCAGCTGGAAGCGCAGCTTTCCGAACGCGGCGTGACCTTCGACCTGTCGCAGGATGCAATCGCCTGGCTGGCCGACAAGGGCTATGACGAGCGCATGGGTGCGCGGCCACTTGGCCGTGTCATTCAGGAGCACATCAAGAAGCCGCTGGCCGACGAGGTGCTGTTCGGCAAGCTCAAGAAGGGCGGCACGGTGCGTGTCACCGTCGAGAAGAAGGAAACCGGCGAGACCGGCCTGAAGCTCGAATCGCTCGCCGACGAGGCGCCGGTGAAGCCGAAGAAGGAAGAGCCGGACGACGTGCCGAAAGCCAAGAAGGCGGTGGCGAAAAAGCCCGCCGGGAAAAAGGCGGTGGCGCAGAAGTCGGAGCCGAAGGGCAAGGATGGCGGCAAGCGCAGCCTGGTGCCGCAACTGCCGCGTAAGAACTGACAATCCTGCAAGTAAAAAAGCCCCGGCAACGGGGCTTTTTTCATGAAGCTTGTGGTCGAGTGTCGGCCGAGCGGCTTCGCCCCGATTCAGTTTGCCAGCGCCGTCCGTATCTTGCCGGCGTTCTCAGCCAGGACTTCAGGCTGTTCCATCTGTCCGCTGTGCGGCTTCAAGGGGATGCCTTCGAAGCGCGGAATGACATGGACATGGAGGTGGTAGACGGTCTGGCCCGAAGCTGGTTCGTTGAACTGCATGACCGTGACGCCATCGGCATCGAAGGCCTTCTTTACTGCCCGCGCAACTTTCTGCACGTGAGCGAAGAGGGGGCCAAGCACCGCCGGATCCGCGTCGAGCAGGTTGCGCGACGGCGCTTTCGGCACGACCAGCGTGTGACCCGGTCCTTGCGGCATCACATCCATGAAGACGATGACCGCATCATCCTCGTAGACGCGGTGCGAAGGGATTTCTCCGCGCAGGATTTTTGCGAAAATGTTGCTGCTGTCGTAGGTTGCTTCGGCCATGGCGCACGCTCCGGTTCTTGGCTCGCGGTCTCGTGTAGCGAAGCTGTTGCGGGCGGGCAAGACGATCGGTCGACATCGGCCATGCAGGCTCGAACGTGGTTGAGCGATCGGGCGGGTTTTGCTACTCCGCCATGTCCTTGCGGAACGGGGTGTGCTCTTCCAGATATTCGCTCATCCGCTCGACTTCGCGCCGCTCGCGCTGGAGGTAGTCGGCCACTGCATTGCGCAGACCTGGATGGGCGATGTAGTGCGCCGAATGCATCGTCACCGGCCGGTAGCCGCGCGCCAGCTTGTGCTCGCCCTGCGCACCGGCTTCAACCACCTTCAGCTTTCGCGAGATGGCGAAATCGATCGCCTGATGGTAGCAGACCTCGAAATGCAGGAACGGGTGGTCCTCGATGCAGCCCCAATTGCGGCCGTAGAGCGCGTCTGAACCGATGAAGTTGATGGCGCCGGCTATGTAGCGCCCGTTGCGTTTGGCCATCACCAGCAGGATGTCGTCGGCCATGCGCTCGCCGATCAAGGAGAAGAAATCGCGGTTGAGGTAGGGCCGGCCCCATTTCCTGCTGCCGGTATCCATGTAGAACGCGTAAAAGTCGTCCCAGGCTTTTTCGGTCAGATCCTTGCCGGTCAGCCAGTCGATCGAGATGCCGTCGGCGAGCGCCTCACGCCGCTCCTTTTTCATCGCCTTGCGCTTGCGCGAGGCCAACGTCGAGAGAAAATCGTCGTAGCTCGAAAAGCCTTCGTTGAAGAAGTGAAACTGCTGGTCGGTGCGATGCAGGAAGCCGGCTGCCGCCAAGATCTGGACATCATCCTCCGGCGCGAAGGTGACATGCGCGGAAGACACGCCGAGCTTATCCGTCACCGCCTTTAGGCCGGCCGCAAGGCCGGCCTTGACGGTGGGGCTGTCCTCGCGCTTGCCGACCAGCAGGCGAGGGCCGGTGACGGGTGTGAACGGCACCGCGCATTGCAGCTTCGGATAGTAGCGCCCGCCGGCGCGTTCGAATGCGTCCGACCAGCCATGGTCGAAGACATATTCGCCCTGGCTGTGCGACTTCAGATAGCAGGGGACCGCACCGAGCAGCTTGCCTTGCGCGGTTTCCAGCCTGAGATGATGACCCTGCCAGCCGGTGCGTCGAACGGCGCAGCCGGAATCTTCTAGCGCGCTCAAAAAAGCGAATGAAACAAGCGGGTTGTAGGCGTTTTCTGCCTCGCCCCGCGTAGTGCCACCAAGGCTGTCCCATTCCGCGCTGGTGAAGGCGCCGATGCCCGCGGCGATGCGGATCGACAGCTCCGCATTCGCCGTTTGTCTGTCGCAGTCGTCCCCTTGATCCATGTGGCTTACTTAAGCTCGCTGCGAACCCGTACAAGCCCGTTCAAGCAAGCCGCACAAGATCGGGCTCGAATCCTTCGAACGTCATCTGGTCGGCATATTTGAAGGTCAGGTCGACGGCAGGTTGGTCATGCACTGTCCAGGTGATCACCGGCATGCCGAGCCTTTCACGTACGAACGACACGAACCGGTTCGGCAGGTCGCCGGCGGCGTAGGAGATAAAGGCGATGTCATGCGCCAGCATGGCGAAATGCGCCTCGATCAGATGGTTGTCGTTGCCGTAGGCGGTCAACCCGCCGGGTATGCCGGGTGCATGTTTCGGGAACTCGCGGATCAGCCAATGGTCGAACGACATGATCGCGGTCTTGCCCTTATAGCGCTTGAGCATCTTGCCGACGCCTTCGACCAGGCCTTCGTCGTGTCCGGCAGCGCCTTTCAGCTCGACAACCATCGGCACACGCTCGTCGACCAGATTAAGCGCCTGCTGCAGCGTCGGCAAATGGTCGGCGGTGCCGCCGACCTTCAGCGCCGTGATCTCAGCAGCCGTACGCTGCCAGACGAAGCCGTCCTCGCCGGTCAGCCGCCGCAGATCGCCATCGTGGATGATGACGGGGACGCCGTCGGATGACAGGTGCACGTCGCACTCGATCGCATAGCCGCGCTCGGCTGCCGCGGCGAAGGCGGAAAGAGTGTTCTCCCAGCGCGCCTTGTTCATGTCGTGGAGGCCGCGATGGGCGACGGGCCGGGCAGTCAGCCAGGAAAGGTCGGTCATGGTCGCAGTCCCGGTCATTCGACTTCGAAGATCGCTTCGATTTCCACTGCGGCATTAAGCGGCAGGGAGGGGGTGCCGACGGTGGAGCGGGCGTGCTTGCCGCGGTCGCCGAGCACGGCGACGAGAAAATCCGAGGCGCCGTTGGCGACCAGATGCTGTTCGACAAAATCCGATGCCGAGGCGACGAAGACGGTGATCTTCACCAGGCGGCGGATCTTGTCGAGATCGCCAAGTGCCGCCTGGGCCTGCGCCAATATGTTGATCGCACAGTATTTTGCGGCTTCCTTTCCGGTCGCCGTGTCGACATCGCGGCCAAGCAGCCCGCTCGCCTGGAGCTTGCCCTCCTTGAGCGGCAACTGCCCGGCGGTGAACAGCAGATTGCCGGTCCTGCAATAGGGAACGTAGTTGGCGGCGGGCGCAGCGGCAGCCGGCAGCGTCACGCCGAGATCGCTTAGCCGCTTTTCGATTGTTTCGCTCATGCTATTTCCCTATTGCTTGAAGGTGCCGCGCAGGCCGGGCCGAAATTGCTATTTTTGCCTCGCTTCCGCCACGACTTTTTTTAAGCTGGACCATCTTTCCATGCGGCCTGCCATTAGCCGCGATGATCGGAGCACCCCATGCGCGCAACGCGCCTCGCATTCAACGCCGTTCTTCTGACAGCGGCTTCCTGGGCGGCTCCCGCTTTTGCGGTGCCGGCGCTGCAGGCGCACCGTGCCGTCTATGACATCACCCTGGACAAGGCGTCGGATCGCTCGGGGATCACCGGCATATCGGGCCGTATGGTCTACGAGTTCAATGGCTCGCCTTGCGAGGGCTACACGGTAAAGTTCCGCCTGGTCACCCAGATCGTCACCAACGACAATACTAGGCTGACCGACCAGCAGATGACCACCTTCGAGGATGCCGAAGGCAAGACCTTCTCCTTCGTCAACAAGTCCTTTGTCGACCAGAACCTCGACAAGGAGGTCAAGGGGACGGCAACGAAGGAGGCCAATGGTCTCAAGGTCGAAATCGACAAGCCCGAGAAGAACAGCCTGGAACTCGCCGCGACCCAGTTCCCGACCCAGCAAATGGTTGAAATGATCGGCAAGGCGGAAAAGGGCGAGCGTTTTTACGAAACCAACCTGTTCGACGGCTCGGAGGATGCCAACAAGGTGATGACCACCACCGTCGTCGTCGGCAAGCAAGCCAATGCCGACAAGACTGATCCGGAAGTGCCGGCGCTGGCCAAGCTCGCCAGCGACAAATACTGGCCGGTTGACATCGCCTATTTCGACGATACCGACAAAGGCGGCGAGGAAGTGCCGGAATACCGGATCAGCTTCAAGCTGCACGAGAACGGCATCACGCGCGGTCTCGTAATGGACTATGGCGAGTTCTCGATGACCGGCAAGCTGGTCAATCTGTCGCTGTTCGATCAGCCAAAGACCTGCCCGTCGAAATAGGCTCGAACCGACGGCAAGCTGCTGCCGGCTGCTCTCCGCGATAGTGGCGCTTGATCTTGCGGGCATGTTGCACCGACTTGAGCATGCCGCAATTGCATATCAACGTCTTACGACGGTAAGCGCCGCGGGGGGAGCAGGTTGAGCAGGATCGACGTTTTTGTGGCGCCGCGGCCCAATGCGACGCTGATCAAGGCCATGACATTCGTCAACCGCATTGTCATGCTGCACGGCATTCCGGGGCTTCGCGACCTGTTGCCGTTCAACCGTCTGGCCGGTCTGCGCGGCGTCGCCAATGTCCGCCACATCGATTTTCCGGAGGACGACCGGCAAAGGTTGAAGGCTTGTTGCGGCGCGGGCAAGGCGACGTTCATCACGCCCAACCATCCGGAGTTCTTTACCGACTGGATGATCGACAAGGAGGTCGTCTCGCGGGTAAGCCCGCTGGCGGCATCCTGGGCCACGCACGGCGTCGTCAACGGGCTTGGCCGGCTGATGCAGAAATTCTGGCTGGCCAACAATCTAATCGCCCAAATCCCGGGCAATAGCGGGGCCGCCAAGGAACATTCGGTGGCCTGGGCGCTGAAAGGGCACGGCGTTCTCCTGCATCCCGAAGGCGGCGTCGGCTGGCATGCCAACATCGTTGCCCCGCTGCTGCCGGGCGCGGTCGAGATGGGGCTCGAAGCGCTGAAGCGCGGCCGCCTGACGGATCCGGATTTCAAAGTTTGGATCGCGCCCGTGATCTGGAAGCTCGCTTTCACGGGGAATGTCGAGGCAGCGCTGGCAAAGGAGTGCGCCTACGTCGAGCGCAGCCTGAAGATCGAACGCCATGCCGCCGATTCGCTGCCGGAGCGCGTCCATCATATCTATGCGACGTTGCTGTCGCGCGATGAGGCTGCATATGGCCTGCGGTCCGATGAGCGGGTTTCGTATGACACACGTCAGAAGGACCTGCTCGCGGAACTCGGCCGTCGCCTTGCTGAACTTGTCTCGGTCGGCGCCGGCACGCTCGACAGTGCCGAGCTTTTGCGCCGGTCGCGCCGCTGGCTGCGAGAAAACACGGATGATACCGGAAGCCGGAAGCAGGTCCGAACGCTGGCGGATACGATCCAGCGCTTGCGGCGTGTCGGGCCGTGGGCTTCAGCCAATCCGCGCATCACGCAGGAGGAGATCGCCGAACACTTGAAGCGGATCCGCAACGATTATTGCAAGGGTACACTGCGCGATACGATCGATCGTTTCGTGCCGCAGCCGGCAGGCCCACGCCGCGCCCATATTCGGGTGCCGGACCCGTTAGGCTTGCACGCCTATGAAGGCTCCGTCGAGGCGGCACTCGTCGAACTGCACGACCGCATGCAGGGGACCATCACCAGCACCATAGCGCAACTCCAGGCCGGCGGCGGCTTCATATTCTATGCTAATCCCTTCTATCATCGTTAGCGGCGTGTTGGTCGGCGCAAGATGAAGGAGTGCGGCAAGCCTCATGGCGGTCTATGTCGATGCGGCGATCTGGAAATGGGTCGGCCACCGCTGGTGTCATCTGCTGGCAGACGACACCGACGAGTTGCATCGCTTCGCCGCGCAGCTCGGCATCAAGCGCTCGTCCTACCAAGGGCCGCCGAAGACATCGGCGCCGCATTATGACATAACCGGGTTCGAGCGCGACCGCGCGGTGCGGCTCGGCGCCATCGAGTGCAGCCGCGAGGAGATCGTCGCTGTTTTCCGGCGTGTGCGCGTGCCGAGGGGGAAGATGCGACGATGACATTGACGGCATTTTTGGCTTACTGCGCCGCGATCACATTTGCCGCCGCCACGCCTGGTCCGGCGATGTTCACGGTTATCGCCAATGGCGTCTCGCTTGGCTTCGTTCGCGCTTTCCTGGCTGGACTCGGCATCGCCGCAGGCGACGCGGTGCTGGTCACCTTGGCACTGCTCGGTCTCGTGGCGCTGGTACAGGCCTTCGAATGGGTTTTTTTAATCCTGAAGTATGCGGGTGCTGCCTATCTGGTGTTTCTCGGCATCCGGATGTGGCGATCGGCCTCCGCGCGATCGCATGGACAGCACGCAACCCAGGCAAGACTGTCTCGATCGTTTTTCCTCGGTATCTCCATCGCATTGGGCAATCCCAAGGCGATCCTGTTCCACGCCTCTATCATGCCGCTGATTCTTGACCTCAATACGATGACCTTCGCCGATGGGCTGCTCGTGGTTGCGGTCGTGATCTGCGTCAACATCGTCACCATGGGCTTCTACGCAGCGCTCTCCGGGCGGGCTTCGAGCTGGTTCAAGACGCCAAGGCGCATGCGGCTGATGAACAGGTTTGCCGGCGGCGCCATGATAGGCACCGGTGCGCTGATCGCCGCACGCTGAGCCGCAAGACGCCACAGCGCTTGCGTTTGTCGCGCATCCCCTCTATATGCGCGCACATTCCACACACGGACTTTGGTGTCTGCCCGGGAGAAATCCGGCGGAAACCTCCGGTGGCGTTCGAGGACCAAGTCCAAAAAATGCCTGTGTCCGTGGAGGCTAACCGGAAAGGAAATAAGAATGGCTCTGCCTGATTTCAGCATGCGCCAGCTATTGGAAGCTGGCATTCACTTCGGCCACCAGACCCACCGCTGGAATCCGAAAATGGCGCCCTATATCTATGGCGCCCGCAACAACATCCACATCATCGACCTCTCGCAGACGGTGCCTTTGCTGCACCAGGCGCTGAAGCAGGTTTCCGACACTGTTGCCAAGGGCGGCCGCGTGCTGTTCGTCGGCACCAAGCGCCAGGCCTCCGACATCGTCGCCGATGCCGCGCAGCGCTCGGCTCAGTACTATGTTAACTCGCGCTGGCTCGGCGGCATGCTGACCAACTGGAAGACGATCTCGAATTCCATCCAGCGCCTGCGCAAGCTCGACGAGATGCTGGCCGGCGAGGCTCAGGGCCTGACCAAGAAGGAGCGCCTCAACCTCGACCGCGAGCGTGAGAAGCTCGACAAGGCGCTGGGCGGCATCAAGGATATGGGTTCGACGCCCGATTTGATGTTCGTGATCGATACCAACAAGGAAGCGATCGCCATCCTCGAGGCCAAGCGTCTCGGCATCCCGGTCGTTGCCATCATCGATTCCAACTGCGACCCGGACAAGATCGACTTCCCGATCCCCGGCAATGACGATGCGGCCCGCGCCATCCAGCTCTATTGCGATCTGATTGCCAAGGCTGCGATCGACGGCATCGCCCGCCAGCAGGGCGCACTCGGCGTCGACATCGGCGCATCGGTCGAGGCTCCGGTCGAGCCGGCGCTCGAACCGACCCCGGCCGCCGAGAGCCCGGCAACCCAGACCCCGGAAGCATAATAGCGAAGGCCGGCTGCGGCCTTCATCTTTCCAATATGTTGGCGCGGTAAGCGCTACCGGCACCAGGCGCATCATCGAAACTCGATGGTGCGTCGGTGCATTTAGACAAAGAGGCGACAATGAGCATTTCGGCTGCACAGGTCAAAGAACTCCGCGACTTGACCGGCGCGGGCATGATGGACTGCAAGGCGGCGTTGAACGAGACCAACGGCAACATGGAAGAAGCCATCGACTGGCTGCGCAAGAAGGGCATTTCCAAGGCCGACAAGAAGGCTGGCCGTACTGCTGCCGAAGGCCTGATCGGCGTCGATTCCGGCGTCCGCGAGGCAGCGATCGTCGAGGTCAATTCCGAGACGGATTTCGTTGCGCGCAATGCTGCGTTCCAGGAGATCGTCGCCAATGTCGCGAAGGTCGCGCTTGCCTATGGCGGCAAGACCGAGGCCGTTGCCGCTGCTCCCTATCCGGGCTCGGGCAAGTCGGTCACCGAGACCATCAAGGACGCAGTCGGCACCATCGGCGAGAATCTGGGCTTCCGCCGCTCGGCCAAGCTCACCGTCGAGCACGGCGCTGTCGCAACCTACGTCCACAATGCGGTTGCCGACGGCCTTGGCAAGCTCGGCGTGCTGGTCGCCATCGAGACGACAGGCAACGCGCAGGCCGCCAACGCCTTTGCCCGCCAAGTCGCCATGCATGTCGCCGCCACCAACCCGATGGCCTTGACCACCGAAGAGCTCGATCCGGCCGCGGTCGAGCGCGAGAAGGCGATCTTCGCCGACCAGGCGCGCCAGTCCGGCAAGCCGGAAGCGATCATCGAGAAGATGGTCGAGGGCCGTTTGCGCAAGTTCTACGAAGAGGTCGTGCTGCTCAAGCAGGCTTTCGTGCTCAATCCCGACATCACCGTCGAGAAGGCGCTGAAGGATGCCGAAAGCGAGATCGGCGCGCCGGCCAAAATCGCCGCCTATCTGCGCTTCGCGCTCGGTGAGGGCATCGAGAAGGAAGAGACCGATTTCGCGGCGGAAGTCGCGGCAGCGGTCAAGAAGTAAACTATTCGTTTGAAAGGCTTTTTCGGCCGGGTGTCCGCGAGGATGCCCGGCCGATTTCTTGCGCGGTGTCGATAAAGGCGCGGAGCTTCGGGGCCATCGCGGCGCGGCGCGGGAAATAGAGGAACAGTCCCGGTTCCTCGATCGATGCCTCGCCAAGGACTTCGACCAGCCGGCCTGCCTCGATGTCGGGCTTGACAAGCGGCTCGAACAGATATGCGAGGCCGATGCCGGCAAGGGCCATGTCTTTTGCCGACAGCGGTTCGCTGACGACGACGCTGCCGCGCGTCTCGACGCCGATATCCTTGCCCTGGTCTGACAGATCCCAACGGTAGAGCGCACGTGATCGCAACAGCCGATAGCCGATGCAGTTGCGGGTGGAGAGATCAGCAATTGTTCGCGGCTTTCCGTGGCGGCCGATATAGGCCGGAGAGGCGACAATGGTCGTCCGGAACGGCTGAGTCAGCCGCACCGTCACCATATCCTCGGCGATCATCTCGCCCAGCCGGATGCCGGCGTCGAAACCCTCGCCGACGATATCGCTCAGACGTTCGTCGGTGACGATCTCCACCGTCACGTCAGGGTAACGTTCCGCCATCGCCGTCAGGATGGGCATCAGCGCCAGAGGCAGCGCCAAACGCGGCGCGTTGATCCTGAGCAGTCCGCTTGCCCGGCCTTTGACAGAGCGGATGCGTTCGATCCGGTCGGCAATGTCTTCCAGCGCCGGCTCCGCCGCAGCGACGAGGGCGGTGCCAGCCTCGGTCAGCGAGACGCTGCGTGTGGTGCGGGCAAACAACGGCTGGCCGATTCGCTCCTCCACCAGCCGCACCGCATGGCTGACCGCTGACGGGCTCATGCCGAGCTCGGCGGCCGCCGAGGCGAAGCCGCCACGCCGCGCGACGGCAACGATTATAGGTAGGTGGCTAAGCAGATCGCGATCCATTCATGCATGGTATCGCATAGTCCATTCGGATAATGCAATCTTATCGGATAGGGAAGAAGAACGCATCTTTGGCTGCATCACACGGCAATCGCCGAGCAGCCAAGGAGACGTCCAATGACCGACCTCAAGTCCGAACGAACCCGTAATCTCGAGACAGTGCGTAAATTCTTTGACCTGATGCACCGCAAGGACATTGAGGCATGGGGCAACCTTTGGGCTGAAGATGGCCGAATCCTTGTCTTCTACCCGCCGGCAGGATTTGGAAGCAGCATCGATGGTAAGGCCGCGATCCTGGCGGCCTTCCGAGGCCTCTTCGGCAATTTCGAATCCTTCGACTCCCAGCTGACAGCCGTCTATCCGGCAGCGGATTCGGACGCGATCGTCGTTGAGTACAAGAACCGCGCGATGCTGATTGGCGGCTCTGAATACACCAACAGCAATATCGCGATCTTCCGCTTCGAGAGCGGTCTGATCAGCGCCTACCACGACTATTTCGATCCGCGTCGGTTCCAGGTGGTGGTCGATGCGCTGGCCAAGGCCTGACTGCATATCCCAGGCAAGGACCTCAATCCCGTTTTCAAATTTCAGGAGAAAATCCATGACCATGTCCTACTACACGCTCGGCAACAGCGGGCTGCGTGTCACTCGTCTGGCGCTCGGCACCATGACGTTCGGCACGGAATGGGGCTGGGGCGCGGAGAAGGAAACGGCGCGCGCCTTGGTTGATGCCTATGTCGAAGCCGGTGGCAATTTGTTCGATACCGCCGATCTCTATACCGGTGGCACGGCCGAAACCTGGCTCGGCGAATTCATCGCCGAGCGTGGGCTGCGCGACAAGGCGGTGATCAGTACCAAATTCACCTACAACGCCGAACCGGGTAATCCAAATGCCGGCGGCAACGGCCGTAAGAACATCCTGCGGGCGGTAGACGGTTCGCTGAAGCGGCTCGGCACCGATTACATCGACCTCTACATCCTCCATACCTGGGACAGGCTGACGCCACCGGAGGAGGTGATGCGGACGCTGGACGATCTGGTGCGCGCCGGAAAGATCCGGCATGTCGGTCTGTCCGACGTGCCGGCCTGGTACGCAAGCCGGGCGCAGGCGATCGCCGAGCATCGCGGCTATGAACCGGTTTCGGCGCTTCAGGTCGAATATTCGCTGGCCGAGCGCAACATCGAGCACGAGTTCGTGCCGTTCGGCACGCGCTATGGCGCTGGAATCATGGTCTGGAGTCCGTTGGCCAGCGGCCTGCTCAGCGGAAAATGCCGTTTCGATACAATCGTCAAGGATGGTGGCCGGCTGGAGACAATGCGTGGTTCGACCAATCCCGGTTTCCAGAAATTCACCGACCGCAACTGGCAAATCGTCGCCGAACTGGAGAGGGTTGCCGGCCAGCTCGGCCGCAGCATGGCCCAGGTCGCCCTGAACTGGGCGGCAAACAGGCCAGGCATTGCGTCCGTCATCGTCGGCTCCACCAGGCTTGACCAGCTCAAGGACAATCTCGGCGCGCTTGATTTCGACATTCCCGAAGACCTTCGGGCACGGCTCGATGCGGTGAGCCGGCCGGTCACGCCCTTTCCGTATTCGTTCTTCGGCCCTGAAATACAAGGCGGCTTGACCGGTGGGCAGGCGGTTGGCGACAAGCCGGCAAGCTATCTGCCGGATCTGCTCATGCAAGGCACTTTTGCCGGCGTGAGCTGACGGCTATCCCAGTCCACGATCTCAACTTACCGGCCCGGGCGCCGGGTGACATCGCGGCGCCCTTCGTGTATCGGAACGCCCAGTGTTTCGGGGCGCCACCGAAGCGCGTCACACGCATGATGACGAGGACCAGATGACGGTGAAGCCCCTCTACCGACGTGTCTTGCTGAAAGCGTCGGGCGAAGCGTTGATGGGCGAACAGCATTTCGGCATCGACGTATCGGTGGTCGACCGCATCGCCGCCGACATTGCCGAGGCCCGCGCACTGGGCATCGAGGTCGGTGTCGTCATCGGCGGCGGCAACATCTTTCGCGGCGTCGCGGTTGCATCAAAAGGCGGAGACCGCGTCACCGGCGACCATATGGGCATGCTTGCCACGGTCATCAATTCGCTGGCGCTACGCACCTCGCTCAACAAGATCGGCGTCGACGCCGTGGTGTTGTCGGCGATCGCCATGCCCGAGCTGTGCGAAAGTTTTTCGCAGCGTCAGGCAACCGCCTACATGAACCAGGGCAAGGTCGTCATCTTCGCCGGTGGCACCGGCAATCCGTTTTTCACTACCGATTCGGCTGCAGCCCTTCGCGCCGCCGAGATCGGCGCCGATGCTTTGTTCAAGGGCACTCAGGTCGATGGCGTCTATTCGGCTGATCCCAAGAAGGACCCGAACGCGACACGCTTCGAGCGCATCAGCCATAGCGACGTCATAAAACGCGGGCTTTCGATCATGGATACCGCGGCGATTGCACTTGCGCGCGAAAACAACATTCCGATAATCGTCTATTCGATCCACGAGAAGGGTGGTTTCGGTGATATCCTGCGTGGCGGCGGCCGTTGCACGGTTGTCGCCGACGATTAATCCGGACCGTGAACCCGAAAGAGGGACCAGTTCGCGGATTGAGGCTCGAACAGGGTTTTACCCTCAAGGCAGTGAACCCGGGCTAAACGGGTCGAGGAGACGATGATGAGTGGCGAATACGACGATCTCAAACGGCGCATGGACGGGGCGATCGCCGCGTTCAAGCATGATCTGGCTTCGCTGCGCACCGGCCGCGCCTCGAGCAGCCTGCTCGACGCCATCCAGGTGCAGGCCTACGGCACCGCCATGCCGATCAACCAGGTGGCAACCGTGTCGGTGCCGGAGCCGCGCATGATCTCGGTTTCGGTCTGGGACAAGTCGATGGTCAGTGCCGTCGACCGCGCCATCCGTGAATCCAATCTCGGCTTCAATCCTATCGTAGACGGCACCAATCTCAGGATCCCGTTGCCTGAACTCAACGAGCAGCGCCGCAAGGAGCTTGTCAAGATCTCGCACGGCTATGCCGAGAATGCCCGCGTCGCTGTGCGTCACGTTCGCCGGGACGGCATGGACTTTCTGAAAAAGGCGGAAAAGGACGGCGACATCAGCGAGGACGACCACCGCAAACGGGCCGACCAGGTTCAGAAACTAACCGACGAGACAATCAGCACCATCGACCACCTGCTTTCCGACAAGGAAGCGGAAATCATGCAGGTCTAGGGTCTGGCCACGGCTGGCCCGGAAGCGAGAACATGGCAACGCCCGCGCATGTCGCGATCATCATGGACGGAAACGGACGCTGGGCCAAGGCGCGCGGCTTGCCGCGGCTCGCCGGTCACCGCGCCGGCGTCGAAGCGCTGCGCAAGACGGTGCGCGCCGCCCCTAGCCTCGGCATCTCCTTCCTGACCGTCTACGCTTTCTCGTCGGAAAACTGGTCACGGCCGAAATCCGAAGTCAGCGACCTCATGGGCCTGCTGAAGCTTTTCATCCGACGCGATCTCGCCGAGTTGCACCAGAGCGGCGTCCGAATCAGGGTCATCGGTGACAGGGCAGGGCTGCAGCCCGACATAAGAGGCCTGCTCGAGGAAGCCGAAACGCTCACTCTCCGCAACGAGGCGCTGACGCTGGTCATCGCCTTCAATTATGGCGGGCGCGACGAGATCGTCCGCACAGCGCGCAAGCTCGCCGCGGCGGTGGCGCGTGGCGAGATCGACAGCGAAGCGATCACGGCAGAGTCCTTCGCCAACTCGCTCGATACAGAGGGCATTCCGGACCCGGAACTGGTTATCCGCACCAGCGGCGAGCTTCGGCTGTCGAATTTCCTGTTATGGCAGGCCGCCTACAGCGAACTTGTTTTTTTGCCTTGCTACTGGCCCGACTTCAGTCGCGAGCACCTGTCCGATGCACTGCGCGATTTCGCCGGCCGCGAGCGCCGCTTCGGCGGACTTGCCGCCCAAGACGTCGCCTCGGGCTGAGGGATGAGCAACCTTCAGCTCCGCGTCATTTCGGCCGTCGTGCTTGCCATCGTTACGCTCGGCCTGACCTGGCTTGGCGGACTGCCCTTCCGGTTGCTTTGCGCTGCCATGGCGGCGGTGATCTTCTACGAGTGGACGCGGATGAGCCGCCCCGTTGCGCCGGCAGGTGCTAATGCTACGGCAGGTTTCCGCTTTCTGCCCGAGGCGCTGATCGTGGTCTTTATCGGTGCCCTCATCGCCGGCCTGCCTGCGTCTTTGCTGCTGCCGCTCGTCGCGGCTCTGGTTGCTGTCGCTGCCATCGCGGCGTCGATGCGCAAGGCAGGACCGTGGGAAGCATCCGGCCTTGCCTATGCGGCGGTTTCCGGCCTGTCGCTGGCCTTCTTGCGCGACGGCGACCGTTCCGGGCTGCTGGCCATCCTCTTTCTGTTCGCCGTGGTTTGGGCGACCGATATTTTTGCATATTTCGTCGGCCGCTCCGTCGGTGGTCCAAGGCTGGCGCCGTCGATCTCGCCGGGCAAGACGCGGAGCGGGGCGCTCGGCGGGGCGATCGGCGGCGTGGTGGCCGGGCTGCTTCTGGCCGCCATAGCCGGAACGGGCAACGTTGTCGTGCTTGGCGTGATCGCACTGGTGCTTTCGATCGTCGCGCAAGCCGGCGACCTGTTCGAATCATGGGTCAAGCGACGCCACGGCCGTAAGGACTCCGGCGCGCTAATACCCGGCCATGGCGGCATCATGGACCGGGTCGACGGGCTTGTCGCGGCGGCTTTCGCCCTATACGTCATCGGCTGGATTTCCGCGACCGCCGACCATCCCGCACAGGGACTGTTCCCGGTTTGAGCGGCATCCGACGGCGGGTTGGCGCGGGTTGCGCCATGGATTCGCCTGGATTGATGTCACAGTCGCGGCGTGACCTGCGCCGTGGATGAATTTGAGGGCATGAATTGAACGAGATTCTTCACGCGGTTTTCAGCACAGAGGGCTTTGTCCTCGGCACGCTGGTGCCTTTCCTGTTCGTGCTGACCGTGGTCGTTTTCGTCCACGAAATGGGCCACTACCTCGTCGGCCGCTGGTGCGGTATCGGCGCAAAGGCCTTTTCGATCGGTTTTGGTCCTGAAATCATCGGCTTCAACGACAGCCGCGGCACGCGCTGGAAGCTTTGCGCCATACCGCTCGGCGGCTACGTCAAGTTCGTCGGCGACATGAACGCGACGTCGAGCCAGCCCAGCTCGGAGGAGATCGAGGCGCTGAGCGACGAAGAACGCAAGGTCGCCTTCCACACGCAGCCGATCTGGAAGCGCGCGGCGACAGTGGTGGCGGGGCCGCTGTTCAACTTCCTGCTGACGATCGCTGTCTTTTCCGTGCTTTTTTCTGTCCATGGCCGTCCCGTGCTGGAGCCGATGGTGGCTGAGGTTACCGTCGGCAGTCCGGCGGCGGCGGCCGGCATCATGCCCGGCGACCGATTCGTCAGCGTCGACGGCAGCAAGGTCGAGACCTTTGCCGACGTCCAGCGTCTGGTCTCCGGCCGTGCCGGCGACAGCATCACCTTCGTCATGCTACGCGGCGGCAAGGAAATCACCGTCACGGCGACGCCGCGCTTGATGGAACAACAGGACGCACTGGGCAACAAGGTCCAGGTGGCCGTGATCGGCGTCGTCAACAACAAGGAACTCGGCCAGCCACGGCTGATCACCTACAGTCCGGCCGGGGCGGTCGGGGCAGCGGTCCAGGAAACCGGACACGTCATTCAGCGCACCGGCCAGTTCCTGCAACGTTTCGTTGTCGGTCGCGAGGACAAGTGCCAGCTGGGCGGCCCTATCAAGATCGCCAAGATGTCGGGTCAGGCGGCAAAGCTCGGCTTTGAATGGCTCGTACAGCTTGTTGCATTCCTGTCAGTCGGGATCGGGATTCTCAACCTTTTGCCGATTCCCCCCCTCGACGGAGGGCATCTTCTGTTCTACGGCGTGGAGGCTGTCATCCGGCGGCCGGTGTCCGAACGGATGATGGAAATGGCTTACCGAAGCGGCCTCATATTGGTGCTCGGCTTCATGGGCTTTGTTTTCTGGAACGATCTGTTTGGGTGCTGAAATCATGAAGGAATTTGGCTTCGGCACGAGCAATGTTGAGACGCCGTTTACCATGCGTGGGGATATGCGTGACGCGAAAGCCACGCCACAGGGTTAAGTAAATACAAATTAACCAGAAGCCTTGCGTGTAGGGAAAATCCGGTTAATACGGTAGGGGAAATTACCGCACGTCCGGTTTTCTCGCCGTGGGGACTTCGAGAAAAGGTACAAAAGCCCGATGAAGGCAGCATCCAAGTTTCTGAGCGCCGCGTCCGCGGTGGCTATGTCCGCCGCTCTGGTTGTACCAGGCGCGCTCGCAGTGCAGTTCGTTGCCACATCGGCCGCCGAGGCGGCTGTCGTCTCCAGAGTCGAAGTCACCGGCAATCAGCGTGTCGACGCGGACACCATCCGCAATTACGTGACGATCAAGCCGGGCAAGGCGTTTTCCAGCTCCGACATCGACGATGCGGTCAAGGCGCTGTTCGGCACCGGGCTGTTTTCGGACGTGCAGATCAACCAAGTCGGATCGACGCTGGTCATCAAGGTTTCCGAATACCAGGTCGTCAACCAGGTGCTGTTCCAGGGCAACAAGAAGCTCAAGGACAACGCGCTTGAAGCTGCGGTGCAATTGAAGCCGCGCAGCACCTTCTCGCAACAGCAACTCGACACCGACGTTGAGGCGGTCAAGGCCGCTTACAGGCGTATCGGCCGCGACGACGCCGCCGTGACCACCCAGATCATGGATCTCGGCGATAACCGCGTGAACGTGGTCTTCAACATCAACGAAGGCGGCCGCACCCAGATCGCAGCGATCAATTTCGTCGGCAACAGCGCCTATTCGAGCCGCCGTCTGTCGGACATCATCTCCACCAAGCGCTCGTCCTTCCTTTCCTTCGTGCTGCGCGACGACGTCTATGACGAGGACAAGCTGCGGGCCGACCAAGAGCTGTTGCGCCGCTTCTATTACAATCACGGCTATGCCGACTTCCAGGTCGTCTCGGCTGTCGGCGAACTCGACGACACCACCAACAAATACACCGTCACCATCACGGTGCAGGAGGGCGAGCGTTATACGTTCGGCGATGTCAGTGTCGAAAGCACAATCCCCGAGGTCGACAGCAAGTCGCTTGAATCGGTAGTCCAGACCCACAAGGGCGATGTCTATAACGCCAAGGACGTCGAGGACACGATCATCGCGCTGACCGAGAAAGTCGCCGGTTCGGGCTATGCCTTCGCCCAGGTGACGCCGCGCGGCGATCGCAACTTCGAAAACCACACGATCTCGGTTGTGTATACAATCGACCAGGGCACCAAGGCCTATATCGAGCGCATCGAGATCCGCGGAAACGATCGAACGCGCGACTACGTCATTCGCCGCGAATTCGATGTCAGCGAAGGCGATGCGTTCAACCAGGTTCTCATCCAGCGCGCGAAGAGGCGGCTGGAAGCGCTCGATTATTTTGAGAAAGTCGAGATTTCCACCGTTCCGGGCTCTGAGCCGGACCAGGTCGTGTTGGTGGTCGACGTAGTCGAGAAGTCGACCGGTGAATTCTCGATCGGTGCCGGCTATTCGACTGGTGGCGAAACGTCAGGTCCGTCCGTCGAAGGTTCTATCAGTGAGCGCAATTTCCTCGGTCGCGGCCAATTCATCAAGGTGGCGGCGGGCGGCGGCAAGAACTCGCGCGACTACAGCTTCTCTTTCACCGAACCTTATTTCCTTGGGCGGCGCATCGCGGCCGGCTTCGACATCTACAAGCAGAGCCGAAACTACGACCATTACGACAGCGATACGACGGGCGCGACAGTGCGTTTCGGTCTGCCGATCACCGACAACATCACGACGCAGCTCGCGTACAATATCGCGCAAGAGAAGTACGAGTTCGACGAAGACTGCGACCCAATGGCCGGTTGCAACGTCTCCCAGGCGATCCAAAACGGAGTTAACGAGAGCCCATGGCTCAAGTCGTCGGTCAGCCTCGGCCTGATCTACAACACCATCGACGACATGAAGAACCCGCATGACGGGCTTTATGCCAATGTCAACACCGAAGTGGCCGGCGTCGGCGGCGACGCCAAGTTCATCAAGGTCACGGCGCGCGGCAGCATCTATCAGACGTTGTCCGAACAATTGGATCTGGTAGGCCTCATTTCCGGCGGCGCCGGCCATGTCCAGGGATATGGCGGCGGCGATCTACGTGTCTTCGACCATTTCCAGAGCAGCGACCGTATGATCCGCGGCTTCGAATATGGTGGCATCGGTCCGGTTGCCTTGGACAACCGCAACGACCATCTCGGCGGAACCACTTATTTCAACGCCTCGGCCGAAGCCCAGTTCCCGCTGCCGGTTATCCCGGAAAGCTTCGGCCTCCGCGGGGCAGTGTTTGCCGATGCGGCAACGCTCTACGGCAGCAAGATTGCAAGTGGCCTCGTCGATCAGTCGACAACCGGAATGGAATGGCGCGCTTCTGTCGGTGTCGGCCTGATGTGGGCATCGCCCTTCGGTCCGATCCGCATCGACTATGCGATCCCGGTCAAGAAGGAAAAGACCGACGACGTGCAGGAATTCAACTTCGGTATATCGACCCGCTTCTGATGTGCGGGTAACGATGCTTCCGGCTCGTTTGGATCCGGATGGGCGGTGACCCGACACTACAGCGCAGCGCGTCCTATTGGACACGCAAAGGATGTTGTAGCACTTTGTTTTTGCGCATGATCCTTTCCGAGGATCGACTTCCGATTTCCGGGGTCATGCGCTAGCTGGATATTGCTTCTGGAATGACCGATCCGGTGTTCTTCGCGCCCTCACGCCGGTATACGGCCGGCGAAGTCGCGAATCTGACCGGCTCGACGCTTGTCGATTCCGGTCTCTCCGATGTATCGATCGAGGCTCTGGCGCCCGCCAACGAAGGCGGCGAGAACGCGCTTGTCTTCGTCGATGGGAGGCGCAATTTCGCGCTGATGCAGTCACTGCGGGCGGCAGCGGTTCTCTGCCCCGCCGAATTTGCCGGCAAGGCGCCGGCGGGCATTGCGGTGCTGGTGCATCCGCGCCCGCAGCAGGCTTTCGCAATGGTCGGGCGCCTGCTTTTCCCGGCGGCTGCAACGCCTGGACCGATGACCGGCGAAACCGGTATCTCGCCGCACGCCCATGTCGATCCGACCGCCCATGTCGAGGCCGGTGCGATCATCGAAGCAGGCGCGGTCATCGGGCCGCGCGCTGCCATCGGCAGCGGAACCGTCATTGCCCCGCATGCGGTTATCGGTCCTTCCTCTCAGATCGGCCGCGACGGCTATGTCGGTCCAGGTGCAAGCGTGCAATATGCGTTGATCGGCAATCGCGTCATCATCCATGGCGGTGCCAGGATCGGCCAGGATGGCTTCGGTTTCGTTGCCGGCGCCAAGGGTCCGGAGCGGGTTCCGCAGATCGGCCGCGTCATCATTCAGGACGACGTCGAGATCGGCTCGAATACGACCGTCGATCGCGGCGCCATGTCCGACACGATCATCGGCCAGGGCACCAAGATCGACAATCTGGTGCAGATCGCCCACAACGTTCGCATCGGCCGCAATTGCATTATAGCCGGGCTTTCGGGTATTTCCGGTTCCGTGACGGTAGGCGACAACGTCACCATGGGTGGCGGCGTCGGCCTTGCGGATCATTTGACCATCGGGTCCGGGGCCAAGCTTGCCGCAAGAAGCGGGTTTATGAGCAATGTGCCTGCAGGTGAGATTTGGGGAGGATATCCGGCGCAGCCGATGGCGGAAGCCATGCGCGAGATAGCGGCCTTGCGCAGACTTGCACGGACGCGCAAACAGGGTGAGGGGGGAAATGGCTGAGATCGCAGCGGCGACGCTCGAAGCGGTTGACATAATGCGGCTGATGAAGCTCCTGCCGCACCGCTATCCGTTCTTGATGATCGACCGCATTGTCGACATAGATGGCGACGAATCCGCCATCGGCATCAAGAACGTCACCATAAACGAGCCGCATTTCCAAGGTCATTTCCCCGACCAGCCGGTCATGCCCGGCGTGCTCATCATCGAGGCGATGGCGCAGACGGCCGGCGCCATCTGCATCCGCAGCCTCGGTACGGAAAAGCCGTCGCTGGTTTATTTCCTGACCATCGACAACGCCAAGTTCCGCAAGCCGGTCGTTCCAGGCGACCAATTGAAAATTCATGTGAAGAAAATCAAGAAACGCGGCAATCTTCTCAAATTCGCCTGCGAGGCCCTCGTCGATGGCACCAAGGCGGCGGAAGCCGAGATCTCGGCAATGATGGTCGCAAGCGGCTGACAAACGAATGCTAATGAAAATCCAGACAGTCATCCATCCATCGTCGGTCATCGAGGCAGGCGCCCAAATCGGCGAAGGCGCCCGCATCGGACCCTTCTGCTACGTCGGCCCCGACGCCGTGATCGGCGACCGTGTCGAACTGGTCAGCCATGTGTCGGTGATGGGCGCGACCACCATCGGTGCATCGACCAAGGTCTATCCGATGGCGATACTGGGCGGGCCGCCGCAGAACACCAAGCACAAGGGCGGCCGTACCACGCTGGTGATCGGCGAGAACTGCGCGATCCGCGAAGGCGTCACCATGCATCTCGGCACCGATTCCAGCCGCGGCGAAACGACGATCGGCGACAACGGCAATTTCCTCGCCTATGCCCACATTGCACATGACTGCGTGGTCGGCAGGAACGCCACCTTCGCCAATCAAGCGACGTTAGGCGGGCATTGCGAAGTCGGTGACAATGTCTACATCGGCGGCCTTACCGCGGTTCATCAGTTTGTCCGCATCGGCGATAACGCCTTTCTCGGCGGTTGCTCGGCGATCGTCGGCGACGTCATTCCTTACGCCATCGCCGTTGGCAACCGTGCCAACCTTCGCGGCCTCAACATCATTGGCCTGAAGCGCGCCGGCCTGCCGCGTTCGGAGATCCACTTGCTGCGCAAAGCCTACAAGACGATCTTCGATCGCTCCCGGACCGTCGGCGAGAACATCGAATTCGCCAAGGCGGAATTCGCCTCGTCGCCGACTGCCATGAAGATCGTCGACTTCATCGCCGGTCGCGGCAAGCGGCACTACGCCGTGCCGTCGCTCAAGGGTAGCGACGGCGACGATACCGATGATGAAGACTGAGGGCAGATGACGAAGATTGAGGCTGCCGGAAAGGGCCTTGATCTCGCGCCAGATGCCAAGGTCGGCATCATCGCTGGCGGCGGCAGTCTCCCGGTCGAAATTGCCCGAGCGCTCGCCCGGCAAGGCAAACCTCCCTTCGTCGTCATGGCGGCGGGCGAGGTCGACCGCATAGCCGATTTCGAGCCCTATGAGCAGGCAAGCTTGAGGCTGGAGGACGTCGGCTCGCTGCTGCCGATGCTCAAGCGGCATCACGTTACGCATCTGGTGACCGCGGGTCATATTACGCGCCGCCCCAGGCTTAGCGCCATGCGCCTCAATTTGGGCCTGCTCGCCTGGCTACCCAGCCTTCTCGTCGGTGTAACCCGGGGGGACGATACGGTGCTGAAACTGTTCGTGCGCAGGATCGAGCGCAGCGGCATCAAGGTTGTCGGCGCTCACGAGATCGTGCCGGAACTGGTCGCCGCCGAAGGCCCGCTGACCAAGACCGCGCCACGCAAATCCGACTGGCGCGACATCGAGGCGGCGCACGCTGCAGCAAAAGCTATCGGCGCGCTGGATATTGGCCAGGCGGCTGTTGCGGTCGGTGGCCGCGCCATCGCGCTGGAAGGCGTCGAGGGCACAGACGGGCTGCTCGAGCGGACAAAACAATTACGCGGGCACGGGAGGCTGGCTGGCAGGAGCCGTGGTGTTTTGGTCAAATGCGCCAAGCCCGGTCAGGAACTGCGTGCCGATCTGCCCTCCATTGGCCCGCTGACCGTCGAGGCGGCGCATGCCGCCGGACTGGCCGGCATTGCCGTCGAAGCCGGCCGCTCGCTGGTGCTCGAAGGTCCTGCCACCATCGGGCGTGCCAATGCGCTCGGCCTGTTCGTGATCGGCCTGCCTGCTGCGGAGCCGGTGCATGGCGAATGAGCGGCCGTTGAAGATAGCCGTCGTCGCCGGCGAGGAGTCCGGCGATCTGCTTGGCGCCGATCTTGTGCAGGCGTTAAAGCGCATGACCGGGCGCGAAGTTCGGCTCGTAGGCATCGGCGGCCGCCATTTGCAGGTGCTCGGTTTGGCGCCATTGTTCGACGGCAGCGAGATCGCGCTGATGGGGCTTAGCGCCATCCTGCGCGACCTGCCGCGCCTGATGCGGCGGATCGGCCAGACGGCAAACGCGATTGTCGATGAAAAGCCCGACTGCCTTATCACCATCGACAGTCCGGATTTCTCGCTGCGCGTCGCCAAGAAGGTGCGTGCCGCCGATCCGACGATCCCAATCGTTCACTATGTCTGCCCCAGCGTATGGGCTTGGCGGCCGGGCAGGGCGGCGGCGATGAAGCCATATGTCGATCACATTCTTTGTATCCTGCCGTTCGAAGTGAAGGAACTCGCTCGCCTGGGCGGGCCGCCCGGCACCTATGTCGGGCATCGCCTTGCACACGATCCGGGCATAGTCGGTGCCGCCAGGGCGCAGGCGCAGCCGCGTGACCTCTCCGCCGACCGTGTGAAAACGTTGCTTGTATTGCCCGGTTCGCGCCGCGGCGAGGTGCGGCGCCTGGTCGGGCCGTTCGGCGAAACGGTATCGATTCTGCGGGCGCGCGGGCACCGCTTGCGCTTGCTGTTGCCGACGGTGCCACACGTCGCCGACCTGGTCAGGTCCTCGGTCGCGAGCTGGGACGAGAAGCCGGAGATCATCCTCGATGCCGAACGCAAATGGCAGGCCTTCGGCAAGGCCGATGCGGCGCTGATCGCGTCGGGGACGGTATCGCTGGAACTGGCACTGGCGGGCGTGCCGATGATCTCCTGCTACCGGCTCGATCCGGTCATGCGCATGGCGCAGGGACTGATCAAAGTTTGGAGCGCAGCCTTGCCCAATCTCATCGCCGACCGGCCGGTCGTGCCGGAACACTACAACCAATATGTGCGGCCGCATTATCTGGCGCGCCAGCTGGAGGCGCTATTCTCCGATACCGCCTACCGCGCCTGGCAGAAGGACGGTTTTGCCGAAATCGCCGGGCGTATGGCAACCGACAAGCCGTCAGGCGAGATGGCGGCGGGGGTGGTGATGGGCATGGTGAGGAAGTGAGCGAGTAGTGAGTAGCGAATAGGAAATGGTGCTGGCCGTAACAGCCAAGCTGCTTCAGCTACTACTCGCTACTCGCTACTCGCTACCTTCACCGCTTCGCGATCGGCACGTAATCCCGTTCCGGCGCACCGGTATAAAGCTGGCGCGGACGGCCGATCTTCTGGTGCGGGTCCTCGATCATCTCCTTCCACTGCGCAATCCAGCCGACGGTGCGGGCAACCGCGAACAGCACGGTGAACATGGTAGTGGGGAAGCCCAGCGCCTTCAGCGTGATGCCGGAATAGAAATCGACGTTGGGGTAGAGCTTCTTCTCGATGAAATAGGAATCGGTCAGCGCGATCTTTTCCAGCTCCATGGCGATGTCGAGCAGCGGATCGTCCTTGATGCCGAGCTCGCCCAGGACTTCGTGCGCGGTCTTCTGCATGATCTTGGCGCGCGGATCGTAGTTCTTATAAACGCGGTGGCCAAAGCCCATCAATCGGAACGGATCGTTCTTATCCTTGGCGCGCGCAATGAATTCCGGGATGTGATCGACATGGCCGATCTCGCCCAACATGTTCAGGGCTGCCTCGTTGGCTCCGCCATGTGCAGGACCCCACAGGCAGGCGATGCCTGCAGCGATACAGGCAAAGGGATTGGCGCCCGACGAGCCGGCGAGGCGGACGGTCGAGGTCGAGGCGTTCTGCTCGTGGTCGGCGTGCAGGATGAAGATGCGCTCCATGGCGCGCGCCAGCACCGGATTGATCTTGTATTCCTCGCAAGGCACGGCGAAGCACATATGCAGGAAGTTGGCTGCGAAATTCAGTTCGTTCTTCGGATAAATGAACGGCTGGCCGATGTGGTATTTATACGCCATCGCCGCGATCGTCGGCATCTTGGCGATCAGCCGCATAGAGGCGACCATGCGTTGATAAGGGTCCGAGATATCGGTAGAATCGTGATAGAAGGCCGACAGCGCGCCGACCACGCCGCACATCACCGCCATCGGATGCGCATCGCGGCGGAAGCCGGTGAAGAAGCGCGACATCTGCTCGTGCACCATGGTGTGGCGCGTCACCCGGTAGTCGAAATCGTCCTTCTGCGCCTTGGTCGGTAGTTCTCCGTAGAGCAAGAGATAGCAGACTTCGAGGAAGTCGCCGTGCTCGGCCAGCTGGTCGATCGGGTAGCCGCGGTGCAAGAGAATACCGGCATCGCCATCGATGAAGGTGATTTCCGATTCGCAGCTCGCCGTCGACGTAAAACCGGGATCGTAGGTAAATACGCCGGTGGTGCTGTAGAGCGAACCGATGTCGATGACATCAGGTCCTACCGAACCACTTCGTATCTTGAATTCATGGGTTTTGCCGTCGAGTTCCAGTTTTGCCGTCGACGCCTGGGTTTTGCCGCCAAATTCCATCTTTGTCGCAGGTTCGGTCATAGCAAGCTCCTTTTTGTTTCCTCAGGCCGGCAACGGCAAAACATTGAACCCAACACGTCAAAAGCATCGGAATACGCACATTTGCGCCCGCAATTGAATCTGCGCGCCAGATTAGGCCAAGACCCAATGTTGCACTGCGAAACACACCTTTCAATGCCAATCTTCTTGGGCCAGTTTCCTAATCGATTTGATCAGCAATCCGCGCCAGGCTTTCCTCGCGGCCAAGCACGGCCAGCACATCGAAGACGCCGGGCGAGGTGCTTTTGCCGGTGAGCGCGGCGCGCAGAGGTTGGGCCACGGCGCCGAGTTTGTGGCCGCCGGCCTGCGCATAGTCGCGGATCGCGGCTTCCGCCGAGGCGGCAGACCAGTCCGAAACCGTGGCCAGCGCCGCATGAGCGCCCTGCAGGATCGCGCGCGCGTCACCGCTGAGCAGCGCCCCCGCCTTCTCGTCGACCGGCAGCGGCCGCTCGACGAATAGGAATGCAGCCCCTTCAACAAGTTCGACCAGCGTCTTGGCGCGCTCCTTCAGGCCCGGCAAAGCGGCAAGCAATTGGGCCTTGCGTCTGTTGTCGAGGCTAGCTGCGATCGCCGGACCGCCTTCGAGATAGGGCAGAGTGGCGATGAAGATATCGAGCAGCGTCGCGTCGTTCATGCGGCGCATGTGCACGCCGTTCAGCGCCTCGAGCTTGGCGAAGTCGAAACGGGCGGCGCCTTTGTTGACGTCGCCAATGTCGAACCACGCGATCATGTTGGCGATCGACATGATCTCATCGTCGCCGTGGCTCCAGCCAAGCCTCGCCAGATAATTGAGCAGCGCCTCCGGCAGGTAGCCCATGGCGCGATAGGCCTCGACGCCGAGCGCACCGTGACGTTTCGACAGCTTGGCGCCGTCGGCACCGTGGATCAGCGGGATATGCGACATCGACGGCACCTCCCACCCCATGGCATGGTAGATCACCGTCTGGCGGGCGGCGTTGGTCAAATGGTCGTCGCCGCGGATGATGTGGGTGACGCCCATGTCGTGATCGTCGACGACGACGGCATGCATGTAGGTCGGGTTGCCGTCCGAGCGCAGAATAATGAAATCGTCGAGATCCCTGTTGGGAAAGCGTACGTCGCCCTGGACGCGGTCATGCACAACCGTCTCGCCGTCTGTCGGCGCCTTGATGCGGATCGCCCCCTTGGCGCCGGCCGGCGCCTCCGAGGGGTCGCGATCGCGCCAGCGGCCGTCATAGCGGGGAGGCAGCCCCTTGGCCCGTGCGCTCTCGCGCATTGCCTCCAACTCGGCAGGCGTCGCGTAACAATAATAGGCCTTGCCCATGCGAACGAGTTCCTCGGCCACCTCGCGATGGCGCGGCGCACGCTCGAACTGCGACACCGGCTCACCGTCCCATGTCAGGCCAAGCCAGGAAAGCCCGTCGAGGATGGCCGCGGTTGCCGCATCGGTGGAACGCTCGCGGTCGGTGTCCTCGATGCGCAGCAGCATCGTGCCGGCTGTGTGCTTGGCATACAGCCAGTTGAACAGCGCCGTGCGCGCCCCGCCAATATGCAGATAGCCGGTGGGCGAGGGGGCAAAACGGGTGACGACCTTGTCGGGCATGGAACTCTCAGGCAGGCGAAGGAAGTGGGTTTGCGGACTTTCGCGCGTTGCGCGTTCATGTAGCATAGGAGGTCGAGGGCGCAAGGGGCAGACCCGATGGCTGTGCGAGGCCGTGGTGCGGGCGAGGGCGAGGACGTTGGCAGCGGCGTCAGCGAACGCTTGCTGTTTGCCGCGCCCGTGCCTGTCCTGCCGGCACCGGCATTGCTGCCGGTTCCACGCTTTGATGCCCCGTCGCTGCCGGCGAGCGACCCAGCAACGGTTCTCGTGCCCGCGGCCGAGCCCATCGTGCGCCTACGCCGGCGTTTCCGCCTCCCGTCACCGTCCCGTATCCGCAACGGCGTAACCTCGGCGGTCGGCCTGGAGCTCGACCGTGGGGTCGCCTTCCTGCTGGTGCCGGTGTTCCTCGCATGCGGGGTGGTCGTATATTTTGCGCTGGCGGTGGAGCCGGCCTTTCCACAGCCGATCGCAATCGTCGCCTTGGCAGCCCTCTGTGCCGTCGCCTCGCGGTCGTGGCCCAGAACCCGCCTGTGCTTCATGGCGGCGTTGCTCTGCGCGCTTGGCGTGCTTGCCGCCAAGGTCGAGACCTGGCGTGTCGGAACGCATATGCTCGGTTCCGAAATCTCGACGCGCCTCACGGGTCGCGTCGTATCGTTCGAGCCCATGGCGAGCGGCCGCATCAGGCTGACGATCGATGTGATCTCAACTGCCAGGCCGACACTGCGCTACATGCCGGAACGGGTCCGCGTTTCGGCGATGAAAATACCGGCTGAGCTGACCGCCGGTTCCGAGATCGCCGGCTATGTGCGGCTGCTGCCGCCGACCGGGCCGGTGCGGCCCGACAGCTATGATTTCTCCTTCGACAGCTATTTTGCCGGTATCGGCGGCAGCGGCTTTTTTCTCGGCAATCCGAAAGTCGTGTCGTCGAGCAGCATGCCGTTTGCCGCGCGGCTTTCTTCCGCGATCGAAGACGCGCGCGAATCCATCGCCGACCATATCCGCAGCCGCATCGGCGGCGCCGAGGGCGAGATTGCTGCTGCGCTGATCGTCGGCGTGCGCGCCGGCATTCCCGAGGAGATCAACGAAGCGATGCGGCGTACCGGCATCTACCACATCATCTCCATCTCGGGGCTGCATATGGCGTTGGTCGCCGGCACCATTATGGCGCTGCTGCGCGGCGCCTTTGCGCTGTTTCCCGATTTCTCATCGCGACGGCCGGTCAAGAAATACGCGGCGGCCGCCGCGCTTTTTTCGATTGCGGCCTACCTCGTCTTTTCCGGCATTGTGGTGGCGGCCGAACGCAGCTTCATCATGTTGGCGGTGATGCTTATCGCCGTGCTGTTCGACCGGGCCGCGCTCACCATGCGCAACCTGGCGATCTCGGCCATCGCGGTCATTCTGGTGTCGCCGCACGAGGTGGTCGGTCCGAGCTTCCAGATGTCCTTCGCCGCGACGGCGGCCCTTGTCGGCGCCTATGCAGGCTGGTCCGATTACCGCGCCGGCGGGGCCACCACGCCGCCGCCCCGGCGGTCGCCGCTACGCTTTGCCACTAGAAAGGTACTGCTGGGCATGGGCGGCCTGGCGATGACCTCGATCATTGCAGGGAGCGCCACGGCGCTTTTCGCCATATGGCATTTCCAGCGCGTGGCGCCGCTCAGCCTGTTCGCCAATCTGGCCATCATGCCTATCGTCTCACTGGTCGTCATGCCCTTCGCCGTCCTCAGTGCGCTGGCGATGCCGTTCGGCGCGGATGGGCCTTTCCTCTACGTGATGGGCAAGGGGCTGACGGCGATGATCGCCCTGTCCGGGTGGATCTCCGAGCGCTCGCCGATCGATGCGGTCGGGCTGATTTCGCTGAGATCTGTCCTTTTGGTGACGATCGCCCTCGTCATTGCCAGCATGGCGACGACCTGGTTGCGGCTCGTGGCCCTTCCTTTTGCGCTCGCCGGCTTGCTAACGACAACGCAGACGCGCGTACCCGATGTATTGATCTCGGAGGACGCACGGCTCGTCGCGCTGCCGATCGGCAGCGGTGAACTCGCGGTCAACCGGGCACGCCCGAATGAGTTCACCATCGACAACTGGAAACGCGCGCTCACATCAGAGGCTATCGTCGCGCCGGAAACACCTGGAAAGAACGATCCGCAATTCGACATTGCCGATCCGGCCGACTTACCGCCGGGCATGCCGTTCATTTGCACGGACGGTCTCTGCCTTGCCAGGCATCCATCCGGCGCGATCATCGCGCTAGCCAATGACCGCGATACTGCACGGCCAGCCTGCGCCTTTGCCAGCTTGATCGTCATCGACGACGCCACCGCCCATAATCCCTGCTACTACGACCGGCTGGTCCTCGTCGTCACCAAACGGCAACTGGCGCGCGCGGGAAGTGCGGCCGTCTATTTCGATCCACAAGCGGCAACACGCGCCGAAATCCGCTTCGCCGTCGAAAAATCATACCGGCCCTGGCACGTGCAGCGGAAATTTTCACGCGCGGCGCGGGGCATGCCGCCATACCGCAGAGCCGACAAGCCAAAAGCCGGCGCCAAGGGCGCAGCTCAGTAGCGGCGGATCAGCCCAACGAGCTTGCCCTGCACCTTGACCCTGTCTGGTCCGAAGATGCGCGTCTCGTAGGCCGGATTGGCGGCTTCCAGGGCGATCGAGGCGCCCTTGCGGCGGAACCGCTTCAGCGTCGCTTCTTCCTCGTCGACCAGTGCCACCACGATCTCACCGGGGCTCGCCGTATCGGCATTGCGGATGATCACCGTGTCGCCGTCGAAAATGCCAGCCTCGATCATCGAATCGCCTTTGACCTCCAGCGCATAATGCTCGCCGCCCATGATCATGTCCGGCGGCACCGAGATCGAATGCGTCTGGTGCTGGATGGCATCGATCGGCACACCGGCGGCGATGCGGCCCATCACCGGGATCGACACGGCGGCGACGACATCGTCGTCATTGCCGGCTGCAGGCATCCGCGACGATGTCGGCTTGCCCTGCCGAGGACCTTGCCCAAGACTGCCCTGGATGACGCTCGGCGAGAACTTGCGTGCCGCATTGAGGCCGGGGGCGATCGAATCGGGCAGGCGCAGCACCTCCAGTGCACGGGCCCGGTTGGGCAAACGGCGAATGAAGCCGCGCTCCTCCAGCGCCGTAATCAGCCGGTGGATTCCCGATTTGGAAGCCAGGTCGAGCGCTTCCTTCATCTCGTCGAAGGAGGGCGGGATACCGCTTTCCTTCAGCCTTTCGTGGATGAACATAAGCAGTTCGTGTTGTTTGCGTGTCAGCATAGCGACCCCCAACAGAATCAGAAAAACAAACCCAGAACAAACACTATCTGTTCCAGTTGTGTTCCGCAACTGTTTAAAGTTTAATGAATGTGTTAGGGCTCGGGAAACGATACCACTCACCAAACCGGAACGCTGCATTTTCACCGCCGCGGGCGTCATCGCCTTGATTCTGCTTTCGTTTGCGGCCTCTGGGTTCCCAGAAGGCGGCACTGGTATCGGCCTTCAGCCGGCAAAGGGCACGGAATTGAAGCCGTATCGACTGTGCGGTTTGGTCAATGCACCGTGAACGAAACGAACTCAAAACGCCAACCTTGGGTTGGCTTGGCTCCTGGTTTCCACCGCGTGGTCAGGCAACTTGTCGCCGGTGGAGCCTTGCTGCGCGATACCAGGTAATGGAGAACCGCTCGTGACCGATGGATGCCGTCGATGCGTGTCCGGCGTTGCGGTGAATCTTGGGGGAGCAGACAAATCATGACAGGAATTCGCGATCTCGTGGCCATAAGGGCGATGGATGCTGCAGATCCGCTGCGCGCGATGCGCAACCGCTTTGTGCTGCCGCAAGGAGTGATCTATCTCGACGGCAATTCGCTAGGGGCCGCTTCGCGTGCAGCTTTCGATGAATTGAGCAAGGCAGCGACCGAAGAATGGGCGCATGATCTCATCCGCGCCTGGAACACGGCTGGCTGGTTCAACATGCCGCTCGAACTCGGCGACCAGCTCGGGCGCCTGATCGGTGCCGCGGCCGGCCAGACGGTGGTCTGCGACACGACATCGGTCAACATCTACAAGCTGCTGCACGCCGCCATGGCCATGCGGCCGGAGCGGCAGGTCATCGTCGCCGAGGGCGACAGTTTTCCGACAGACCTCTACATGGCTGAGGGTGTGGTTTCGACGCGAAAAGATACGCTGCTGCGCCTCTCGGGGGTCGACGCGCCGAGCATCGAAGAGCTGATCGACGAACGCACCGCCGTGGTGCTGGTCAACCACATCAACTACAAGTCGGGCGAACTGCGCGACATGCCGGCGCTGACGCGCAGGGCCCAGGAAGCCGGGGCGATGATCGTCTGGGATCTCTGCCACACCGCCGGTGCGATGCCAGTCGAGCTCGACACGGCAAACGCCGATTTTGCCGTTGGCTGCACCTACAAATATCTGAATGGCGGACCGGGCGCGCCTGCCTTCATCTATGCGGCTGAGCGGCATCTTGCCGACATCCAGCAGCCGCTCACCGGATGGTGGGGCCATGCACGGCCCTTCGCCTTCGAGCCAGGCTATGCGGCCGGCACCGGCATCCGCCGGTTTCTGTGCGGCACCCAGCCGGTCCTGTCGATGCGCACGCTGAAGGGCGCGCTCGACATCTGGAACGATGTCGACATGACGGCGGTGCGCAAGAAGAGCATCGCGCTGGCTGATCTGTTCATCGAGCTCGTCGAGGCAAAGTGCGGCACTTACGGGCTAACGCTCGAAAGCACGCGCGACGGGGAAAAACGCGGCAGCCAGATTTCATTCATGCACGAGCATGGCTACCAGATCATGCGCGCGCTGATCGAACGTGGCGTGATCGGCGATTTTCGCGCGCCATCGACCATGTGCTTCGGCTTCACCCCGCTCTATGTCGGCTATGCCGATGTCTGGCAGGCCGTCGAAGTGCTTGAGGACATCCTGCGCACCGGTGCGTGGAAGGATGCGCGCTTCGCCATCAAGGCGGCTGTCACTTGAGATTGATGCGAGAGCTGGAATCGTGAGGCTGGCGACGACGCGCCGCGCGATGCTCACGCTCGTTGCAAGGCCATATTGCCAGGGGAGGGCGCAGGGTGTTCGAACGTCACATTGCCGATTGGGACAACGCCTATGCCAACGGCGCCAACATAGCCGGCAGCGATCGCTGGCCGGCGGCCTGGGTCGAGCCCGCGCGGGTTTTTCGCGACGTGCTTTCGACCGAGGGCCGGGCGCGGCTCGACATGGCCTATGGCCATGGCCCACGCAACCGGCTCGATCTTTTCCTGCCGGCCACCAAGCCCAAGGGGCTCGTGGTGTTCGTCCATGGCGGCTACTGGATGGCATTCGACAAGAGTTTCTGGTCGCATCTTGCCGCTGGCGCTGTTGATCGCGGCTATGCCGTGGCGACGCCGTCCTACACGCTCTGTCCGCAGATGCGCATTGGCGGCATCGTCCAGGAAGTCGGCGCGGCGATCGGCAAGGCGGCGGGGATGGTCGCAGGGCCGCTGATGCTGACCGGACACTCGGCCGGTGGCCATCTTGTTAGCCGGATGGTTACGACGACGACGCCGCTGGCGCCCGAAATTGTCCGGCGCATTCGCCATGTCGTATCGATCTCGGGTGTGCACGATTTGCGCCCGATCATGCGCACCGGCATGAACGAGACGCTGGCGATCGATGAGGCCGAGGCGCAGGCCGAAAGCCCGGTGCTGCTGCGCCCGATGGACAAGGCCCGCCTGACCTGCTGGGCCGGCGGCGGCGAGCGCGCCGAATTCCTGCGCCAGAGCGCGTTGCTGGCCAACATCTGGATCGGCCTGGGTGCCGCGACCAGTTCGGTGGTCGAGCCTGACCGGCATCATTTCAACATCATCGACGGTTTGGCCGATCCAGACCATCCGCTGACCCGGACCTTGATCTCGGAGTGAGGCAGGTTCAGCGTAGCATCAGCACGTCGCAAGCGGCGCCCGCCGCCGCGGCGGGCGTGAACGGCGCACGGACGATCAGCCCGTTGGCATCGGCCAGCATTTTCAGCATCGAGGAATCCTGGATGCTGAACGGCGTCGCCACGAGCGTGCCGGCGTCAGCGCTGACAACAGCCCGCACATAATCCTGCCTGAGATCGTTGGCCGGCATGGCAGCGCCGAGCCGTGCCTCACGCATATCCTGCTGAAAGGCGCGGCCGCCGAGCCGCGCCAGCAGCGGCTTCAGGAAGAGCTGGGTGCAGACCAGGCTCGCCACCGGATTGCCGGGCAAGCCGATGCAGCGAATGTCGCCCAGCCGCCCGAACATCAGCGGCTTGCCCGGCCGCATGGCGATCTTCCAGAAATCGAGAGTCATGCCTTGCCCGGTCAGCACGTCATGGACGAAATCGTGGTCACCGACCGAGGCACCGCCCAGCGTGACGATGACGTTCGCGCCAGCCTTCACGGCCTTTTCCACCAGCGCAGCGATCGCCTCCCTGCGGTCCGGCGCGATGCCAAGGTCGAGCACTCGCGCACCGACCGACTGTGCGGCGGCGGCGACACCATAGGCGTTGGAGGAGATGATCTGGTCGGGGCCAAGCTCGCTGCCCGGCGGCAGCAATTCGTCGCCGGTGGCGATGATGGCGACCAACGGCCTTTTGACCACGCCGACCTCGGGGTGGTTGGCCGATGCCGCCAGCGACAAGGCCGCCGGGTCGAGCAGGCGGCCTTTGTGCAGCAGGACGTCGCCTTTGGCGAAATCGAGCCCGAGGCGGCGGATGTTTCGCCCCTGCACCGTCGGCTCCGTCACTTCGACGACACCGCGGCCGAGATCGCGGACGTTCTCCTGGATGACGATGGTGTCGGCGCCTTCGGGAAGCGGCGCGCCGGTGAAGATACGGACGGCCTGCCCCTGCTGCACCGTCCCGGCAAAGCCGCTTCCGGCCGGCGCCATGCCGACCACCGAAAGCTTTGCTGGTAAGGACGCGATATCAGCCGCCCGCACGGCATAGCCGTCCATGGCGGAGGCGTTGAACGGCGGCTGGGTGCGGAGCGCCACAACCGGCTCCGCCAGCACGCGGTCGGCGGCATCCAGCAGCGCGACGCGTTCGCCCTGCAGTGCAGCTGCGCCGTCCAACAGGCGCTCGAGCGCCTCAGCAACTGGGACCAGCGCCATCAGCGGCCTGCCTCGGTGACCCCATCTTCGGTGATCTTGTAGTCGCCGGATTTGCCGCCGGTCTTTTCAACCAGCCTGATGCCGGAGATGACCATGGCGCGGTCGACCGCCTTGGCCATGTCGTAGATGGTCAGGCAAGCGACCGAGACGGCGCTCAGGGCCTCCATCTCAACGCCGGTTTTGCCGGTGACGCGGGTCAATGCTGTGACCTTCAGGCCGGGCAAAGCTGCGTCCGGCTCGATATCGACAGATATCCTGGTCAGCAGCAGTGGATGGCAGAGCGGGATCAGTTCATGCGTCTTCTTGGCCGCCATGATGCCGGCGATACGCGCGGTACCGAGCACGTCGCCCTTCTTGGCATCGCCGGCGAGGATCATGTCCAGCGTCTCGGGCCGCATCGACACGAAGCCCTCCGCGACTGCCGTGCGCACCGTCTCAGCCTTGTCGCCGACATCGACCATGTTGGCTTCGCCGCGCGCGCCAAGATGGGTGAGGGCGGCCGCCATCCTCAGATCGCCTCTGCCGGCGCCTTGCCCGTCAAAAGCAGGCGCGTTGCAGCGGCCACGTCCTGTTGACGCATCAGGCTCTCACCGACCAGAAAAGTGGCGATGCCGCTCCGCTCCAGCCGGCGGCAATCGTCATGCGAAAAGATACCGCTCTCGCTGACCAGAAGGCGGTCGGCGGGCACCATCGCGACCAGCCGTTCCGAGGTCTCGAGGCTGGTTTCGAAGGTCCGGAGATTGCGGTTGTTGATACCGATCAGCCGCGACGACAGCTGCAGCGCGCGTTCCATCTCAGCCTCGTCATGCACTTCGACCAGCGCGTCCATGCCGAGCCCGAAAGCTGTCGCTTCGAGTTCTCTTGCCAACGCGTCGTCGACGCTGGCCATGATGATCAGTATGGCATCGGCGCCCCATGCCCTGGCCTCGTAGACCTGATAGGGATCGAACAGGAAATCCTTGCGCAAGGCAGGCAACTCGACGGCAGCGCGCGCATCGCTGAGGAACGCGGGCGCCCCCTGGAAAGAGGGTGCGTCGGTCAGCACCGAAAGACAGGCGGCACCGCCTTCCGCATAGGCCCTGGCCAGCGCCGCCGGATCGAAATCGGCGCGGATCAGGCCTTTGGATGGGCTAGCCTTCTTGATTTCGGCAATCAGCGCGAACCTGCCGGATTGGCGCTTTGCTTCAAGGGCGGAAAGAAAGCCGCGCGGCGCTTCGGCGTCCGTTGCCCGTGCCTTGATCTCGGCAAACGGCACTTGCGCCTTGGCCGCCGCGATCTCGTCGCGCTTGTAAGCCTCGATCTTGCGCAGGATGTCGGACATAGTTCTAACCGTTCGAAATCTCGACCAGCCTGTCGAGCACTTTCAGCGCGCGGCCGCTGTCGATGGCCTGCGCCGCCGTCACCATGCCGTCGGTAAGTGTCGTCGCCTTGCCGGCCACCACCAGCCCGGCGCCGGCATTCATCAGCACCGTGTCGCGAAAGGCGCCGGCGGCGCCGCCCAGCATGTCGCGCAGAGCCTGGGCATTGTGGGCGGCGTCGCCGCCGCGCAACTCGTCCTTGGTGTGACGCTTCAGCCCGACCGCTTCCGGGGTCAGCACAAAGCTGCGGATCTCGCCGCCGGCCAATTCGGCGACCTGCGTCTCGCCGGTGGTGGTGATCTCGTCATAACCGTCGCCATGGACGACCCAGGCATGGTCGGCACCAAGCTCCTTCAACGTTTCTGCCACCGGCATGATCCATTCGGGCAGGAACACGCCGACCATCTGCCGTCTGACACTGGCCGGATTGGAAAGCGGACCCAGCAGGTTGAAGATGGTGCGGGTGCCGAGCTCGACCCGGGTCGGGCCGACATGCTTCATCGCCGGGTGGTGCGCCGGCGCGAACATGAAGCCAACTCCGGCCTCGTGGATGCAGCGGCCGATCGTCTCCGGAGGGATGTCGATCTTGACGCCCAACGCGATCAGAACATCGGCGGCGCCGGTCAGCGAGGACAGTCCGCGATTGCCGTGCTTGGCGACGGGCACGCCGCTGCCGGCGATGACGAAGGCGGATGCGGTCGAAATGTTGACGCTGTGCGAATTGTCGCCGCCGGTGCCGACAATGTCGATGGCGCCCTCGGGGGCTTCGACGCGCAGCATCTTGGCGCGCATGGTGGCGACGGCGCCGGCGATCTCGCTGACGGTCTCACCGCGCACCCGCAATGCCATCAGGAAGCCGCCGATCTGGCCGGGGGTGGCGTCACCGGACATGATGATGTCGAAGGCCTCGCGCGCCTCCTCGAAGGAAAGAGCGCTACCGGCGGCGACCTTGGCGATGTGGATCTTCAGCGCGCTCATCTGGCCAGGGCTTGGGTTACGGCCGTCTGATCGATGCGGACGTCATATTGCGTCTGCAACTGCGCCACCAACTGGTCGAGCAGGTCGTCGGACATACCGGAGGTGAAGGATTTTTGCGCGTCCTGGGGTACTGAGTTGGCGTCGGCCCCGGCGGGCTCGAATACCTCGGCAACCTTGAACAGGATCTGTCCGTCGCCCGTGGGCGAGGGGATTAGCCCGGTGCCGCCTTCGCCGACGCCGAACATCGCGGCGGCCCCTTCCTTGCCGAAATCGACGTCGTCAGCATCGCGCTTGACACCGCGCTTGGTCCGCTTTTCGAGCTTGAGCTCACCGGCGATCACCTCGAGCGTGGCGCCGGCCTTGAGACGCTTCTCGAGCTCTTGTGCCTTTGCGGTAAGCCGTTTGGTGGTCTCCGCCGCGGTCCAGTCGGCCACGACCTTCTGGCGGACTTCGTCCAGCGTGCGGTCGCGGGCCGGCGTGATCGCGCTTACGTCGTAGAAGACGAACCCGTTATCGGCGGTGGTGAGGCCTTCATTGTCGGTTCCGGGTTCGGATTCGAACACCGCCTTGATGAGCGCCGGCGATTCCGGCAGGTCTTTGACGATGCTTTCATCCGGCCTTCGGCCGGTGCGGTCGATGGCGTCGATGGTAACGACCTTCAGCTTCAATTTGGCAGCTGCCTCAGCGAGCGAACTGCCGGAGGCGCGAGTATCCTCGTAATTGTCGTGCACGTCCAGCAAGATGCGACTTGCCTCGCCCAGTGCCAGATCCTTGCGGATCTGCTCGGACACTTCGGCCAGCGGCTTCACCACTTCGGGCTTGATCTCGGTGACGCGCAGCAGAACGGGGCCAAAGGCGCCCTGTACGACCGGGCTGACTTCATTGGCGTTGAGCTTGAAGGCAGCATCGGCAACCGCCTTGTCGGCGATCTTGTCCTTGGCCAGCGTGCCGAGCAGGGTGTCGGCCGGCGTCTTGCCTTCGGCGGCGACGATCTTGTCGAAGGTCGCGCCGGTCCTGAGCGAATCGAGCGCCGCCTTGGCAGCATCAGGCGTCTTGAACACAAGCTGCTCGATGGTGCGCATCTCGGGCGTGGTGTAGCGCGCCTTGTTCTTGTTGTAGTCGTCGCTGACCTGTTGATCGGTCACTGCGCTCAAATCCATGATGTCTTCCGGTTCGAGCCTGACATAGGAGAACTTACGGTATTCGGGCGCGGCGTAGGTTTTCTTGTTCTCCCCGAAATAGGCCGAAAGCACGCTGTCGGACGGCGCTTCTATCGGTTCGACCAGCGATTTCGGCAAGGTCAGGTAGTCGATTGTGCGATCTTCGCCGCGATAGAGCGCGACCGCCTTGAAGAATGTATCCGGGGCTTTGAGGCCATCCGAAACCGCCTCGACGATCTGCTGGCGGACCGCCACCTGGGCGCGGTTTTTCAGATAGTCCTCCGGCCGCATGCCGATCTGCCGGAGCAGGTACTCGAAGGTTCGCCTGTCGAAGGTTCCGCCAGGCCCTTTGAACGCCGGGTCTTCGCGGGTCAGTTCGGCCAGCCGGTCCTTGGACAGGCCAAGGCCGAGCTTGCGGGCCTGCTCGTCGAGGACGGCGCCCGAGACGAGTTGCGCCAGCACCTGGTTGTCGATGCCGAGCGCCGTCGCCTGCTCACGGCTGATGCGCTGGCCGAATTGCTGCGACATTACGCTGAGCTGGCGATCGTAGGCGAGGCGGTATTCGTTGATCGAGACCTTGGTGCCTCCGGCCGTAATCACGGCGTCATGGCCGGCAAGACCGCCCATCAGCCGCCCCGAGATGCCCCAGACGGCGAAGCTCAACACCAACAATGACAGCAGCAGTTTCGCGACCCAGGTCCCCGCCGCGCTTCTCAACATACCAAGCATGAGTACTTCCGATTTTTGCGCATTTCGCATGCGCCGAGTCTGAAACAAGCGCAATAGCGCCCTTCCTGCTCACTGTCGATTGCTTTGTGGCCTGATTTTGATAGTGAGAGCCAGCTGGAAATTGCCCGGAGAAACAAATCCCATGACGCCTGGAATCCGCCCGCTCGTCGCCGGCAACTGGAAAATGAACGGGACCAGCGCCTCGCTCAACGAGCTCAGGATGATCGGCAACGGCTTCATGAGCGGGCTCGACGCCGAGACCGAAGCCGTGGTCTGCGTGCCGGCGACCTTGCTTGCGCACGCCGCCGAGATTCTGTCGCGCACGCCGGTCCGGGCCGGTGGTGAGGATTGCCACACCGAGGAAAGCGGCGCCTATACCGGCTGTATTTCGGCGGAGATGCTGAAGGATGCAGGCGCCAGCCATGTCATCGTCGGCCATTCCGAATGCCGTGCTGATCGCAAGGAGAACGATGCCATAGTGCAGGCCAAGGCCTCCGCCGCATGGCGCGCCGGGCTGGTGGCTATCATCTGCATTGGTGAGACAAGAGCCGAACGCGAAGCAGGAGCCACGCTTGACGTGCTGTCGCGCCAGGTTGCGGGCTCGGTACCGCCAAACGCCACGGCGTCCAACAGCGTCATTGCCTATGAGCCGGTATGGGCGATCGGCACCGGCTTGACCCCGACCGCCGCCGACGTCGCCGAGGCGCATGCGCATATCCGTGAAGAACTGGCGCGGAAGCTTGGCAATACGGCGGCCAAGATGCGCATTCTCTACGGCGGCTCGGTCAAGCCGTCCAACGCCGTCGAGTTGCTCGGCGTCAGGAATGTCGACGGCGCGCTGGTCGGCGGCGCCAGCCTGAAGGCAGCGGACTTCCTCGGCATCGCGGAAGCCTATCGAAACATCGCTTGATACCGGGACTGCTTGCCGGATTTGAGCGGACGGCCGGCGCCAGAATCGTTGCAAAGGACGCATTGCTTCCCATATTCCGGCCACGGGCTTGGAAATGCCGTCAAAGCATTGTATTGAGCCGCCTCCAAATCAGCGGCCGCGCAAGGCCTTGCCAGGATAAATTATGGAAACCGTACTGATCGTCGTCCACCTCATGGTCGTGCTCGCGCTTGTCGGCGTGGTGCTGCTGCAGCGCTCCGAAGGCGGCGGTCTCGGCATCGGCGGCGGATCGGGCTTCATGACCGCGCGTGGCGCCGCCAATGCGCTGACGCGGGCGACAGCGATCCTGGCCGCGGCTTTCTTCGTCACTTCGCTGACACTGTCGATCGTCGCGCGCTATGGCGAGAAGCCGATCGACATTCTCGATCGCGTCCCGGCGAGCTCGGACGGAGCAGGCAAGGGCGTACTCAACCAATTGCCCGGCACCACGACGCCGCCTTCAGGCAACACGGCGCCGACCCCGCCGTCCGGCAATGGCGCGGCAACGACGCCTCCGGCAACAGCCCCGGCGACGCCGCCAGCGACAAACGGCGCCACCGCGCCGGCCACGCCGCAGGTCCCCAACCAGTAATCGGGCATCTGATGCCGCGATCTGTTGTCGTTTGAACACAGTCGCGGCAAATGCCGCACAATCACGAAGATTCGACCGCGCCCTACGCTTGAGGCGCTTCCGGCTAATCGATTATACATTGCGCGCGGCATTTTCGGCGTCCTTGGGGGGCGCCGGGCGACGCCGTGGGCAACAAGCATTGAACGATCGGATCTTCCCCATGCAGCTTCGCAGCTTCATTTTTGCCGGCCTTTGTGCCGTGCTCAGCCTAGGTGCGCCCGCTTACGCGGCTATGCCGACGGCAAATTCGGCTCATAAAGCCGCGACAACAACTGACGTCGTCAACGTCGCTGCCAAAAGCGATGCGGCGCAATTGAAGCTTCTCAAGAAGAAGAAAGATCCGACGCCGGACGACCTTGCGCAGATCCGCAAGATCGAAGCCAAGATCGCAGCCGACAAGGAAGCCGCTCGCGCCAAGGCACTCGAAGCCAGGAAGCTGGCGATGCGCGAGGCGGCGAAAGCCAAGGCCGATGCGGAACGGCAGGCATTCCTTGCCAAGGAGAGCCAGCCGGTCGCGGCGGTCAAGGTGGCTGATGCCAAGCCGGCCAAGAAGAAGACCGTCAACATCATCGAACCGATCGCACCCATCGCGCCGATCCAGTCGGCCGAGCCGATCCCGGCCGAGGCCATGAACGTTGCGCTGACCGGCAACAATGGCGAATTGCGCAGCGAACCGGTCGGGCAGAAGCCGCAGAGCGTCGGGCTGTTCGCGGGACTGTTCGGCGGCACATCCTCTTCATCGATGTCGCTGCTTCCTGAGACGCGCGCGCTCGACGCCGCGCTCGAAAGGAAGCAGGCCAAGCGCCAGTTCAAGGTCAAGCCGGAATTCGTGCCGCAGGAGGTCGAATTCACCGGCTACAACCCCGGCACCATCGTCATCGATACCAGCGCCCGCCGTCTCTACCTCGTCGAATCATCGTCAACCGCCCGCCGTTATGCCATTGCGGTCGGCCGCGAAGGCCTGCAGTTCAAGGGGACGGTTGCCGTCGGCGACAAGCAGGAATGGCCGCGCTGGATTCCGACGCTGGATATGCAAAAGCGCGAACCCAAGCATTATGGGCAGTACAAGGACGGTATGCCCGGCGGCGGCGACAATCCGCTCGGTGCGCGCGCCATCTATCTCTACGATGGCAAGAAGGATACCCATCTGCGCATCCACGGTACCATTGCACCGCAGTCGATCGGAACCAGCGCCTCCAATGGCTGCTTCCGCATGATCAACGAGCACGTCATGGACCTCTACCGCCGGGTGAAAGTAGGCACCAAGGTAGTCATCATCTGACGCTTTACAGATCGTGCCAAAAGGGCCGGCCTCGCCGGCCCTTTTGTTTTGATACGTCCATGACCAGAGCGCCTTCTTGGGAAAAAGCCTTCGCGGCGGTTTTTTCTCTGGCGGAATCAATTCGGCCGCGTTAAGCGATGACTCCCATGGCGCGATATGTATTCATCACAGGCGGCGTGGTTTCCTCACTTGGAAAAGGCATTGCTGCAGCGGCCCTTGGGGCTCTCTTGCAGGCGCGAGGCTATCGCGCACGCATCAAAAAGCTCGATCCCTATCTCAATGTCGATCCCGGCACGATGTCGCCCTACCAGCACGGCGAAGTCTTCGTGACCGATGATGGGGCCGAGACCGATCTCGATCTTGGCCACTATGAACGCTTCACCGGCCGCTCGGCCAACCAGCAGGACAACATCACCACCGGCCGCATCTACAAGAACATCATCGAGCGTGAGCGGCGCGGCGACTATCTCGGCGCCACCGTGCAGGTCATTCCGCACGTCACCGACGAGATCAAGAACTTCGTCCTCAACGGCAATGACGACTACGATTTCGTTCTGTGCGAGATCGGTGGCACCGTCGGCGACATCGAGGCGATGCCGTTCCTGGAGGCGATCCGCCAGCTCGGTAACGACCTGCCGCGCAACAACGCCGTCTACGTCCACCTGACCTTGATGCCTTACATTCCGACGGCGGGCGAACTGAAGACCAAGCCGACACAGCATTCGGTCAAGGAGTTGCGCGGCATCGGCATTGCGCCTGATATCCTGCTGGTCCGCGCCGACCGGCCGATCCCCAAGGAAGAGCGCAGAAAACTGTCGCTGTTCTGCAACGTGCGAGAAAGCGCCGTCATCCAGGCGCTCGACGTGCCGCATATCTACGACGTGCCGATGGCCTATCACAATGAAGGGCTGGATTCGGAAGTGCTGGCCGCCTTCGGCATCGATCCGGCGCCGAAGCCGCGCATGGAACGATGGCAAGCGGTGTCCAACCGCATCCACAATCCGGAAGGCGAGGTGACTATCGCCGTCGTCGGCAAATATACCGGCCTCAAGGATGCCTACAAATCGCTGATCGAGGCGCTGTCGCATGGCGGCCTCGCCAACCGGGTCAAGGTCAAGCTCGACTGGATCGAAAGCGAGATATTCGAGAAGGAAGACCCGGCGCCGTGGCTGGAAAAGGTCCATGGCATTCTCGTCCCCGGCGGTTTTGGCGAGCGCGGCTCGGAGGGCAAGATCCTGGCGGCGAAGTTCGCGCGCGAGCGCAAGGTGCCGTATTTCGGCATCTGCTTCGGCATGCAGATGGCCTGCATCGAGGCGGCTCGTTCGCTGGCCGGCGTCGAGCACGCATCATCGACCGAGTTCGGTCCAACCGAGGAGCCGGTCGTCGGCTTGATGACCGAATGGCTGAAGGGCAACATGCTGGAAAAGCGCAGGGAAACCGGCGACCTCGGCGGCACCATGCGGCTCGGTGCCTACCAGGCCGACCTCGCCAAGGGATCGAAGATCGCCGAGATCTATGGCGATACGCAGATTTCCGAACGCCATCGCCATCGCTATGAGGTCAATGTCGACTACAAGGAGCGGCTCGAGGATTGCGGCCTGGTGTTTGCCGGCATGTCGCCGGATGGCGTGCTGCCGGAAACGGTCGAATATCCCGACCATCCCTGGTTCATCGGCGTGCAGTATCATCCCGAGTTGAAAAGCCGGCCGCTCGATCCGCACCCGCTGTTTGCCAGCTTCATCGAGGCGGCGGTAGAGCAGTCGCGGCTGGTCTAGATTAGCCGCCGATGCGAACTTACGTCGCGCTGCTCTACAGCATCATCCTGGGCGAGGGGCGGCGGGTCGTCATGTCCGATCTCAAGGCGATGGCCGAAGGCCTGGGCCTGAACAACCCGCGCACACTGGTGGCGACCGGCAATCTGGTCTTCGAGGCGCAGGAGACAGAACTCGCGGCGTTGGAGCAGCGGCTGGAGGCGGCGTTCGCAAAGACTTTTGGCCGCCATGTCGACATCATCGTGCGCCGCGCCGACGGCTGGCTGAGGCTGGCGGCCGGCAATCCGTTCCCAGCCGAATCGGCTAAAGCCGCGGACCAGGTGGCGGTGCGCGTGATGCGGGCGCCTGTTTCCCCCGATGCGGTCTCTGCGCTGCAGGCCTATATCGGCAGGAATGAAAAGCTGCAGGCGGTCGGCGGCGACATCTGGATCGTCTTTTCGCGCGAGACGCCGAGTTCGCGGCTGCTTGCGGCGGTGAGCCACAAACGCCTCGGCATCGGCACGTCGCGCAACTGGAACACCGTGCGCCGCCTGGCCGAGATGGTCGCAGAATGAACGGGGCGGCTTGCGCCGCCCCGAATCCGTTTAGGCCTTGGCCATCTTGGCCCAGGCGCCGAGTGCCATCGTACGCAGCACGTAATAGATGACGCCGGCAATTGCCACGCCGAAAAACCAGCCATAGACGCCCCACCAGGACGGCAGCAGGCCGGTGAAGTTGGGCAGGATCGACGAGAAGACCGCGCCAATACCGGCGGCGATGAAGGCATTGACATGCCAGCCGCCCTGGAAGCGGAATTCGCCATTCTCCCTGTAGAGCGCCTCGACATCGACCTCGCCCTTCCGGATCAGGTAGTAGTCGACCATCATCACGCCGAAGATCGGCCCCATCGTCGCGCCAATGATGTTGACGAAGGAGGCGGCACTGCCTTCCCAGGGCGCGAAGGGATAGAGCACTAGCGCGATCAGCGCCGCGATGTAGCCGCCCTTCTTGAAGTCGATCTGACGTGGAAAGACGTTGGAGAAGTCGAAGGCCGGCGACACGAAGTTTGCCACCACATTGATGCCAAGCGTCGCTACGGCAAAGGTCAGGGCCGCGAGCGCCGCCAGGAACCAGCTGTCGAATTTCGCCGAGATCTGGTCAGGATGCAGCAGCACCTCGCCATAGACGTCGAAGGCGGCGATTGTGGTGACGCCGGCGACCAGCGAGAACAGGATGAGATTGACCGGCAGGCCCCAGATGTTGCCCTTGCGCAGCGATGCCTTGTCCGGCGCATAACGGGCGAAATCGCAGAAGTTGAGGTAGAGCGCTGAGAAATAGGTCACCCAGATCGCCGCCACAGCAAACAGCGAGGTCCAGGAGCCCGGCGTGCCCGGCACGCCCGCGTCCTTGGTCTTTTCCAGCAGCACATCCATCGGGATGTCGCTGGTGAAGGCGAAGGTGCCTGCCTTGATGCAAAGATAGATCGCCAGGATCAGCATCATCACCCACACCGCCGGTCCGGCCCAATCCTGGAAGCGGCGCACCGTTTCCATGCCCCTCTGGATGATCAGGAGCTGCAGCGCCCAGATGACGGCGAAGCAGATCACCTCGAGCCCGGAGTGGCCGAGGAAATGTGTGCTCTGGTTGAAGTCGGCGAACCATTGCGAGCGGATCAGCAGGGCTACGATCGCGCCGGAGGCCGCCGCCGTCTGCGCGCCGTACCAGAAGCAGGCGACGATGGCACGCACCAGCGCCGGTATGTTGGCGCCCCAGATGCCGAAGGAGGCGCGCGCCAGGACCGGGTAGGGCACCCCGGTCTTCACGCCGGCATAGCCGACCATGTTCATCAACGCATAGATGATCAGCGAACCGATACCGATGGCGATGATGAAGTTGACGAAGCCGCCGCAGAACAGGAACAGGCTGGCAGCGAGATAGTAGCCCCACAGGCTGTGGACGTCCGACGTCCAGACGTTGAAGATCGAGAACGGTCCCCAGTTTCGAACCTTCGCCGGAGCGAGATCCTCATTGTACAGGTCCGGTGATGCGCCTTGTATGGTCATAGAGATGTCCTCCCCTTGTTACCGCACGCGCCTCCACGCGTGGCACGCAGGTTAAGCCTGACGCAGGGGAACCGGCAAGCAGACGATTTGCCGGCTTTGGGCTTAAAGATATTCAATGAGAAACGCGCTTATCGACCGGACGCTGCCGTGGCTGCGATATTGAGCTTCGCCCTTGATTCGGTCTCTGCCTTGTTGTCGGCCGGTCGAGCACCGGAGACCGGCGAGACTTCGAAATTGGCCCCGAGCCAGGCTATTGCGCCGGTCACGCCATCGAGGACATAGGTTGCGGCCGTCGGTCCGTTCGGCTTCACGCGGATCGAGATGCCGCCAATTTCGTTGATGGCCTCGAAACCGTGTTCGTCCGATGTGTCGTCTCCGAGGAATATCGGCCGCCGGCCGACAAAGGGCGGAATGTCCATGAAACGCCGGATGGCAGCACCTTTGACGGCTTCCAGAGGCATGAGCTCGACGCCGGCGTTTCCGGGAAGCACCCGATAACCCTTCGGAAGCCGGGCCAATGCCTGTTCGATCAACTGGATTGCCGGCGCAAGCAGTTGCGGCGCTGCTCTTGTATGGACGGCAAGGACCGGACCCTTGCGCTCGACATAGACCTTGCCGCTGCCCAGTTCGGCCTCGATCTCGTCGGCAAGGGCGGCGATGTCGGCAGGCGCGTCGGCGGCATCGATCGGACCCGTCGGCGTCAGCCGGTGCTCCAGCCCATAGAGGCCGGCGATCCTCAGCTTCAGCGGGTGGAACAGCTTGTCCACAGCGGGGATCGAGCGGCCGGTGATGAAGGCGACCGCACCATCCAGCCGCTGCTCGATGTGCCCAAGCAGATTGCGCAATTCCTCGCCGACCGACACCGCGTCGGGATGGGCAGCGTGTTCCAGCAGGGTTCCGTCGATGTCGAGGAAGAGCGCCCATTGCCCTTCCGGCAGGTCGGGCGCCGGCGGTTGTTCAAAGCTTTTCACGACGCTGCCTTCCGTGCCCGCTCGAACATCGAGATGACGTTGTTGGTGTTCGACGGCGGGCGCTCGCCAGTTCCGGTCACCCTGTCGAGATCGCCGCGTTTGCGCAGGCGCGCGGCATCCAGCAACATGCTGCCGGCCCAGCGGTAGACATTATTGTCGCGGACCATCTCGCGCATCGGCCGCAAACGCTCGCGCTGCTCTTCCGGCGTCATCGTCAGCGCCTGCAACAGCGCCTCGCTCATCATGGCTGCATCGTAGGGGTTGACGATCAGTGCCTCCAGCAATTCGCGCGAGGCGCCGGCGAAGGTGCTGAGCAAAAGCACGCCCTGTTCGTCGTCGCGCGCCGCGACGAATTCCTTGGCGACAAGGTTCATGCCGTCATGCAGGCTGGTGACCATGCAGATGTCGGCGGCGCGATAGACCTCGTAGACCTGCTCCTGCCGATGATGTTCGGCGACCATCAGGATAGGGCTGTATGTCTCGCTGCCATAGCGCCGGTTGAGCTCCTCGGCACAGCGGCGGCATTCGTCATGGAGTTGCTGGTAGGCCGGCAATGTCCCCCGGCTCGGCGCCGCGATCTGCAGGAAAACCACCTTGCCTATCCATTCGGGATATCTGGTGAACAATTCGTCCAAGGCATGGAAGCGATCGAGAATGCCTTTCGTGTAGTCGAGGCGCTCGACGCCAACGCATAGTTTGGTCTCCGCAGACAGGCCGAATCTATCGCGGACACGGGCGCGGCACTCCTCGACAGACGGCAAACTTGCCAGCAATTGGGCCGGCCATTCTATGGAAATGGGATAGGCGTGGACCAACGTGGTCTGTCCGCCATAGGAGATCGCCGCGTCGGCCCGTTCTATGCGGCTCTCCAGAAAGCGGTCGACACTTTCGGTGAAGTTGTTGGCATGGAACTGGGTATGAAAGCCGATGATCGAACTGCCGAGCAATCCCTCCAGGATCCGCTCACGCCACGGACAGATGCTGAACACTTCCGAATTGGGCCACGGGATGTGCCAGAAGGTGATGATGATGGCGTCCGGCAGGCGCTGGCGGATCATGCGCGGCAGCAGCGCGAAGTGGTAGTCCTGCACCAGCACGATCGGCCGCTCGTTGCGTGCTTCGGCAACCACCGTATCGGCGAACTTGCGGTTGACGGCCTCGTAGGCGTCCCAGTCCGAGGCGCGAAAGATCGGGCGGGTGAAGGCGATATGGCAAAGCGGCCATAGGCCCTCATTGGCGAAGCCCAGATAATAGCCCTGATATTCCTCCTCCGTCAGCCAGACCCTGCGCAGCGTGTAGGACGGATTGCCTGGCGGCACTTGCACCCGGTCGTCCTTGTCGACCGTGAGACGGTCTGCCGTTCCGCCGCCATAGGCGATCCAGGTTCCGGCACAGGCGCGAGTGATGGGCTCGAGTGCCGAAACCAGCCCGCTGGCCGGCACCAGAAGTTGGACCCCGTCATCCTTGATGTTGTGGATGTAAGGTTCGCGGTTGGACACGACGATGACCTGTGCGTCCGGCAGGTCGTCGGCCAGGATCTTACGCAATGTGTCGGGCGACCATGTGACCAGCGCCGCGTCGGCCGACTGGCCGTTCTTTTCGAACTCGCGCAGCACCTTGCGTGCCGCTTCCGATGCGACATCCTCGCTCGGCGTGTATGCGGCCGCCGTTGCGCGGCCGCGGCGCTGGCGGGATATCGATAGGAGAATGGCAAAAGCGGAAAAGCCAAAACTTGCAATCAGCAAAACCCAGAGCAGGTCTACAGTATAATCTGACATGGAATGTGATCTCGCCTCCGGCCGCCGATAGCCGTTTTTATTGGTTTTTCTGGTTCGCTGCCGTGCGAAAACAACAGCGTTCCCACGCCGCCCATTTTTGCAACGCACAAAGAGGCTATCGGTTCCGGACGATTGCGGTGCCGCGCGTCGTTTTCGATGCGCCGCAGCGAGGCGGCGTCAGGTGCGCACGATGAGCGGTACCATCCCCTCATACCGATCGGCGAGAAAGGCGACGACCCGATCGCCGACACGCTGGAATGTGAGGTCGACCACCACCGAGCCGACACCCAGATGCCGCAGTGTCAGCGTGTCGATGCCGATCGGCAGCCTCGGGCGGGTGACCCGGATTTCACCGTCCCAGCCATCGATTTCCAGGCCAAGGCAGGCCTGCATCAACATGAAGGCCGATCCCGCCGACCAGGCCTGCGGCAGGCACGCGACGGGATAGGCGATCGGCGCTTCGCCCGGCGACCTGGTAAAGCCGCAGAACAGTTCCGGCAGCCGCATGTTGAAATGGACAGCCGACTCGAACGTGCCGCTCATCAGCCGCACCACGCTGTCGCGTACGCCATAACGTGCCAGGCCGGCACCGCACATGGCAGTGTCGTGCGGCCAGATCGAACCGTTGTGGTAAGACATGGGATTGAAGAATATCGCATCGTCGGCCAGCGTCCTGACGCCCCAACCCGAGTGGAACGACGCCGAGAGCAGCTGATCGGCGACCAATTGCGCCCGTTCCGGCTCGGGCAGCCCGACATAGAGGAGATGGCCGGCATTCGACGTCCGTACCTTGCAGACCTCGCCGGCACCGTCGATCGCCATGGCGTAGAAATTGAGATCGTCCATCCAGAAATGGCGTTCGACCGCGGTGCGCATGGTTTCGGCGCGTTCGTCCCAATGATCGGCCTTGTCGTCCTCGCCACGGCGGCGGGCGAGCGCTGCCAGACCACGGAACGCAGCAAAGACATAGCCTTGCACCTCCACCAGGGCGATCGGCCCCTTGGGCATGCGACCGTCGGCATGGAAGACCGAATCGAAGCTGTCTTTCCAGCCCTGGTTGGCGAGGCCGGACTCGGCGCCGCGCTGATAGGTAACGAAGCCGGTCGCGCGGCTTATCTCTTCGGTCCATTCGGCCGCAGCACAGAGCGATGGCCACAGGCTGTCGAGGAACGCCATGTCGCCGGTACGATCCGCATAGGCACAAGCGAGATGAATGTAGAGCGGCGTGGTGTCGACACCGCCGTAATAGCGGCCAAACGGGAGCTCCCGCAGTGCCGCCATCTCGCCCTTGCGGGTCTCGTGCATGATCTTGCCCGGCTGTGAATCGCTGAACGGCGACGTTTCGGTTGCCTGATGCTGGGCGAGAAAGGCGAGCACGCCACGCGCCAGCCCGGGATTCAACCACAGCATCTGCAGTGCGGAGATCACCCCGTCGCGGCCAAACGCCGTCGAGAACCAGGGTATGCCGGCATAGGGGTAAGGTCCGGTTGCAAGCTCGGTGGTCAGCAACGCCACGTCCGCGCGCGCGCGCTCGATCCAGTCGTTGAAGACGCGGCCAGAGCTGTGCACCGTCGCGCCGTGGCGGCGTTTGGCGCGCATGCCGAAGCGAGCGCGGGCGGCGGCAGCCCGAAAACGGTCGCGGTCGGGTGTCTCCGCCACTTCCGGGCCGACTTCGATATAGAGGACCTCGCTGCTGCGCTTAGTCACCGCAATCAGGAAATCCGCACGGTTGGTGGTCAAATTGTCCGGGGCTTGCGAGAACGAGATCGCCGACAGGCGCACAAGCTGGTCCAGCCCGTCATATCGAAGCACCACGGACGTCGGACTGGTCTCGGCGGCATGGGCTATCCCGCGCTTGGGCCGGGTCGAGCCGCGCACCTCGAACATGTCACGGAAATCTGCTGCGAAATGCAAGGAAACCCGAATGGCCGACGATTCCTGGCTGTAGTTGGAAAGGGTGATGCGCTCGAACAGCCGGTCCTGCCAAAGCAGCCTGACGCGTTCTATGTGGATCGCGCCCTGCGGAATATCCCGGCCACCGACACTCTGAATCGGCAGATTGGTCAGGTTCGAGGTGAAAAGCACATTGTCCTGGCTGAGCGATGCGCCGAGCAGTGACATTTGCCGGCCACCGACCGTCAACCGAAATTCCGAAAGCACACGCGTGTCGTCTCGGAAAAAGCCGTCGCCGGCGCCGCGGATGTCGCCATAGGCGTCGGCCACCGCGAAGCAGTCGCCTTGCTTGAGGGCGAACAGCCGGTGCGGCTCCCGAGGCGCGACCTCGTCGAGAGAGGCAAGGGCTACGGCGGGATCAAGCTTACGCTCGTCGAGTTGATTCATTCGTCACAAACTCTGTCGTTTCGTTCTCAACTTCCGCAATGACGCCGATCAGGACGCTCTCGCTTCACCGGGAGCGCCGATCAGGCGCGCATAGGCTGCCACATAGTCGTGGGCCATTCTCGTGGCAGAAAAACGGTTCTCGAATACGGATCTCACCTGACGCCTGTCGAGGCGTAGCAATTCCGGTATCGAGGCGACCGCAGCATCGACTGTGTCGACAAGGAAACCGGTCACGCCGTGGTCGATGATCTCCGGCAGGGCACCGCAATTCCAGGCGATTACCGGCGTGCCGCAGGCCATCGCCTCTATCGCGGCAAGGCCGAACGGCTCCGGCCAATCGATCGGAAACAGCAGGCCGGCCGCCTTGCCGAGGAATTCCGCCTTTCCGTCCTCTTCGATCTCGCCGATATAGTCGACACGGTCGCCGTCGATCAGCGGCTCGACAGTGTCGTGGAAAAACGCGCGGTCGTCATCGCCGATCTTTGCGGCAAGCTTCAGTTTCAGCCCGGAGCGCAAGGCGATCTCGATGGCACGATCGGGGCGCTTGTCGCGCGACAGCCGGCCCAGGAACGCCAGATACGGCTCGTCCGCATCCGTCTCGAAAGTCGGCTCGTAGATATCGATCGGCAGCCCGTGATGGATGGTCGCCAGCCAATTGGCCTTGGCGAGCCCGGCTCTCTGGCTGCGGGAAATCGAGATCATCGGAAAGCGCGGAAAACGTTCGTAGGCCGGCGCCAGATCGACATAGTCGAGCCTGCCATGCGGTGTTGTCACCGTCCGGTCGGGCATGTGTTCGAAGAAAGGAAAATGCAGGAAGTGGCTGAGATGGAAGTGGATGACGTCGAACTGCTGCGCACGGTTCCTCACCTCGGCAAGCATAGAGAGATGTGCCGCGGTTTCGGATTTGTGGGGGCGCGGATCGAGACGCAGCGCACGCTCGCGACACGCCACCAATTTCGCCGACGTTTTGGTATCGCCGCTGGCGAACAGGGTCACGTCATGGCCAAGCTCGACCAATCCTTCGGTCAGATAGGAGACGATGCGCTCCGTCCCTCCATAGAACCGGGGTGGCACGGATTCATGGAGCGGCGCCACATGGGCTATTCTCATGTTTTGGCATTTCCCTCAAAAAGACTGCTCGTGGGATCGAAATGCATCAGTCGCGCTAACGTTCCCGTACAACGGCAAGATGTCGCGCAATTGGGACTGCCGGAGCTTGCCGTCCAGCCAACATTTTTCATGGCAAGCCTCTTTTGCCGGGAACCAAAGGGCCAGTTCGCGAGTTTAGTGGGGTTCGATCGTACGCATCCGGTCGACGGGGAGGAAACGATGGACCGCTTGCAATTCTTTTCGCCCGTGCGGATTTTGCGCGGACAGGGACAGCCTGTGGAGGAGATCGACAGCGTTGCCGAAGCGATGGCATTCCTGCGAAAATGGCCGGCCGGGCGGCGCGGGCCGGTTTACCAATGTGCGGTGAATTGCTGTGCTGCGGCCATGGCCGGCCGGATGTCGGCCGAGGAAGCGAGAAAGGCTTTTGCCGGCTTCGCCCGGATCACCCGCCTGCTCGAGGGCGATCGGCCGTTGCCGGTGAGCGGCGAGGATCGGCATCGCGCGGATGCGCTGCGACGATAGCGCCAGCTGCCGCTAACCCTCAAAACAAGATATCATTCAGCCGGAACGCCCGATCGGCGACCGACTCGCTTTCGCGAACAGTCGTTTGAACTGGGCTACAGCACCGTTCTCGGCGATGTAATCGCAATAGGCGGCGTAATCGGGGTCGCGTGACAGATGGCGTTCCTCGGTGATGGCGCGAAGTGCATAGACGGCGTTGAGCCCGAGCAGGATGGCGGAGTGCCGCAGCGCTTCAGCGGGTCCCGTAGCGGTGAGGAAAGGGACGGAGACCAGCCACCAGGAGAGGTTTTTCGAAACATAGGCGGGGTGCTTGATCCAGCGATACGGTCCGCAGGTGATGATTCCGCGGTTGGTGAGATTGGAAAATCTCAGGCCAAAGCTCACGGTGGACCAGACAAAAATCAAGACGCAGAAGACGATCGCCGATCCCCAGAAAACCTGGAGCGCCGGTGTGGGCATCACCGCCGTCCAGTTGGCGCCCGTTTCGTAATTCAGGTAGGCACGGGTGGCGGCATTCATGGGTTCATAACAGGCAAGACAAACCAGCCAGCCGAACACAGTGGGCTCGACGGTGCGGATATGGTTGTCGAGGACGCGCAGCGTGAAAATGTAGCTGACGACCGCGACAAGGACATCCACCATGAACAGGAGATCGATTGCAAAAGCGTGCCAGCGCATGATGTCGAATTGATACGGTTGTTCCAGTCCGGCCAGGATCGAACCTAGCGCGGAGCACAGATAGACGAACATCAGCGGCAGGAAGAAGCCTTTGACGATCCAGCCCCGCACATGCTGGCGTATCTGCTCAGTCCTTTGCGGCACTGCGCCGCCGAGGACGAATGCACCGATTTCGGCATATGAATCTTCCGGATCGGTTTGCCGGCGATCGACATAAGCAACATCAAACGGCGCGGTGACGAGCAGCGCCGGCAAGGTGTCGTAGAGAGCTGCCCAGTAGGGGGCGTAAAACTCACGCCGGTATTCCGGCAATATCCAGTAGACTGCGGCAATCGTCGTGAGCGTGACGATGAAGCCGATGAGTTTGCGCATGACGCGCTCGACTTCAAGCGCTCGCATCGGCTTTGCCTGCAATCCCGTTGAACGCCTTCGAAACGTCTGGAAATAGGCCGTGTCGACCGCGATCATCGCTGCCCCGGTAGCTGCAATGACAGTCATGGCCTGCAAATGCACAGGCCAGCTTCTGTCGACGAGCACCCCGACGGCCAGCGCAAGACCAAGCAGTCCTGCAAGGCCGGTGAGGGACGCGGTCGCGGATTTCGGTTGGAGCGTCAAGCTACTACTCCCGTTGTCGTGAGGGTTTGATCGTCGTGGGCGGCCGGCACGGGTCACGTGGTGTGCCCACCCGCCGCCGCTGGAGCCACTTGAGCAGCTGCTACACTCCACCGCTGCCGTTGGATCCGCCGCTGCTTGTTCCGTCATTGCCGCCGCTTGAACCACGGCTGCCACTCGAACCGCTGCTGCCGCTTGAACCACTGGTGCCGCTCGAGCCGCTGCTGCCGCTTGAACCACCGCTGCCGCTTGAACCGCTGGTGCCGCTCAAGCCGCTGGTGCCGCTCGAGCCGCTGCTGCCACTCGAACCACTGCTGCCACTCGAACCACTGCTGCCGCTTGAGCTGCTGGTGCCGCTCGAACCACTGCTGCCGCTTGAGCTGCTGGTGCCGCTCGAACCACTACTGCCGCCTGAACTGCTGGTGCCGCTCGAACCGCCGATGGGCCCCTTGTTGACGTTGCGCGGGGAGGGATAGTTGTTAGCGCCCTCGCTTACATTTTCGCAGGTGCACTTGCGCTGATATTTGGTGCCGAAAGCACTGCGTTCATTGCTCGCCTTCTGGCAGACCACCCTATGGCAAATCAAAGTCGCTTCGGTTGTCTCGGGGGTAAGGCCTGTGATGACTATTGCGGTTGTCGTGGCCGCCATGCCCATGATTGTGAACCGGAGTAAATTCCGAAAATTTTGCATAGATAACTCGCTTTCTGACGCCTCGCTTCTCGGGCTTTCGCCCAAGCTTCCTCATTGTCGAGCGGGTGTTTGCAACAAGGCCGCATACGGATCGCTTACGCCTCAGCGGTCGGGCTCAGGGGCGGCGTAAAAACGTTGGACAAAGCGCAGACAATGGTGCCGCATTGCGGTATTTCGATCAGAAAAAGACCAAAGATGCGCTTTTCGGGGGAAACAGATAATGTCGAAACGGCTTAGACTGGTGTTGGGAACGGCCGGCGCAATTGCCGTCGCCATCGTCTGGGGGATCATCGCCACGTCGATGGGGCTGCCATCGATCCTGATAACCGTAGGAGCGGTCGCGATCGGCGCCGGCATCTACAGCTATCAAAGCCGGAGCTGATCCGGCATCCGGCGACGGCGGCTTAGCCCAAAAATCCCACAGTCCCGGACTGCCCGCGGCAATGTTCAGTGTACGAAAATTACCAACGGCAGCGTCCTGTGGAACGTGTGGCCTCTCGAAGCTATTGTGGTGGCGGTCCGAGACACCCCCGCCTCGGGCCGTTGGCTCACCCAGCCGAGTGGTCCGCTGCTACCCAATGGCGGCGGACCGTTCACCCGCAAGACGGACCCCGGAAGACGGACATTGTGCCGAATCGAGGGAGAACCATGGTCGTTGACGAGATTGCAGCGCGGCGCCTGAAAATTCTGATCGAGCAATATATCGAGACCAGGAAGAGGCGCCACGATGAGGTTTCTACCGCAGCGGCTGAGATCGCCATCAGGGCTGTCATGCCGAATTGCCCGGTCTCCGGAAAAGCCTTGGACGACATGATTGCGGCATGTGCGTTCGAACATGGGCTGGGGGTGCTGTTCGATCGACCTGACGCATGAAGGCTAAAATTAGATAAACCGACCAACCGGAACCGGCATGCCGAGATATTTTTTTCACTTCCGAAACAATGACGGCCGCTTGACGGAAGATTTCGAGGGTCAGGAGTTGGACGGTTTGTCCGCGGCTCAGGATAACGCCATGGCTTCGGCCAAGGAAATCCTGGCCGAGGGCCTGCTCAGCGGCAGCCCGGTCCTGACAGGTCTTTCCTTCGAAATCTGCGACGAGAACCGGAAGCTGCTATTCCGATTTCCCTTCTCGGAAGCTGCCGAAAAGGCTGGCACTCGACCGTGAAAGCCCGCAATGCGGGCGAGCTTTGTCGAGCCTGGCTGAAAAACCGCATGTCGCGGCAAGGCGGTCGTTGGCGCAAATCAGCACCATAAGCAAATTAGTAGCATAGCTGCCGGCACAAAGCAAGAACAAACATGGCTTGCCTTGCCGACAGGGGAACTATTTATGCTCCCGTTTGTCGGCCCAGGGCTACCGTAGCGTTCCAGGATCTCGAGGGCAGGGGACTGACCAAGGCGAGCGCGGCGAGACTGATCCGCGATCGCGACGGCCTGATCTCCCTGGTCGCCGAGTTGGGCTCTCTGACGCTCCAGGCGCGACGAGGGCGCCTGACACTTTCGACGCACATCTGCTGCGGGCATTGCCCTGCTGTGCGCAAATATGTGATGAGGAGGTGCCGCGCCATCGTTGCGGCGCGCAGATTAAGCCGGGCAGTGTGCTAACTTCCGCTGGCAATCGACCAATTTCCGGACCGGCCTGGTACGTGACCGTGATCTTGAGTCGCAGTGCATGGGAGTTCCATTCCCGATCTTGGCTTATTACGTGCACCGGAAGCGCTTCGTTGCGGGATAAGGCCATGTCCTTCAGTCGGAACTCGACGTCATTTCGCGTCTGATGACGGCAGAGTTTCTCTCTGCCGTCATCAGAACACATACCGAATGCTGGAGGATACAGGTGAAATTGAGAGACGCGGCACTTGCTGTTTTTTCAAACAAACGCCGAGGCGTGGCTTGGTATAAGATCGCACAGAAGAAGGCGGACAGATACGGCTTCTATGTCTATTCCAGCCATATGGTCTGGAAGGACCAGCCATTTTTCCGCAAGGCACTGCAGCGGGTCAAAAACATCCGCGGGATTCCAGATCCGCGAGCTTTTGTCCTGCAAAGCTGCCTACGATCGATCGAGCGGATCGACGGCGATGTGGCCGAATGCGGCGTAAGGCAAGGCCGGTCGACGATATTCATGCTGATGAGCGATCTTCGGCCACGGCACTATCACCTTTTCGACTCGTTCGCCGGCCTCTCGGAACCGACCGCAGAGGATCGCAAGCGAAACGGCCAAACGCCGTGGAAGTCCGGCGATCTCAGCACTGACGAGAGGGTAGCCAGAGAGAATATTTCGGACTTCGGCAACACAACTTTTCATGTGGGATGGATACCGGAAACTTTTCCCAGCGTAGCCGACCGGCGTTTCGCCCTGGTCCATATTGACGTCGATCTATACGAGCCGACGCGTGACGCGCTTGCCTTCTTCTACGATCGGGTGTGCGCACATGGCATCATCATATGCGATGACTACGGCTCCGCGCTCTGTCCTGGAGCCCGAAAGGCCTTTGACCAATTCTTCGAAAACCGCCCGGAAGGCATTATCGAACTTCCAACGGGGCAGGCGATTGTCGTAAAGGCATGCTAGTCCTGAATGGTTGCGGCGGCTCTCCATCGGATGAAGCGAGGACGTCACCGAATGCCGCGATAGAGATCGGCAGGGCATGGGTATCAATTCTCGCTTGATGGCACCTGCGACGGAGCAAAATAGGCATTGAAGAACTGCTCAACGATCTCGTCGACGACTGAGTTCTTTACGTGCCGCAAGTCCTCTCTGTAGCTACGAGCGAGGCCTCCATAGGTGACAAGCTCGAACGAGGGAAGATAATGGACATTGTCCCGTTCCCGGCAGACTTGACCAAGCACGGCGCGAAGAACGGATTTGCCTTCAGTGCTCGCGGTGACGACATCCGCGTCCTGAAATGTGCGCGCCAATGCAACCGGTGAGACCGTGAGAATTATCGGCGCATCGGGTTTGCGTTCACGGACCATGTCCACGGCAGCCATCACGTTGGCGTAGTTTTCCTGAAAGCTGCTGACGTGAAGCGTTGTTTCCTGCATTCCGCCGCCGCCGAGATAGAGCGGCTTCTGCGCTGCTGCTTTGCCACTGGCCTTGTTGATGAAGACCTCGGTCATTCCAAAGGTGAATATGAATGCCGTGGCGGCATCGAAGCCAGCCCGCATCTCCCGGTTTACGCTCCCGATCACCTCTTTGAGAACTTCCGGAGATTTGGCGAAAATACCGCGCCGATACGGGTCCTGAAAGCTGGCCGAGCCCCAAGGGACGCGTTTTTTGACCTGCCACCAGTCGTCGTCTGCCTGATCCCACACGCCAAGCATTTGCTCGAGCTGGAGGCGAACAGTGAAAGTGTTGTAGAAGTTCATATGTTCCTGCCGAGGCAGCTCATCTACAATGGCCTCCGCGGGGTCGAAGCTGATATTTCCGTAGGACGGGACGCATGCGATGCGTCTGTTTGTCAACGCGCGTCGAATTTCCTGCGCAAAGCAACTCCCCATCGTGAAGAATATATCGTCAGAAGTTAATACGGGGGTTTTGCGTATAGTAATGGCGCCAGAGCTTACAAAGTCGCCATACTTCGCGTTCAATTTATCCGACGCCATCAGACGGACAGGTTTGGCGTATCCGAGTCGATTGCGTATCCGAAGGTACCTTCGTTTAACTCGCTCCAGAAATGGCACAGTCGCTCCATAGTGGTCACAGCTGGCCCCAACCGCAATGCCGGACATGTAGTCCGCTTCGCGGCTAGCTGCAATCAGAAGGATTCAAGATTGACTATTCGAACGACGTCAGACCTCAGATGCGGTTCTTTTGGCGCATGTTGTCGCGGCGCAGTCTGGTCCCGCTTCACGCTTCATTGAGGCGTCTGTCGGGCTGTCCGCTGACCCCGACAGTTGTGCAGAAATCGCCTTTGGTGGATCGGCAACGCAACATGAGCCGCGCGCCCTTGGGACCGGGGGATCTCTCTCGCGCACGTCTGGCGTAACCCAAGGCAGACCGAGGGGATTAGGGCCTACCAGAGAGGGTAATTGTCCTCCGGCTCAGCTTCCTCGTCAGCTTTTCCTCGTTTTTTTATGACCATCCGCACCAATGCTATTGCGGCTACAACCAGCAAAGCAGCGGATGTCCAAAAAAATATACTATTCATGGAAAACATTCATAGTTTTTCTTTCGTGTACGTCAGTATATTAGAGGTTTCTCTTTGGAAAAGTTCAGAAGACCCTGTTCCATAATCGCGTTGGCAACAATCCTGGCAGCAGAATCCGCTCCCTTCTCGGTGAAATGCACCTCGTCGTAATAATTTCTATCCAAAGTCTCGCTGCGTTGGCAAAGGTAAGGCAACGATCCATGGAGATCAACGACCGAGGCGCCGGTTCGCTTGGCTATGTCTTCCACAATGCGTCTGTGTTCCCAAACCGCGTTTGCAGCAGGATCGTTTGGGTCTTCCTGCCGATAATTGGGGTTTACGAAGAGAACCGAGGCTCCGGCTGCCTTTGCGAGGACGACCAGTGCACTAAAGTTCGCACGAAACGCGTCTGGTGGATTGTGCGCAATGTGCTTCGAATTTCGACGTCCATCGCCTCGACGTCGAACAATGTTCCCGACATACGCGGTCGCCAGATTTTGCCGTCTTTTGAACCAACCCGAAAGCCCGCCACCTGACGGTGGCTCGAACCAGGAGCAGGAATACTGGTTGTAGTCTCGAGACAGTCCTTCCAGTCGGCGAGGATGAACATCATTGTGGGTATAGTAGTATACGATAAGATTAGGTGACAATGGTGCTACGTGGAAAAGAAGTCTCAAAACGTTCTCGACCGAGGTATATCCGCCAACTCCTGCGTTGACGATGTCAATTTCGACTCCCGGTTTCAGATCCCTCAGGTATTCGCCCAGCCGGTGCGGATAAGTACGGCTATCGTCTTCTATTCCGGTACAATAAGTAGACGATTCTCCCATACAGACAACTCTTAGACATTGCGCCGGCTTCGGCATGGCGGTTTCCGGGCCCCGGAAGCCCAGGCTATTGTGTCTCGATCTGCCGTTGCCGGAGTGCCACACAGGATTCAGCTCATATAGGGTATAGGGGTTTGGCCGAACCAAAGGTGTCGGGCAACCAGCCCATTTGGCAATCAAGCCTGGGAAACCGATCTGGAGCAGCGCCCTATCGCCTAGAAGCATAATGAGGCCTTTGCGCAAAGTGCGCCGCGCTCTCCAAAGTTGCTTTTTAACCACCTTCATCTCGACACCATGTAGCAACGCCTTTCGTGCGCGTGCTCAATCGGGCTCAAACTCACCGCGGTAGTCCATTGCGAGGGCGGAATCCTGCTTCGGCTTATGGAGAACGCAGTTACCAGCCACCAGCACGTCCAGATCCGTTCCCATGAAGCAGCGAAAAGCATCCGTCGGGGAACATACGATCGGCTCGCTGCGCACATTGAAACTGGTGTTCACCAAGACAGGACAGCCGGTAAGCGCTTCAAACCGGGTGATCAACGCGTGGTATAGCGGGTTGGTCTCGACGTGCACCGTCTGAATCCTGGCCGAATAGTCGACATGCGTGACGGCAGGAATCTCGGATCGACGGACGTTCAGCTTGTCTATTCCGAACATAGCGGCCTCGGATGCAGTCATCGCGCGGTGACGGCTCTGCTTGACCGGAGCAACGAGGAGCATATAAGGCGATTCACCCTCCAGATCGAACCAGTCCGACACATGTGCCGACAGGACTGAGGGGGCGAACGGACGAAAACTCTCGCGAAACTTGACCTTGAGATTGAGCGTCTTCTGCATATGGTCCGACCGCGGATCTGCAAGGATGGATCTGTTGCCAAGCGCCCGTGGTCCGAATTCCATCCTGCCCTGGAACCACCCCACCGCCTTGCCGTCGGCCAGCGCCGCAGCCGTGGCATCGATCAGTTGGTCGGTTGGCATGACTTCGAAAACGGCTTTGGCTCGGCTGAGTTGCGCTTCGATCTCGCTCTGACCGAATTCCGGACCGAGATAACTCCCTTTCATGGAATCTTGCTTGGCTATAACCCGCTCACCGCCGAGTTTAAGATGCCAGGCGGCGAGTGCGGCCCCAAGCGAGCCTCCGGCATCGCCGGCTGCGGGCTGAACCCAGATTCTCTTGAAGGCACCATCTCTGAGCACTTTGCCGTTCGCCACGCAGTTAAGCGCCACACCGCCGGCCATGCACAGATTGGGAATTGCAAAATCTCGTGCCAAGCTGCGAGTCAGCCGAAGAACGATCTCATCGGCGACGGCCTGGATGGACGCGGCAACGTCCATATGAAAATCAGTTAACAGATCGGTATCAGGGCGCCTTACCGGCTGTCCGAAGAGGCTGGCGAACCGTGCGTTCGTCATTTTCAGTCCAGTGGCATACGCGAAATAGCTTTGGTCGAGACGGAAGGTTCCGTCCTCCTTCAGGTCGACCAGCTTTTCCAGGATCAGCGATTTGAACCGAGGCACACCATAGGGGGCCAGCCCCATCACCTTGTATTCGCCACTGTTTATCTTGAAGCCGAGATAATAACAGAACGCCGCGTATAGAAGCCCGAGCGAATGCGGAAACCGCAATTCCCGCACGACATCAAGAGTTGCGCCTCTGCCGATCGCAACTGTCGTGGTTGCTTTCTCGCCAACGCCGTCGAGAGTCAAAACCACAGCTTCATTAAAGGGCGACGGGAAAAACGCGCTGGCCGCGTGGCTTACGTGGTGTTCGGAAAAGAGGATTCGGGATGGATCCTTGAAGCCGCGGTCAATTCTGCGGAGTTCGTCGAAAATGATCTTCTTCTGAAATAATTTTCCCGTCAGCCAAGCGGGCATCGCCTTTCGGAATGAATCGAATCCGCTAGGAGCGGCGTCGAGATAGGTTTCAAGCAGACGCGAAAATTTTAGCAGCGGCTTTTCATAGAATACGACGTAGTCCACATCCTTCAGCAAGACGCCGCCGGTCTGCAAAACGGACCGAATGGCGTTTGAGGGGAAGCGTTCGTCGGCTTTTCGACGGGTGAACCGCTCCTCTTGGGCCGCCGAAATGATGGCGCCGTCGACGACGAGGGAGGCCGCGCTGTCGTGGTAGAAAGCCGATATGCCCAATATATTGGTCATAATATTGTCTTCAAAACTGATTGGTCATCGAGTTCAAATCGTTCTTGGTTCTTCGTTCAATCCAAAATGTATCATTGGAATGCGTTCTTTGGAGCCGTCGGCAGATCACTCTGACCAACCGGCGCGCAAATCCGACGGGAAATACCAGCCCAAAGAACGTCGATGCACAGACCAAGTCGGAAAACCAACCATTGGTCGCAGCCCTCTTGGAGGGCACGTTGTGAATGTCAGACACTATTTTCGCCCGCCACGAGAATGCACCCAAGCTATTGGTAAACGATTGAGCCGAAGGAACAAAGCTTGTCAAGGACGCGGCGTATCACCGAGCCGATTGAGCCCGTGCGGCAGCCTTGACCGTCGCCATTCAATGAGTCGGGTTCGGCATTGACTGCGGCTCCGAACGAAGCCACAGACATGGAATAGGATATGAACTATCGCGGATGCTCAAGCGGCGTCCCGAAATCGTGCGGGTCGGCAGAGAGCAGAAGCCCTCCGGTACCAACGCACATCGCATCGGGAAATGGAATGAGCGCAAAGAGACGAATTTCGGCGGTGCTGGCATACCCGCTGGTTAAGCGTCTGATCATCGAGAACCTGCCGCCGCACAAAACGCTGTATCTCGCCGGTTTGCTGTGTTCGATCGCCGTTGCGGCGACGACCGCCGCGTCGGCTTGGATCATGAGCACCATGGTCAATAGCATCTATGTGGAACGCAACGCTGCCGCCGCATGGGGTATCAGCGCCGTAATCATCGGCATTTTCCTGGTTAAGGGCATAGCCGCCTATTGCCAGACCATCACGACGGGAAAGATTCGCCGGGCTATCGTCTCGGACCTGCAAAACCGCCAGTTTTCTCGAATGGTGCGTTTCGACATCGGTCGTTTCGCCAATCAGCATCCGGCGAAATTCGTCTCCAAGATCATGTTCAACGCGCGCGCCGGGTCATCCGTTATTCTGACGCTCACGAGCAGCACCGTCTCCGATGTGCTGACGCTGATTGGCCTGGCAAGCGTCATGGTCAAGCAGGATCCGATGATGTCGCTGATATCCGTGGCGGTTCTGCCGCTGCTGTTCCTGTCGGTGGGCGCCATAACCAGGAAGCTCAAGGCGCTGGCAAGGGGCGAGACGGAGTTGGCTGCACTGGTCCAGTCGATCGGCACGGAAGCCGTCGAAGGTATCCGGACCATCAAGTCCTTTCAGCTCGAAGACAAGGCGGTCGCCAGCTTCGCAAAGGCCGTCGGCAAGATGGAAAGGCGCGGCATCCAGATAAACCGGACGTCAGCGTTGATGAGTCCGTTGATGGAGACCGGCGGCGGCGTGATCATCGGGCTGTTCGTCATTTATGCCAGTTGGCAGACCCTCGGCAACGGCAAGACCCCGGGCGAGTTCATGGCCTTCATAACCGCCTTTCTGCTTGCCTATGAGCCCGCCAAGCGGCTGGCCCGCGTCAATGTCGATATCCAGAAGCAGATGGTGGCGGTTGAGCAGATGTATGATTTGATCGATACGCCCGAGCAGCGACAACTCGCAACCGCCGGCGAGCGCCTCACCGATGTCGAGGGCGGTATCCGTTTTGAAGATGTGGCCTTCTCCTACGAAGGCAACAGCCCGGCGCTGCACGGCGTTTCCTTCGAGGTACGGCCCCGTGAGAAGCTGGCGATCGTCGGCCGCTCCGGCGCCGGCAAGACCACCATCGTCAATCTGATCCTGCGCCTCATTGAGCCGGACAAGGGCCGGATCCTCATTGACGGAAAGGACATTTCCAAGATCGGCCTCGCCGACGTTCGCGACAATATCGCACTGGTGTCACAGGATGTCTTCCTGTTCGAAGGCTCGATCCGCGACAACATCCGCGACGGACGCCCGGGCGCCACCGATCAGGAAATCGAGTCCGCGGCGGACCTCGCCCGGGTCACCAGCTTTTCCTCCAGCCTTGAAAACGGGCTCGACACTCTTGTCGGGCCGAGTGGCACCAACCTGTCGGGCGGGCAGAAACAACGCGTCGCCATCGCGCGCGCGCTGCTCAAGAATGCTCCGGTAATCGTCTATGATGAAGCAACGTCCGCGCTTGACGGCGAAAACGAACGGGCGGTCATGGAGGCTGCTTTCGACGATGCATTCGAGCGCACGGTGATCTGCATTGCGCACAGGCTTTCAACCATCAAGGCAGCCGATCGCATCCTGGTGTTTGACGCTGGCATTCTGGCGGACGCCGGGACTCATGACGAGCTTGCCAGGCGCAGCGAAATTTATCGCTCGATCTTTCACCTGGAGGCGTCCGGCCCGATCGTCGAGGGCAGCAAGCAGCTGCGGCAAAGCGTTTTGCGCTGACGGCGATGACCAGTTTTTATCACGGTTCCTATGTCAGGTATGTGATTGCTGGGATAGGCCTGCGATTGCGCCGATACACAAAGGCCGCGCGGACATTGTTTGCCGGCTCCAAGCCTCATTCCGTTCTTGAGCTGCAGGCCAAGGCCGACGCGCTGATCGCGCGCAGGGACTGGACAGGCCTTGAAGCAAGTATCAATGAAATGGCCATCATGGCTGACCGTTCCCGCAACCCCGAGCTGATGCAGAAGGCAGGACAGGCCTTCGAACGGCTGGGCAACTTCGCCCGGGCGGCCGAGCTTCGGCTTACCGCTCGCCGGCTGCGGAAGGGGAAAAATGCCAACGAGTGGACCGGGGAGAACCTCGGTTCGGATACACTGCTGATCGATCTTGTGGAGGATGACCCGCGCAGCCTTGGCCGGGTTATCCGCCATGCGCGACTGGCCGGCGCCGCCGCTGCCTATGCGCAAAGTGCAACAATTCGGGCAGAGCCGCGGCTCATATCAATTCTGCAGCGAACGTTCCCGAAGGCGACCGTGGTCCCGGCGCAGCAGGATGTGATCGGCGACCAACGTGCGACCTTCGAAGATCTCGCCTGGGTGTTCGGACGCGATGCCGAGAAACTTGCCGCCGACTTCGTGCCGCTGCGAGCAGATCCTGGGCTCGTCGAGACATTCCGCAAGCATTATCGCTCGATCACGGATCTGCCGCTGGTCGGCCTCTCCTGGGGTAGCAAATCCCACACCAAGGATGTGCCTGACTTCCCCGAATGGGCACGGTTCATCGCCCAGACACAAGCGACATTCGTTTCGCTTCAGTACGGACAGATCAAGCCGGCGCTGCGGCGCCTGCGCAATGGCAATGACGCGCGTCTTATCTATGACGACAGCGTTGACCAGATGGTCGATATGGACCGGTTCGCTGCACAGGTCGCAGCGCTCGATGCCGTCGTGACGATCAGCAACACGGCGGCTCATCTATCCGGAGCACTTGGTATTCCGACTATTTTCCTGATCGACGACAATTTTCAGACGGCGTGGCCAGTCATCGGCGATCGAACGCCTTGGTATCCGAAGGGCGTCGTCATTCGTAAGGAAGGGCGCGCGTGGTCGGTGGTGCTCGACGAGGTTGGTCAAAGACTCTCGTCGATCTTGACGACGCATTCCGACGCTGCCTGTTGAGGATCGCCGTGCCGAACAGACGATCCGTCCTTCAAAAAGCAAAAGCTGCGGACCTGCGCCCGCAAGCAGGCGCGGGCAAGCGGCTACAGACGCTTTTTGATCGAGCAAAGGAACTTCTTAAACGGCCCTCGCGTCATGCCAACGAAAGCGTCGAACGGCATATGAGGCTGATGGCGGAGAGCGTCGAGCGAAGCGACTGGAAGGCGGCCCGGGACCATGCGCTGGCACTCGGCCTGCTGGGTGAGCAGCTTGGCGATCGTGGGCTTGTCAAGAAAGCCGGGCGTGGCCTCAGACGTCTCGGCGGCGGGAACCGTGCCTGGCAGTTGATTGCGTCGAGCAAGCAAATGCCAGGCAGGCCCGAATGGGATGGCAGTGATCTTGCGGGTCGCAGGCTTGCCGTCGAGCGCCGCGAAGGCGACCTTGCGATTTTCCTTCAGTTCGCGTCGTTGCTTGGCCCGGTGGTCGCGGCTGCCGAGCGATGCATCGTCTCGGTCGAGCCGCGACTGGTGCCACTCTATCGCCGAACATATCCTGCGCTCGATCTCAGGCTGGAGGAACAGGGGGAGGTGGCGGCGGTGGACGCCGATGTCTTCGCCTGCTTCGAGACACTGGCGAAGCACTTCTGGCCGGATGAACCGGCAGCACGCGCGCCCTTCGTCCCGTTGGAGCCGGACCGCCGATTGGTCGCCGAGTTGCGCAGCACCTACCTCGATCGCGGCCCCGGTCCTCTGATCGGCTTTGCCTGGGGAAGCCTGAACAAGGCCAAGGACCTGCCGGCCCTGGACGATTGGCGGGCGTTGCTCGGCAGCCTGCCGGGACGTTTCGTCAGCCTGCAATATGGCGATGTCGGGCCGGCGCTCTCCGAGTTCGAGCACTGGGTGCCGGGACGCATCATCCATGACGCTTCCGTCGACCAGTTGTCGGATATGGACCGCTTTGCCGCGCAAATCGCTGCGCTCGATGCCGTGGTGACGATCAGCAATACCGGCGCCAATCTGGCGGGGGCGCTTGGCGTCCCAACGGTCGTCATGCTCGACGACGGGTTTCGGCTGTCGTGGCCCGCCTTCGGCGAGACCGTGGCCACATATCCAAGCGTTCGACTGGTCAGAAAAGGCGGCCAGGCATGGGCGTCCGCAATGCAGGAAGCAGGTGGACGGATCAGGCAAATCATCAGTGGAGTTGCTGATGGCCGATAGCCGATTTCTTCTCCGGTTCCGCCGCGCTATCGCGCTTGCCGGCTACAAATACAAGGTTTGGTTCCGCAGTCATCGGCGGCAGCTTTTCCTTCGCTGGCGTGACGGCGATATTGCCGATCAGATGGCGGATTATCGGCGAAGCATCGAGGCGCGCGATTGGTCGGCCGCGCTGCCGAAAGCCCTGGCGCTAGCATCGATCGCGAAGTCGAGGGGCGAGGTACATCTGCTCGACGAGCTCGGCAAGGCGCTGATGCGGATGGGCGCTTACGGCCCGGCGGCCGAACTCAAGATCGCCCGGCGCCATATCGTTGAAGGCCGTGTCGAGCGTGAGTGGCTCGGCCAGGATGTCTCGGGCCAGGTACTGCTCGTCGACCTGATGGAGACCGAGAAGCAGGGGCTGGCCACCGCGATCCATCATGCGAGTTCCGTCGGCCGCGCGCTCGTCCGCGCCGCACGATTGATCGTGCTCGTCGAGCATCGGTTGGTGCCGTTGTTTCAGCGGACATTTCCCATTGCCGATGTGCGGGCTGTCGGTCCCGGGAACAAGGCCGCCTACGCCGAGGCGCAGGCCTTTGCCGGCGTCCAGCATCTGACTGCTGTGTTCGAAACCAATGAGGCGACGATCCGGGAGCATTTCGTCCCGCTTAAACCGGATCCGGCGCGGGTCGCTGAACTTCGCGCCCGCTACAGCGAGGACGGCCGGCCGCTGGTCGGCGTCGCATGGGGCAGCTCCAATCCCGGCAAGGACCTGCCGCCGCTGGCCGCGTGGCGTCCCCTGCTTGGCCGACAGGACCTTCGGTTCGTTTCGCTGCAATATGGCCGGACCGAGTCAGACCTGAAAATCTTGACCGATGGCGACCCGACACGTGTGTTGCACGACCCTACCGTGGATCAGCTTGTCGACATGGACATGTTCGCCGCGCAGGTTGCAGCGATGGACGCCGTCGTAACCATCAGCAACACCGGGGCCCACCTGGCGGGCGCCCTCGGCGTCCCATCGGTCTTCATCCTTGGTGACGGCTTCAAACGTTCGTGGCCAGTGGAGGGCGACCGCACGCCCTACTATCCTTCGGCCGTGCTGGTCTCAAAGCGCGAACGGCCCTGGGCCGAGGTGATGGACGAGGCGCGACACCACATGTGCTCACTCATCGCCTCTAGTTGACTCCGCCACGCCTGGCATCGCGAACGCACTAGGAAGGCCACAGCAGCCAAGTGGTCAAGGGCCTTTTTTTACGGCGAGAACGCTGTAAACTGCCGGCTGGCGGCTGGTTCAAGACTTGGAGGGCGATGCATATCTTTGGGTAGGTCGGGGAACAAGTCGGCTTCTCTTATCAGCGAAGACTTTGTGCAGCGGCTCCTCGCGGTGTACAGGCTTGTGCATCCAGGAAACCTGTTCAGGCGGGGGCGTATCTACGCTCGCGGCAGGGCAGAGACGAGGACGGTCTACTTCGTCCCACACAATCGCAACAATGTTCGTCTGCTGGCTGATGCGGCTCAACTTCTGGTCGACGGCGGCATTCAATGCGTATTCGCGCATATTGACGGATTGAAACGCGGCGGCGTCGCACGCCCTGAACTAAACGCCCGGGGAATGTCGCATATCAGCTTTGCTGAGCTCAAGCGGACGATCAGACCCTGCGACATGCTGGTGACTGGAAATGACTATGCACCGCAATTCTTTAGGCGGTTCATAGATTCTATCAACTTCGGAATGGTCCGTGTGGTCGGCCTCATCGGAGGTGCGAGACTGCTGCAGCCGCATCGATTTGTGAGAGCTGACTACATCCTGTCGATGGGACCGGCAGCGCTGCAGCAACGACGACAACCGACCTACATTGTCGGCTCCCCGGTAATTGAGCGTGCTGTCGAAAACGCGGGCGCCAGGCACGATGAAGGGCTTTTCGTGCTGGTGAACTTCAAGGGGGATATCGAAGACCTCGCAGACCGCCAATCGATTGAAGCGGTGGCAGCCGCATGTGCGAAACTCGGCCTTGCCCATGTCATTAGTGTCCATCCCACGATGTTCGCAAAAGTCGACATGCCGAACAAATCGCCCGTAGACTTCGCACAACTGCTCCCGGACGCCCTGGCGCTAGTAACTCGCCCAAGCACCACGGTTTACGAAGCGATCGCCTGCGGCATTCCGGTGGTGCTCTTTCCGCTGGTTTCGCCGATGGTCGAGTTCGACAGTCCTATGGGCGCTTTCAAACCAACATGGTCGGAGCATCAACTCGTCGACGATATCCTTGCTGCGGTCAGGTCAAGACCGACCTATTTTGAGCAAAGCCGGGACTTCCTCAATGCCAATCTGTCGATTGATCCAAAGATGCCAGCTTCGCAACGGATCGCCAATGCTTTGATCGATATTTACAACCGCTGATTTTGCGCAATCAAAGTGCTCGCAATCGGAGGCCTAAGTTGAGATTGTTGTCCAACTTCTTTGCAAAAAGGCCGCCACTCCTTGTCGTCTCGTTTCCCAAGTCCGGGCGGACGTGGCTGCGCGTAATGCTTGACGATCTGGGCGTCAATGCGGCTTACACGCATGATGGTTCCGACCACAAGGAGCTGCGTGACATTGCACAGATCAGCACCGACAAATCACGCTACAAACGGCAGCGGATCCTATTTCTGACGCGAGACCCCCGCGACACTGTGGTGTCTGGATATTTTCAGGTTTGCAAACGCCATCAGCTGGGAGCAGGTCCGATAGGCGAATGTGTAAGGAGCCCCAAACACGGCGTCGAGAAGATTGCCCTTTTCAATCTGCAGTGGTTCGCAGCCGCAAGTTACATGCGAAAAATTGCGCTTCTGCGCTATGAAGATATGCAGCGGGATACAAACGACGCTTTGCGCAGTGTCGGAAACTTTGTGGGAAAGTCCTTCGACGAGTCCAACCTTGCTGATGTGGTCGTCAGTAGGTCGTTCAAACGAATGCAGCAATCTGAAATCTCAGGAGAACTGGGTGCGCGCTATGGCGGAAAATTGCGACCACGCAATCCTGACGACCCGGAAAGTTTCAAGGTTCGAAAAGGTAAGGTCGGTGGTTATTTGGACTACCTCAGCGTAGATGATGTAGCCTTCTGCGACAATGTACTTGCGCGGCTCGATTACTGGAAGCGGCTCGATGAGGCCTTCCTGCGGCATGGCATATCTTATATCGGCGACAGGGGCAGGTGTGAATTGATCCGATGCATCGGTTTGTCTGCGGATGCGGACATAGCGGCACGACGCCGATAGCTACGATTTTGCCTCATATGCCGATGCCTTTTTTGCCATCTAGGTTCTGCTCTCCGGTTCGAGAAGGCCGAGAAGCAGGTCTGGCTGGCCACAGCGATCCATCATGCGAGTTCTATCGGCCCGCGCGCTCGGCCCGGGCCGATCCCCAGATCACGGCCGCCTACGGCCCTGGGCCGAGGTGATGGACGAGGCGGAGAAGAACATGAGGCGCCTGCTCGAGGCCGCTCGAGCCTGACCGTACAAATCAGCAGGGCGGTTGAGCATCCAGGCAGTTTCCTATACTGGTCTGGCCCGGCTGGCGGAGCCGGCAAAAAGCTTTCGAACCGAAGATCTTCCTGCGGAGCCAATGATGTGCGGATTGTTCGGCGTCTATCGTGCCGAGGGCTTTTCGCCCGACGATATCCATCGTGCCGACCAGGCCCGCGACACGCTTGTGCACCGCGGCCCGAATTATGGCGGCGCACGTGTCACCAGCGATCTCTATCACGGGTTTCGGCGCCTCAGCATTATCGACCTCTCGGCGGCAGGCAATCAGCCCATGGTCAGCGCCGACGGGAAGTTCGCGATCACGGTCAATGGTGAGATCTACAACTATCGCGAGCTCCGCGCCGATCTGATTGCCAAAGGCTGCGTATTCACCTCGCAGTCCGATTCCGAAGTTGTGCTGCATGGCTATCGGGTGTGGGGGCTCGAAGGGCTCTGCGAGAAGCTGGACGGCATGTATGCGGCCGTGATCCATGACGGGGAACGCCGCAAGCTGCATGCGATCCGCGACCGGCCGGGCATGAAGCCGTTCTTCTACTTCCATTCGGGACGCCGATTTGCCTGGGCGTCGGAACTCAAAGCGCTGCAGACCTGGCTCGGCGACGATCTGCCGCCGATCGACGAGACGGCTGTCCTGGACTATCTCGCATGCCGCTATATTCCAGCGCCCAAAAGCCTTTACCGCAATATCTTCAAACTTCCGGCCGCAAGTCGGCTGACATTCGATCTGGAAACCGGCCGCGTCGATGTCGGGCGTTACTGGACCATGCCTACCGAACTCCGCTCGGACAATGACGACCGCCTGGCCGACGGGCTGCGGGACCGCATGCAGGCGAGCGTTGCCGCTCACATGGTGAGCGATGTGCCGGTCGGCTATTTTCTCAGTGGCGGCATAGACTCGGCGATTGTCCTGTCGCATGCCGTTGCGGTGAACCCCACGGCAAAGGCGTTTTCGATCGGCTTCGAAGATCCGAGATTTGACGAGAGCGCGCAGGCGGCCAAGGTCGCGGCGCTGTTCGGCGCCGAACACGCGATCCGGATCCTGCAGCCGACAGAGCTCGATGACGTCTTCGACCGCACGCGGGAATGGTATGACGAGCCGCTTTCCGACAAGGCCGCCATCCCGGCGTTTCGTGTCTGCGAATTTGCCAGCCGCGACAGGACCGTCGTGCTGACGGGCGATGGCGGGGACGAGCTTTTCGGCGGCTATCGCTCATACAAGCGGTTTAGCGGCATTCGCAGGAAGCAACGTTTCGTCCCGTTCGGTTCACAGAGCGGGTGGCGCCTGAAGGACCGCAATTTGCGCCTGATCACCACGCGTGACCCGGTCGAGCTCTCCATCGCCATTGGCTCCGGCAGAACGAGATGGCAGCGCGACGTCTATCGCGAACGCCTTGCCATCGCTGCTGACTATGATGAACTCGCCCATCTCAGGGCGTGGTGGAAGCCGGAACTCGGACCGTTGCGCAGCCTGCAATATCTCGATTTTCATACCAGTCTGCCCAACAATATCCTGACCAAGGTCGATCGGTTGAGCATGTCGGTTTCGCTCGAAGCGCGTATCCCGTTCCTGTCGCGAACGATGATCGAATATGCGTTCAGCCTGCCGGAGTCGTTTCTTTACAAGGATGGCCAGCTTAAGGGCGGGCTTAAATACGCATATCGCAATGTTTTGCCGGCAAGCACGCTCAAACGTAAGAAGCAGGGATTTGGTCTTCCACAAAGCTGGAAGCGAACGGCCGTGGCTTCGCAATCCGAGGAAAGCTATCAGGAGGCGGTATTGTCCGGTTTCCTGAAAGGCGCCAAGTTTTCGAATGCCTCCGCATAGCCATCCTCAAGGCTGCCAGCATTTCTTTTTCGCCGTGACGGAGCGGGGTCGGGCCATGGGAGCACTGCCGACATGGTGATGCGGACCGGATTCATATGCGGCTGCGGTCATAGCGGCACGACGTTGATCGCGACGATCCTCGCAGCCCATCCCGACGTCTACCTGCCGTTCCAGGAAACCAATGTCTTCTTCAAATGGACGCCGCTGGCGATGTTTCGCTATTGGAAGCTGAAGCGCGCGGCGCGCGGTGCCGGAAAGACCTTGCTGCTTGAAAAAACGCCGCGGCATATCCGTCGCGTCGGCCGTATTCGCCGCCTCGTGCCCGGGGCGCGTTTCGTGATGCCGGTGCGGGACGGGCGCGACGTCGTGGCGTCATTGGCCAAGCGTCTTGGCGATCCAAGGGAGGCGCTCGACCGCTGGATCGGCGACAATGCGCTCGTTCTCGCCGAACAAGGACAGCCGGATGTACTGATCTATCGCTACGAGGATCTGGTCGAGGATCCGGCCAAGATCGTCGAGCGCATCTGCGGCTTTCTCAACCTGCCCTTCAGCCCGGACCTGCTCGACTATCACAGGAAGCCGCAGCAATGGTTCAAGCCGGCCGAAGTCGAACTTGAGAAGCAACATACTGTACTCCGCAACCAGCAGGTCAATCAGCCGATCTATGACGGGCGCGGACGATGGAAGACCGACCTTGGTCAGCAGGAATTGGCGGAGCTTACCGAGGGCCGTGGGAAGCCCCTGATGCAGGCTTTCGGGTACCTTTGAGCGATACGCCCGATATTTTCACTCTGGAAGCGCGCGCGGATAGCCAAACTGATCGAAGTCGCGCTCATATGCGCGATAGATGGAATCCGCCAGTTCTGGCGTGAAGTAGTCGGCAAGCCTGCGACGCGAGGAGGTGTGCAGGGGCGGCATCGCCGCGCGCCGCATATCGTCGCCTGCACCGACATGATCGAGAACCCGTTCGAAATCCTTTGCGAAAGTCTCGGTCTTGCCGATGAGGTCGAACGCAACTCCTGGAACTTCGACAATGTCGCTTTGCCTCTGCCAATGTTTGTCGATGCGCCATGTGGACGTCTTGCAGGCAAAGGCGACGAAATCTGCAAAGGACAGGCTCTTGTCAGCGCCGACAGGCAGCGCCGGATCGGCCCGTTCGCGGTGGGCCAGATAGACCTCGACCCTGCCATAGCCAGGCACAAGGGGACGGTCGCGATATTGGTCGGCCCAGCACGACAACAGCCTGGTGTAGGGATTGCGAACGAAGGTAAATCGCAAGGCTTCAGCACTTGTCGCCATGTGGTGGAACTGCACGATGCCATGGCGAGGCGCCTGCAACCGTGACGCCTTTCGGTTGTGGACCTTCCAGTTCTGGTCGCTGCGCCACCCCGACACGGTGTCGTTGCCGATCATGGCTGCAAGGTTGCTTCGAATGCGGCTGCTGGCCGCCTTCGGCGTTGCCAGGTACAGGATCTTGAGTTGCGGGACCACGTCGATCAAGTCGTCCGGCAGGTATGCGGTTGCCACGGCCCTGCGGTAGAAGGCGAGGGCTTCCGGATGCGCCCAGGCAAGAAACGGCTCCCTGACTACGTCGCGAAGGCTTTGCAGCCGTGGCCGCAACGAGCGCTCGAGGCGACGGAATGCGCCGAGCTGGGGTTTGCCCGGCACGACATTATCGGGCGAAACATGGCTGGTCGTCATCGGCAAAAACCCTCGCCTTGAAATCAGTCTACCTGTCGTGGCATAGGCCTGTAAGCAGGCAGACTGTCTTTACCGCATTGCCCTATCCAAGGCTGGCTTACGGCGCTTAATAGACTGCGAAGAAACTCCCGCCAAGTTCGAAAGCTCAATTGAGGTGGATAGAGGCATCGCGCGTCGCACGGGCTTGTCACAGCACGACCAACGCTTCCGGCCCTGGTGCAGGACAATGATCGCCTTTTGTGCTGCGATGTTTTTCCGGGGGTGGGAAGGCGTTAGACAACGCAAATGTTCCGCCAAATTTTTTACATTCAATCTCTAACTTGGCAGCGTCGACAGACTTACGCTATACGCCGCGGTGGGCACGGTAAACGGGGGACGAAACCACTCACGGATCGAGCTCGAATGTGCTGAAACGATTTCGGAAAATCAAAACAAAGGTTGGCCGAACGGTCGCCAAAAGGACCATACCGGCTTCTCCGTTTTACAAGCGATACCCGTATGGCGGCAAATTGACGATACTGACCGCCGATCGGCAAGGATTGTTTGATCCCGATCACGGATTTTTCTACAATCGCATTGCGAAGTCGGCCAACTCTACGGTCACAATAAACTTGGCCCAGCTTAAATTTCGCGAAAAGTTCCAGCTCGCCGGCGCGAAGAAACAATTGCTGCAGAGCGACACCCTGTTGCGTCCGTCGCAATTGACCGTCGATCAGGTTGATTCGATTTCGAACGTGTTCGCGTTCACGTTTGTGCGGAATCCCTACAGCCGCGTGCTGTCGGCCTATTTGGATAAGGTCGCGACGGGAAAGAAAAACATCGGTAAGCGCGGCAATATCCCGACTTTCTGTGAATTTTGTGATCTCCTGGAAGATGGCTGGCTGTATGCGGACCTCCATTGGGCTCCGCAGACATCGTCGCTTGTCATGCCCACGTCCGAGTTTGATTTTATCGGTCGTGTCGAAAATTTCGCCGAGGACTTCCAAAAGGTGTGGGATCGGATCAGTGGCGGCAGGCAAATCAGCAACACCATCCACCGCAGCCAAAGCCGAACGGATGCGACGAGCAAGGCCGACGATTACTATGATAAGAGATCGCGCGGGATCGTCTCTAGCCTCTATGCCGAGGATTTTGAGGCTTTCGGCTACTGACGGCAATGCGCGGCTTCTGCTCGGCGGCGCACAGTCTACCTCAGGAAAACGACACTCCAGTCGATCATGTGCAAATCTTCACGGCGTAGCGAGGTCAAATGGCTCTGTCTCAGCATGATCGGCAGGTCCAAGCCGAACCGACAGTGCCGATCCTGTTCGTGCGCCAGCGTTATGCGCCTTTCGGTGGAGGCGAGATCATGCTGGAAAACATCATGGCCGCGTTCGCGGCGCGTCAGCGGCCGGTGGCCGTGCTCTCCGGCGACTGGCCGCGTAATGAAGGGATAGAGTTCATCCATTGCGCCGGCCGCCGCTTTCCGCGTTCGCTGCGGGCGACGTCCTTTGCTCAAGCCGCCTGCCGCAAGATCGCCGAGATGCCACGGGCGCTGGTGCAGAGCAACGATCGCCTCCCGTGCTGCGATGTCTTCCGGGCCGGGGAGGGCGTTCATGCCGCCTATCTTGCCGAGCGGCGGCGTTTCCAGACGCGGCTTGGCAGGGCGGCAATGGCGCTGAGCCCTTTTCACCGCCAGACGCTGCGCCTCGAGCGCGCAACCTATGCCAGCCCACGGCTCAAAGCTGTCATTGCGATTTCGAAAATGGTCGCAGACGACATTGTCCGTCACTACGATTATCCGGCGGAAAATGTGCACCATATCCCCAACGGCGTGGACCTCGACCGCTTCAATCCGCAACTGCGCCAACAGCATCGGACCGCGGTCCGCGCGCGGCTCGACGTCGACGATAACAGGTCGGTCGTCCTGTTTGTCGGCTCGGGCTTTGCGCGAAAGGGGCTTCTTGCACTGATGAGGGCTGTCGCCAGGCTCGATGGCGAGCCGGAATTGTGGGTCGTCGGCCACGATTCGCGCGCCAACGCCTTCAGGCAGACTGGTGACAGGCTGGGTCTCGGCGCAAGGCTCAAGATGCTGGGGCCGCAAAAGGACATGTTGCCGTGGTACGGCGCGGCCGATATTGCCGTGCTGCCTTCCATCTATGATCCTTTCGGCACGGTGGTGATCGAGGCCATGGCCAGCGGCTTGCCCGCTGTGGTAAGCACCGGCTGCGGAGCGCGCGAGCTTGTCGAGCGGTTCGAGCCGACGCTTGTTTGCGACGCGGCCAGCGAAAGCGACCTCGCTGCAGGGCTCGCGCACGCGCTGCAGTTGTCGTCACGATTTGAGACCGCGACCCGGGTGAGAGCGGCGGCCGAGCATTATGATTTCAACCTCATGATAACGCGAATGATGGCGCTGTATGAAAGCCTTGATCTGAAATGATTTTCGACTTTGTTGGATTAGGTTAGTACCCTCAGTGCGCTAACAGGCCGGGAGCCGATGCTGCAGATACATTCGAATGACAGCGGCAGCTTTGATGCCGGAACCTTCTGACCGTGCCGGTGCTCTCGGTCGTTATCATCACCCGCAATGAGGAGGCGTCCATCGCGCGCTGCCTTCGTTCGGTGGATTTTGCCGACGAAATCGTCGTTCTAGACAATGACAGCAGCGACAGAACCAGGGACATTGCCGGTGATCTCGGAGCCAAGGTTTTGATGACCCTTGATTGGCCCGGTTTCGGCGCGCAAAAAAACCGTGCGCTTGCCGCGGCAACGGGGGATTGGATCCTTTCGCTGGATGCCGATGAGTGGGTGGAGGCGCCGCTCGGTGCGGAAATCAGAGCCGCAATCGCCGACCCAAAAGGCTATGACGGCTTCGAAATACCGAGAAGATCGCGCTTTTGCGGGCATATTGTCCGCCATGGCGGCTGGTCACCCGATCTGGTGCTCAGGCTATTTCGTCACCGCTCCGGGCGCTTCAGCGACGATACCGTGCACGAGAAAGTAGTGGTGAACGGGAAGGTCGGGCGATTGTCCCAGCCGATCGAGCACGACTCCATCGCCGACCTGGCGGATGCCCACGACAAGATTGGCCGGTACGCCGAAGCGTCCGCCGCGCGGCTGCTTGCCGAGGGCAAAAAAAGCTCGATAGGCAAGGCGGTTTTGCGCTCTGTCTGGGCTTATATGCGCAGCTATGTTTTCCGGCTGGGATTTCTGGACGGTTCCACCGGGGCGATGGTTGCCGCTTATTCCGCCAGCTACACCTATCAGAAATGGGCGCGTGTGGCATTGGGGAGCGAGGCCAATTCCACCCGAACCAGCAAGACCGAGGCCAGGACAAATCTGTGAGAAACCGGCTTGGGCGACCGCCATTGTTGCCGAGCCATCGCCAACTAGTTAGTGTACGACCGTTAAAATCGAAAGCCAGGGTAGTGAATATGACTGATGCGTTTAGGGTATTTATCGGATGGGACAGCCGTGAGCCGATCGCGTACGACGTCGCGCGCCACTCGCTGCTCAAACATGCGTCGGCGCCTGTCTCCGTCATTCCGATCAATCAGGACGAGATGCGTAGCCGCGGGCTGTACTGGCGGGAAAAAGACCCGCTCGCCTCAACGGAGTTCACCTACACGCGCTTTCTGACGCCCTTTCTCGCCGGCTACACGGGTTGGGCCCTGTTTTGCGATTGCGATTTCCTGTGGCTCGGTGACGTCGCAGGCCTGCTGAAATATACGGACTCGGACAAGGCGGTCTATTGCGTCCAGCATGACTATACGCCGAAGGCCACGACCAAGATGGATGGCGTGGTCCAGACATCCTATCCTCGGAAAAACTGGTCGTCGTTGATGCTGTTCAATTGCGCGCATCCCTCGGTCAAATCGCTCACGCCAGAGGTCGTGAACCAGGAAAGTGGCGCCTATCTTCACCGAATGCAGTGGGTTGCCGACGAAGATCTGGGCTCATTGCCGGTAGAGTGGAATTGGCTCGAAGGCTGGAACGAAAAGCCTGCTGTCGGCACACCTAAGGCGGTCCACTATACGAGCGGCGGCCCGTGGTTTGCCGAGTGGCAGAATGTCGACTATGCCGATTTGTGGATAGCAGAACGCGACGAATTCCTGGCTTCAGATCAAGCACAATCTTCTCAGAGCGCAGTTCGATAAGCGCCATCGTGTTTGGCAGGTGAGCGCTTCCGAAGTGGAATCGATTTCGTGTCGCGAAGAGCGCAGCAACCAGCCGTCAGACGCTAGGCGTCGACAACAATGCGTGGTGCCGCCTTGGGGCGGGACCGGGGACGGATTGTGCCTAAATCTGGCAGCTCAGGCCGGATAAGATGCCGCACCCAGGTAAGGATCAGCTCGCGGCAATATGATCGGTCTGAGGTCCGTCAGCTCTTTCATCGGCCTAGCCGGCACGCGAAAGTCGACCATGCCGTCACTGCGAAGACGCCTCGATCGTTTCTTGGAAAACCGCGGGCCTAAAATACCGCGGCTGCAGCTGAACCATGTCGAGCGCCTGGCGCTGGTTCGTCGCCATGGCGATTTTTCCCTTGCCTATTCGACCGCCGTGCAGAAGGGGCTTCATTACTTCGGCGATGCCCAGGGCTACATCGCTTACGGCAGCAAAACGCGACATCATTTCGCGCTCGGTGATCCAATGGCTGCCCCGGCCGATCGGCGCGACTATATCAAACGTTTCGTCGAGGTTGCCGGCAGCCCGTGGTTCGTGCAGATCGGCGAACAGACGGCGCGCGTGCTTGCCGGGCTTGGCTATCACGTCAACCGCCTCGGCGTCGACACCAGGCTTGTCCTGCCCGGCCACGACTTTTCCGGAAGGCGCAATGAGACAGTGCGCTATTCCGAACGTTGGCTCTTGAGGAGGGGGTTTTCCTTTGCGGAGGACAACGGGACCGTTTTCCTCGACGAGATTGCCAGGCTCTCCCAGAACTGGCGGGCAGACCGCATCGTCAAGCGCTGGGAGATGAGGTTTCTCAACAGGCCCTTTGCCGATCACCTTGGCATCGACATGCGCCGCTTCGTCCTGCACGGTCCGGATGGAGAGCTCGTTGCCTTGCTGGATTTCGATCCGCTGTTCAGTGACGGCAAGGTCATCGGCTACACCACCTCGTTCAAGCGCAAGCACATCGATGCCTCAGCGCATGCCGAGATCGGCCTGACCAAATTCGCGGTCGACCGCTTTCGCAATGAAGGTGTTTCCGTCGTCACCCTCGGCCTGTCGCCGCTGGTCGAAATCGGACCCAGCGGGTTTGTCGAAAGCGATTTCTGGCGGCGCGCTTTCCAGCGCGCCTATGAATCGTCGTGGGTCAATCGCACCCGCTTCAACCTGCAGGGGCAGGCGGCCTTCAAGCGCCGGTTCCACGGTATCGAAGAGCCAACCTATCTCGCCTTTCGCAAGGGGAGCTTTTTCGAGGCGCTTTCTCTGCTCCGGCTGATCAGGGCCGTCTAGTGCCTGGTGGATGGGGCTCGTCTTCTCCCAGTATGGTCGACCTCTAACCGACCAGGCTTGGTTGTTTAGGTGGGAAAGGAAGGCGCGGCGGGATGCAAAAGACCGGCTGCGAAGCGCCGGACCGTTCTTGCGATCGTCCCCAGTCCCGCCGGGGCACTTTTGGTAGCCCGAGAACGGCTCCACATCAGCGCCAAGGGGTCGGATTCACGGTTGCTGCAGCGTACCGCCAGGAATAACGAGGGTACCTTGGCCTGGCCTTGAGTATCTGAAGCCTATGAAGAACAAAGCAACGATGATCAAACAAATGACGATGACCGCGACGACGCTGCCAGGACGGTGTCCGGTATCTGGCGGTTGGACCATTGCCTTCCCGCATGGCTATCGCCGTTGACCTTCTTCATTCTCCAGCCGAGCATGACGACTGTCAATGGATGCAGGAGTTGCGCCCGTCATCTGTTGCGCAAAATGTTTCCCGTGGGTTAGTGGCAGCGCGTTGAGTTGGCCAAATGATCGATCAACCTCTCCCCGTTCACGGGAGAGGGTATCGTCCTTCGACGAACTCGCGAGGCAGGTGGGCGGCGCGGACTCAACCAATATTACGGGAAGACCGCCGCGTATTCGCTGCGGAAATCCCCGATGACGTCGTCGACCGTCATGTCGGGGTCGCCCTGGAATGTGTACATCGTATTCCACACCGAGTTCAGCCAGTCGGTGTCGGATATGTTGAAAGGATTCTGGACGCTGAAGCCGGGCTTTTTCAGCGAGTCGAGGACGAGCTGGTTGCAGGCGTCGAGCTTGTCGGTCGGAACGTCCAGGCGCACCGGGCTCGATCCCTTGATGGAAGCGAACTCGGCGTTGATCTTGGGGTCGACGACGGTACCGGCGAAGTCGAGCTCTGCCTTGAGCACGTCATCGGGCTGGCCGCCGAGGATGCCGAACGCATCCACCGTCACCGATAGCGCCTTGGTGCCGGGAATGTTGATGCAGCCGAAATCCTCGCCGAGCACCTTCTTGTTGGCCTTCCACTGATCCTTCATCCAGTCGCCATGGATCTGCATGAGCGTCTTGCCCGAAATGACCGTGCTGGTCGTCTCGTTCCATTGCCGGTTCACCCAGCCCGCGTCGGCCTGGCTGGTGATCTTGCGGAACATGTCGATCGCGTCGCGCAGGCCTTTCTCGTCGAACACAGTCTTGTCAGGCGTTTCACCATAGAAGCGGTTGTATATGTCCGGGCCGGCGACGGCAGCGACCAGGGCATGAAAGAGATAGCCGGCCTGAAACGCGTCCATATCGACGGGATGATCTACTACAACAAGAAGGTCGCCGCCGAGGGCCGGCGTCGACCCGACCAAATGGGCCTCGCTCGACGATATGTTCGCCGACATGAAAAAGGTCCAGCAGGCCGGCTTCACCTTCATCGGAGTGGGCGGCAACACGGCCCGAACGAGTGGCCTATCTGGCACGATGATCCCAGGGAAGATCCGCGGCTGCGCTACGCGCTGGCGCCGCTGCGCCACGATGTTGCGCTCGCCCGTTATCTTGAGAAGCAGCGGGCCGATCGAGACTCAATGGTGCGCTCGTTCGATCTCCGGACCACGATTGTGCTGATCGCAGATGCCTGGAGGCATTTCCTCAGACGCGTGGTCGCTCGCTGGTGCGCCAACTGCTTTAGTGAGTTCGACCCTCCCATCAGCCATCTGTAAGCCGGGATCTGGGAAACCTTGGCCCGTCGATCACGGCCGATCGCCTGAGGCCTGAAGCCCTTAGACCCGTCGGCTCTTCGGCTGTCGTCCGCGCGCATGACAGGTCAGGGCGCCTGTCCGTGCCAGGATGCCCGAGATGAGAGCGCAAGGACCGGAGGACGTTATGGACATCTACAGTCTCGCCGCCACACACATTCACACCGCCGCCCGACCGGGGCCGATGAGTGCCTGGGCGGAGGACCGCTACTACTCGGACCAAATTGCGTGGCCGCACCTGAACCAGGGACTGCTTGGGTCGATCGCGATGACGGCCGGCGTGATCCTGATCCTTGGCATAACCCTTATCTGAGGCATGTCATGTTACGAGATGTCAGCCATGTTATGCTGCGACCCGACCTCATCGGAGATCATGGGATGGACGAAAGCGAGGCCGACAAGGCCGCGATCCTGGCTGTGATCCCGTGGCGAGACCGAGGCTTGGCTGCAGCGGGACTTCGAGGCGTTGGCGAGCCACTGGGTGCAGTCGCCGCAGACCCGGCGCATGGAGGCCTTTGCCTCGCTGGGTATCCGGGTAGACGAAGGCTGGGACGCGATCTCCGCGCGACTTAGGAAGATCGTGGAGCGGTTCCCGGAGAAAAAGGCCTTCGCGGAGCGCGTCCGGTGGGAGAAGGTCAACGTCATCGTCAGCGGGAATATGGCATGGATCACCTACGACCAGATCGGGACCGATACCGGCGATGATCTGAAGCGCGTGCTCAAAATCATGCATCGGACCGAAGGTGTCTGGAAAATCGGCTGCATGGTGATGATGGAGAGCACCGTTGAACAGGCGACCTGTCCGCTGGTCGAGGTCGACGCCGATGCGCGGATCTTATGGATGAACCGGCTGGCGCGGGAGCGGATGCGTAGCCATCCAGGGCTTATCGTCAGCGCTGGGCGCCTACGCGCCAAACGGCGCGAGCGCGACTTAGCGCTTCGTGACACTGTGAGCCGGGCTTTTGACGAGCTACAGGGCCAGAGACCGCTGAGCGTCGCGCCGAAGCAGGCCTGGGCGGTGGCACTTGGCGAGGACGCGGCGGGGGTGCCGCTCCATTGCTGGGTCTTGCTTGAGGACGGCAAGGCGCTGGTCTCGTTCGACGATGCTGAGATTGTCGCACGCCGGGTCGATGTGGCGCGGGAGATCTTTGGTCTCTCACCCGCGCAGGTCAAACTTGCCCGCCTGATCGTCGATGGTCACGACCTGGAGAGCGCCGCAGATCTCCTTGCAGTCAGCATCAATACTCTGCGCACCCAGCTGCAGCGCATTTTCGACAAAACCGGGGTGCGTAGCCAGGCGGCACTGATGCGTTCGCTGCTCAGCGCCGAGGCGCCGAACAAGTAGCACGGCGGTGGCATCCCGCGGCTGAGCGGCACCACCTCCTAAGGCAATGTGTCGGCCCGCCACAGTTTCAGAACAGTTTCAGCGCACCTTCAGGACATACGGATGGAATGGCGGCAGGCTGCTTGCACCGGCTGGAGCCAGGCCCTGTGTCCGTAGTCGGCCCAGACAGGCTTAACGCAGAGCGAAAAGAGATGTCGAAGCTGCATGCCAATCTTCTGCTTCTGTTCGTCGCGGCCCTGTGGGGCTTCGGCAATATCCAGCAGAATCTCGATCCGCTGAGCGCGGTCGGCATGCGTTGTCTGATTGGCGGACTGCTGGTGCTGCCGCTGATATTTCGGGAAGGGCGGATGATCATGGCCCTTTCGATCGCGCTGCAGCAGATCGGCTATCTCGACACTTCGGTCACCAACGCCAGTTGCGCTTAAACGTATCGGCAATCGCCTGTCGCGCTACTGGAGAGTGCCGGTGTCTTGGGACCGGACGGCCACCGTCACGGGCGAGGTGTTGGGGACGCGTGAGACCAGCGGGGAAGCCGCCCCCTGCCGGTCGATGAGCGCATCGACTTTATCGCCAGGGCGGAAGGCCGGCGCCTGATCGAGGGGCTGATGCAGCTTCCTCCACGGGTGCGTGGTCGCGTGGCAACCGTGATCGCCGCATTGGGGGAGGAATTGGGGCTCGAGACGCTTGCGGCTGTCTCCTATCTCCATGCCCGTTGATATGAATTCAAGTCGCAGCCCAGTGCAGGAACTCCTCGAGATCGTATGAACTGCCAGCTTCGTCGGTGAACGGCGGTATCGCCCGGGCAAGCGAAACAGTTTCGCCTTGTCTGGCTTGGCTGAGAAGATTTCTAAGCACCAGGAACGGAAGGCGCCGGAGCGTGACCGCGTTCAGCTTTTCCCGCGCCTCATCGCGTCCCCAGCTTGCGGAGCCCCTGACCCGCGCTTCGGTGCGGAACAGCGCCTGCGCGATATTCGGGACGTGAGCCTGAAGCTTGCTCAACTCGTCAAAGACAGCCTTTACCTGCGGATCCTGAAACAGATCGCTCGGATGGGGCAGCTCGTCCTCGTCGAAAGCATGACCCATCATCTTTTCATAGTGCAGCCGAATGTCGGTTCCGAGATACGGCGTCATATGTGAAAAGATATGCTCCCATGGCACATGGTAGTCGAGATTGTTCCTCTCGATCATGTCGACGTTGCGCCTGAGGTCATTCAGATTTGCCTCCGCATCGAACATGATGAAATCAAAAATCAGCTGTATTCCATGACTCTTCAGAAGATGCAGCGCCTCGTCGTTCTGCTCGGGCGTGGTGTCTTTCGCAAACCGCTTCAACGCGTCCCTGCTGCCACTTTCGATACCCAGTTCGACAGCTCTCAATCCAAGCCTCTGCAGCTCGGAAAGCAGGCTCTTGCCCTTGATCAGCTGGTTCACCCTCGTGGAAAAGCTGAAGGTGATGTCCGCTCGATAGCAGTGAAGCGATTCCGCCACTTCCAGCGCCCGCTTGGCGTTTACGAAGAAGTTGGCGTCCAGAAAGTAGATGTGTCCGTATTCGAGCCCATTCCTGGCTTCCAGCTCCTTCAGATCGGACACGACCTTGGCCGCGCTCGCTTTTCGCCATTGCCGGCCGATCAGGATGATCGCGCAGAACGAGCAGCTATATGGGCAACTCCTGCTCGAGACCAGGCCCACCGCACGCTTTCGCGTTCCGCTTACCCTGTCGAAGTAGAACAACGGGTTCTCTTCGGTTTCGGACTGGAAATCGAAGGCAGGGGCCGGCAGGTCATCCAGGTTTTCCAGGCGGCTTCTGTCGGGCGCTATGACGCTGCGGCCACCGCTCATGTAGGAAATGCCGCTGATTCCGCTCAGCGGAAGCTTGCAGCGGAGTGCCTCGATGACTTCCAGAAGGGTCTCCTCGCCTTCGTTTCTCACGACGAGGTCGATTTCTGGATGCCTTTCGAAAAGCGTGGCATGGGCTGCGCTCGCGTGCGGACCGCCGCCCACGACCACGCAGTGCGGGTTTCGAGCCTTAACGGCTTCGGCCAGCCGATAAGCGGCCTTGGCGTTTATGTTGTAGAAAGAGAGACCGACCACGGGATAGTCCGCAAGCCGATACCGCTCGACGATCTCGGTCGGATTCATTGAAGAATCGGAGAAGTCGAAACCGTTGGCGCGTACGCCCCGGTCGGCGAGAAACGCTCCGAGGTAGCTCAACCCGAGTGGCCGCATGCTGCGCTCGCCGTCAGCCGAACCATACGGCACATTCACCAGCGCGATTTCCGTGGCTTTCTCCCGGCGTGCCAACCCGAATTCCTCACATCAATGCCGCGCTACCATCCGGGAGTTATTTGCGCATCGATGCACGTAATTTCCTGCAAGCGCGACGCTTTTCTGTCTTCACCCGGCACGACAATGTTCTCGCTCACCAAAAGCCTCAGCAGCGATTCGACCTCATTCTCTTGGAACGTACCGCTCTTCAAAAGGCGGCCGGCCTTCGGTATGCCGACAAGCGCCTCGAGCATACGGGCGCTCCCCGAATTCAATCTCAATATCGTGCCTTTCGTTGCGATGACGATGTCTTCCTCTTCTCGGCGCCAGTAGGCATCGGAGGCCAGATGCCAACGCAGCGATCTCAGCTCTTTCGCGGAGCGTTTCGGCACGGCTGTTGGCTCATTTCTTCTTGGGAGCCGGCTTAACGTCCGCACGACCGGCAACTATAATAAAATCCTCCCCACCAATTTCTATCTTAGCAACGGAAGGATCATTCTTTTCTTCGTCGGTTGCCTCGTCCTCCGGGATGATCGTCACTTTTACTGATATATTTACCCTGCTGATCCGGCGGCTCTTCTTGACCATCCAATCCTCCTGCAATTAGGGCCAGTATATATCAGAAGAAGCTAATAAACATTGCACGACCCCCGGTGGCTGTCAAGACGACGGCTAAACTGGTGCGACGGATTTGCTTGTTACGAAGTAAGAATACTCAGCGCCCTGCGGTTCTCGGTCCAGTCGGCGCTCAACTGCGCGCGGCCTCGGCGGCCCTCAACCTCTCCTCAGCAGTTGCGATCAGGGACTGATACCGTGGATGACGGTGCAGGGGGTCGAGGTCGTTGTCATTCTTGACCCAATTCACGAATTGGGCGGGTATCCTACCGATGCAGGATTCCAATAGATCGAAAGCCTCGTCCAACTCCCCGACTTGAGCCATGGCGCAGGCTACATTGTACTGTTCCAGCGTGTCGTCGGGATCGACGACGATGAGCGCGCGCGAAATCCATTCCTTGGCACGCTCGACCTCCCCCAGGTAAGCCAATGCGAGAGCGCCGCTCCCCACCGCATGAGCGTTGTCGGGGCGTACCGCGATCTCCATTTCGGCGCGTTCCACCGACTGTCGCGCCGCAGTGAGGCTTTCGTTGTGCCAGCCGAGCGCCCGGCAGCTCTGGGCTACAAAGCCGGGGGAAACATAGTCCGTATCGAGAAGCTCAGCAGCTCGCTCGAAATGCCTAATCGCCGCTTCATGGTCACCGAATCGTATGTGAGTGCGGCCGAAACAGTAGCGGACGTCATAGGAGTCCGGATCGAGCCGCAGCGACTCCTCGTGCTCCGTGATAGCCTCCTCGTAGCGGCCGAGCTCGCCCAGGATCCGCCCCTTGGCGGCGTGGGCCTCTGCTAATGTCGGATCCAGCGAAAGGGCCCTCTCAGCGGCTGACATGCCCGAGTCCTGCGACATTCCAGCGAGATACCGATCCGCTTGGTAAAGCGCGAGCATGGCCCATGCCTGGGCGTAGTTGGGGTCGATTTCCACGGCACGCCGACAGAATCGGAGAGCTATTTCCACCTGCCGCGGCCCATGCTGCAGGTAATGCCGGCCCAGCAGATAGAGCTGGTAGGCGCGGGGATCATTGGTCGCGCGGTGTTCGATCGCCCGCCTCTCGGCCGGCAACAGCTTGACCTTCAATGCGGCAACAATGGCCTGCGCAATCTGATCCTGCAACGCGAAGATGTCGTTCAGATCGCGGTCGTATCGCTCTGCCCAGATATGATCGCCTCTGGCTCCATCAATCAGCTGCGCGGCAATGCGCACCCGCCCACCGGCCTTGCGGACGCTGCCCTCGACAACGTGAGTAACCTCCAACTGCCTGGCAAGTTGCCCCACATCGACGGCCTTGCCCTTGAAAGTGAAAGCGGTATTGCGGGCGGTGACGGAGAGCGTGGAAACCTTGGACAGGTCGATGATGATGTCCTCCGTAATGCCATCGCTGAAATACTCCTGCTCGGCATCGCCGCTCATGTTGATGAAAGGCAGGACGCAAATCGCAGGCCGCACCGGTCTGGCGCTCGAACGCTCCGCTCTGGGATTTTGTGCTCCACTCGCCTCAACAAGGCTTACCCCGAAAACGCGGATGGGGCGTTCGCCGTCCTTGACGACGTGCTCTCCGAAATCGCCGAACGTCACGGCGAGCCTTCCCGCTATGTGGTCGCGAACAGTCTGGGAAACGACAACGCTTCCAGGGCTGGCCAACGTCTGGAGCCGGGCAGCCACGTTGACACCCTCGCCGTAAAGGTCGTCCCCGTCGACGATCAGATCGCCCAGATTGACCCCGATCCGGAAGCGTATCCGCTGGGATTCCTCCAGATCGGACTGGCACTCGGCGGTTGCCCGCTGGATACCCAGGGCGCAACTCACAGCCGCAACGACGCTCGCGAACTCTACGAGCAAACCGTCGCCCATGAGCTTGACGACCCGCCCCCCGTGTTTCTGGATCTCGGGCAGGACAAGCGTGCTGCGATTGTTTCGCAAACGCTCAAGGGTTCCTGCTTCATCAAGCTCCATCAGTCGGCTGTAGCCGACCACATCGGCGCTCAAAATCGCTGCAAGCCGGCGTTGGACGCTTTCTCCTACCATGTGATGCCTCTGTTCCTGGAGGCCAGACTGGATTGTATGGACGGTCGGGTCAGGAGTCTATCCGAGCGGAAGGTGTACTGCCTCAAGTTCGTCTGCGGCGAGATCGGCACCGAGTCCCAAAGGCGGACCACACCTGGGAAACAGACGTCGCTTATAGTGCCGAATGGGCCCCCAGACAGTTCTCTCTTTTGTTCGGGCGCACGCTTCGGAAAACTGGTTCAACTCAATAGGTTGGAAATTTGGCGCGCCCGAAGAGATTCGACTCCTGACCCCCAGATTCGTAGTCTGGTTTGAACTTTCGGCTATCGCTGCAATCCGAATATGCAAGCGGCCATCGCGCTAGGCAGCACGGCTCGCCAGCACTGAGTGGAGCGCCTCGGGCTTAAGGTGCGTATACCGCTTCAGCATTTTCCAGTCCTTGTGCCCAGTCACCAGCGCAACCTGTTCAATCGTGAATTCAGCCTCGCGATGCTGCACTTCCCAAGATGCCTCTGCAGCATATCGAGGGCCGCGGCCTTGGAGCGGCGAGGGGACTTGCCTACATCGCACATGTCGTCGATATGAAGGTCGATGAGTTCGCCGAAAGTTTTCAGGCGCGCTATACGGGACTTGGTCGGCGTCTCACTACGATCGACTTGGCGCTCGGTTTCGGTTGCCCAGCGTCGTGCGTCGTCTCGGCGCAGGAAGGTCTCGCTGACGTAGCGACCTTTGCGACGGACTTGGACACGCCAGGAACCGGACGAGAGCTTTGTATAGGTGGCCATTTTTCGTGTGCGCTCCGTGTGCACTGAGAGATCGAAACGTGGCGAAAAGGGTCGTATTCTGGCGTAAATTCGTGTGCGCTCGACAGGGTCTAACGATTTGATGTTAAAAGAAAAAATGCTGAAATATCAAGACCACAGACTTGCCGTTGCACCTATGATGGATTGGACGGATGTCGCGAAAATCAACTTATATTCAACAACTTAGCTGGAATCAATTCCTCTAAGTTGTACTGTCGTTGTACTCGTCCGGAGCGCTTGGGCAAAAACCGGGCGCATTTCGGGGAAGAGGCACGAATGGCGGATGGGAGGTAGTATCCTGTCGGTCATCTAGGGATTGTGATCTCCAGGCGCAACGAAGCCACGGGAGCGTTAGCTACTTTGGAAGGCGCGTACTTCAGACAGTGCGGTTTCGCACTGCTTATCGAGGTATGAAGCGAGGTCCTGGAGATGAACGCCTTTCCGAGCGACCGGTGATGTGGCTTATGCGCCGGCTTTGAGCCCTCCGAAGGCAGAGGTCACAGGTTTGAATCCTGTCAGGTGCGCCAAAAACTCCAATATTGCCAATAAGATCGTCGCGTGCGGAAGAGTGTTGGGCGCGATAGGATTGCAACCATATTGCTACCATACGATTTCGTAGTGGGGCGTGCCGGCTCGTTTGATCTGCAGCGTAGCCGCGCTTATGCGAAGGCGGTTTCGACCGGTGCTCTGGCCCTCCACCGCAGTAGGATTGAAATCGGACATCCAGAGGGAAGCGTGGGGTCGTTCCTGTGAGGGGCGGGCCGGCATCGCCACGGCCGATCAACTCGCGATGCGCCCGTGCAGAGACCGGGACTTCCAGCCTTCGTATAATGCCTCTGATTGCTAGCTGGTTCCGAACTGATTCAGAACTGGTTCTTATCGAAGGCCGAGCGGGCGCGTAACAGCATGTGCAACGAAAAAACTTGCCAAAAGGGGAACTGGTAATGACAACAGATTATCAAGCGCCATTTGCAGCATTTAAACTGGACAGACGCACCTTCTTGAAGGCGGCGGCGTTGACTGCCGGTGGGGGCGCGGTGGTTTCGTTTGGCCCTGCCCATGCGGATGACGTCACTCCGCTCAGGATTCAATACGACTGGCTGATTGGAAACGGCCAGCTTGGCGACATCGTCGCGCAGCAGAAGGGCTTCTTCAAGGATGAGGGGTTGGAGGTTACCTTCGGCCCGGGAGGGCCCAATGCCCAGACCGTCCCGCCGATTCTTGCCGGACAGGCGCAGCTCGGCCAGCTTTCGTCCACCGCCCAGTTCTTTACGGCTTTCGAGGCCGGTCGGCCGCTGATGCTTTTCGCCTGCGGCTTCCGCTACTCGCCCTATGCCTACGTCTCTCTCCCGGGCAAGCCGATCAGAACGCCGCAGGATTTCATCGGCAAGACGGTCGCGATCAATCCGAACGGCCGTTACCTGCTCGATCTGATCATGGCCAAGAACGGCCTCGACCGTTCCAAGGTCAACGTCGTGACCATGGGCGCGGACATGACGCCGCTTGTCGCCGGTCAGGTCGACGCGGTCACGGGATTCCTTACCAACACCAAGGCACTGTCGATTCTTGGGCCCGACATCGTGACGCTGCTACCGGCCAAGACGGGTGTGCCGAACTACGCGAATGCGTATTTCACCGCTGCCGATGCGTTTGAACCGCAGAAGCAGAACCTGGCAAAGTTCCTGCGCGCTGTCGCAAGAGGCTGGGGCTGGGCGTTCGAGAACCGCCGCGCCGCGGTGGACATCTTATGCGACGCGTATCCGGCGCTCGATCGGGAGATCGAGTACAAGACCGTCGACCTGATCATGTCGCTCGCCTTTGACGAAACGACAAAGGAGAAAGGCTGGGGTTGGCATGAGCGCGAAAAGCTCTCGACCCAGATCGATCTATTCAAGGAGATCGGGAAGTTCCCGGGCAAAGTCCCCGTCGTCGACGACTGCGTCACGTGGGAAATCCTCGAGATGACGGCGGACATCCGTCCCAAGCTGGGTTGATCTTTATGAGCTCCCAGCTTGCCATCAAGGTCGCCGACCTCTCCATGTCCTTTGGAGCGGTCGTTGCCTTCGAGAACATCTCGCTCGATATCGCGACAGGGCGGTTCATGGTCCTTATCGGACCGTCCGGTTGTGGCAAGTCGACCCTGCTGCGCAACATCGCCGATTTGCTGGAAAGCAGCTCGGGCGACATCGAGGTGTTCGGTTCAAGCCCGGGCGCATCCCGTCGCCATCGGCGCTTCTCCTTCGTCTTTCAGGAGGCGACCCTGCTGCCCTGGCGTACCGCGCTGCAGAATGTCGCGCTGCCGTTGCAGGTGGGCGGATGGCCGCGCCTCAATCGAGAAAGCCGCGACCCCTTGCAATTGCTGGAACTCGTCGGCTTGAAGGGACGCGAGGATGCTTATCCCTGGCAATTGTCGGGCGGACAGAAGCAACGTGTCGCCATCGCCAGAGCCCTGGTCACGCAGCCGGACATTCTGCTGATGGATGAGCCGTTCGGTGCGCTCGACGAGATCACCCGGGACACTTTGAACGACGAACTGCTGAAGATATGGCATCAGACGGGAACAACGATCGTCTTTGTCACCCACAGCCTCTCCGAGGCCGCTTTCCTCGGCCAGACAATCGTCGTGATGGGCGCCCACCCCGGGCGCATCGTGAAGGAGATCAGGCTCGACGCGAAGAAGCCAGACAATTCGATCGATCGCAAATCCTCCGCTTTTTTCGAGATCACCGCAGACCTGCGGACCGTTCTGGAACAGGCTCATGGCCACGGAGAGCGGCCATGAGGAACGGTTTCGCGTGGCTTTGGCCACTGATCGGGTTCGCGTCGCTGATCGCGTTGTGGCAGGCCGTCATCGTCGGCTTTGGGGTTCGTCCGTTCATAGCGCCGGACCCTCTCACCGTCGGGAGGGCGATCTGGCAATATCGATGGCTGCTGTGGGACAATCTCCGGCCGACGGCGGTCGAAGCCATCGGCGGCTTTTGCATCGGCAACAGCATCGGGTTCCTGCTCGCGACCTTGTTCGTTCACAGCCAGCGGATAAGGAGCGTCTATTTCCCGATCGTCGTCCTGTTCAACACCATTCCGATCATCGCCCTGTCACCGGTGCTGATCCTGATCTTCGGCCTGACGATGACCTCCAAGATCGCCATCGCAGCAATCATCTGCATGTTCCCTACACTGGTGAACACGCTGAGGGGGCTGGAGTCCGTGTCGCATTCGGAAATGGAGCTCATGAAGATCCTGTCAGCCACTCGGCGTGAAGTCTTCCTGAGGCTTCGCCTGCCGCGGTCGATGCCGTTTGTTTTCACAGCGCTCAAGATCGCCGCAACCAGCAGCGTGATCGGTGCAATTGTCAGTGAATGGGTCGGCGCCGAACGAGGCATCGGCATGCTCATCATCCAGTCGACTTTCGATTACAGGACCGAACTTCTCTACGCTTCGATCGCCGCTTCATCGGCTCTCGCCCTGTCGATGTTCGGCCTGGTCACATTGCTTGAGCGCTACATCGTCAGATGGCGCGCCAACTAGAACAACAGATGTCGCCGAAAGGTATTGGAAAATGACCGACGAGAATGTGAAGACAGCAACCGCCAACAGCGGCGACCGGCGGCGCATCAACGCGCTCAGCGAGATCGATCTGCCGCGCTATGTGCTGTTACCCGGCGACCCGGACCGGGTGGACCTGATGGCCGGGCAGTGGGACGAGGCGAGGGTGATCGACCTGCCGCGGGGGTATCGGGCCGCCTCCGGCACCTACAAGGGTGCGCGCATCGGCGCCGTCTCGACCATGGTGGGCGCGCCGTCGCTCGACTCCATCTTCGCTGACCTGGCACAACTGGGGGTCGATACGTTCATCCGCGTCGGCACCTGCGGCACGCTGAAGGAGGACATCGCGACCGGCTCGCTGATCATCAATGATGCGTCGGTGCGGCTTGACGGCACGTCGCATTTCTACGTGCGCAACGAGTTTCCGGCTGCAGCTTCCTTCGAAGTCACCTTCTCGCTCGTCGACGCGGCCGTTGCCAACGGCGAGCCTTATCGAGTCGGAACCGGTTGCACGAGCGGCTCCTTTTTCGCCGGACAGGGCCGTCCTGCATACAATGGCTACGTGTCGCTCGAAGGGGAGCGCATTCTCGAAGAGATGAAGCGAGCCGGCATTCTGAATTTCGAGATGGAGACGGCGGCGCTGCTGACATTGTCGCGGCTGTACGGCTTCCGGGCGGGCTCCGTCTGCTCCGTCGTCGCAAACCGCATCACGGGCGTCTGGGGTGAGAGCGGCGGAGTGGCGCGGGCCTGCCAGGTCGCGGCGGATGCTGTCAAGCGGTTGACGGAGTGGGACGGCAGGTCGCGAGAGGCCGAACGTGTGAACATAACGTCACGCGACATCTAGTGCGGTAATCCACTCGGCGGATCCGCCGGGAATATGCCTAAAACAACGATGGATGGGAGATGGTGATGGTTGATCCAGTCACTATGCCGACGCTTATTGCTAAAAGCATTCTGCTTGAGGAGGAAATGGTGCGCATCCTCGACCGACGCATCTTTCCGTTGAAGACGGAATATGTCGATTGCCGCGACTTCGAAGACGTGGCCGTCGCGATCGAGCAGATGGTCACCCAAAGCAGCGGACCGTTCTTTGCCGCGAGCGCCGGCTTCGTGCTTGCGGCCCGGCGGGCGGAAGTGCTCCTCAAGGTGGACGAGCGTTTGGAACTGCTCTCGTGCGCTGCCGAACGTTTGCTGAGGACGCGACCCACGAACAACAACATCAGAGATGTGATCACGTATCTCCTGTCGGGAGCACGCGCGGTCGCCGGGGAGGAAAAACTTGGCGAACGCGTCGAGGCGATGGCCCGGCAGGCCTGGGCGAGGCAGCACGAACACAGCCGCAACCTTGGCGAAAATGCCGCAAAACTGATCGAGGACGGAGACACGATCCTGACGCACTGCTGGGGTGAATCGGGGATCATCGACGCGCTGGCGTCAGCCGTTCGCGCCGGCAAGCGGATCAAGGTGATCTGCACCGAGACCCGTCCCTACTTGCAGGGATCGCGGCTGACCGCCCACAGCGTGGCGGAAATGGGCATCGAGGCAACGGTGATAACCGACAGCATGGCCGCCCATGCGATGGACCGCGGTATGGTCAACAAGTTGATGACTGCCGCCGATCGCGTCACCCTTTCGGGCCATGTGATCAACAAGGTCGGCACGCTCCAGCTCGCGATCGCCGCCAACAATTTTGACATCCCTTTCGTGGCGATGGTTCGGTTCCCGGACGCCAAGGCGTCCACGCCGAACGACGTTCGAATGGAGGAACGCGACGGGGAAGAGGTCCTGCACTGCCTGGGCATGCGCACGGCGACGCCGCTGGCCAGGGGCTGGTATCCGGCATTCGACGTGACCCCGCCCAGGCTAGTTTCGGCAATCGCGACTGCCGCGGGCGTTTTCGCCCCGACCATGATCCGCGACCGTTTTGCAGAACCGGCGGCGGCCTGAATGGCTGGCGATCGAACAATTTGCCTGAAGGGAGGGCATGTATGGCCCGGTGGTCATGCGGGCCTGGCGGAAGGCGGTATTCTGATCCGCGGACGCCGGATCATCTCTGTCCTGTCGCCGGCGGAAGCGGAAGCAGCCGCGATCGGTGCCGACGAGGTTATTGACGTGTCCGGCATGGTGCTCATGCCGCCGTTTTTCGATTGCCATGTGCATTCGAACTCGACGCTCCTCAGAGGCACCGAGAACTCGCTGCCGCTGGAACTGTGGTCCTACTACGCGATCAACTATGGCCGGGAGTTCACCGACGAAGCGGTGCGCGTCGCGGCTCAACTGACCAATGTCGAGATGATCCGCAACGGCATCGGCGGCTACATCGACCACTTTCCGCAAACGCACCGGGCGGAATCGGCCCTGTCGGCGCATATCGAGTCCGGCCTGCGCATCGGGTTCGCGCCATTCTTCGCCGATATGTGGGATGAAGATATTCTCGACATACCGTTCGACCGGAAAGTTGTCGAGAAGATCGCGCCGCTGGCGCCGAAGCGGCTCGAAGACATCTGGGCCGCCTATGTAGGGCTCGACGCCGAAATACGGCTCAAGGGTGACGGACGCGTGACGCTGCTTGCGGGCCCGAACTCGCCGCAGCGCTGCTCGCCGGCGCTCTGGACCTTGTGGCGGGACCTTCAGGACAGACTTGGGCTGGGTAGCCATACGCATCTGCTGGAAACCTTCCCCCAGGCGCAGGCCGCGCGGAAGCGTTGGCCGCAGGGTTTGATCCGGGCGTTGGCGGATGCCGGACTGCTCCACAGCAGGCTGTCGGTCGGGCACGCCATCTGGCTCGAACCTGGCGAGCGCGAACTCCTCGCTTCGGCTGGTGTGACGGTTTCATACAACCCGCTCAGCAACGGCATGCTCGGCTCCGGACGGAAGCGTGTCCGGGAGGATCTTGATGCAGGTCTGAACCTGGCACTTGGCACGGACTGCTCCAACACCGGCGGCAGGCACGACCTCTTCGAGGTCATGCGCCATATGCTGATCTCGTCACGCGATCCGGGCACGGATTTCGACCAATGGCTTGCCCCGGTCGACGTCTTCAATGCCGCCACCACAGCCGGGGCGCGGGCGCTTGGCGGCTCGCAACCCGCAGGTCTGCTTACTGCGAATTCCGCTGCCGACATTCTGGTGCTCGATCTGGAGGCCGTCGGAATGGCGGCCTCGTCGAAGAGCCTGAACTCCATCGTCGTCCACGCCGACCCACGCAACGTCCATTCACTCATGGTCGACGGCCGTTGGTTGTTGCGCAACGGGACTATCACGACTCTCAATGAGAGTTCGGTGCTCGCTGACGCAAGGCGGCTGGCCGAGGACCTGCGCTCAGCTGCGGCAGAGCGCCGCGACGAGATTGCGAGCCTGCATGCCCCGTACGCCGCATGGCAACGAGGGGCATTCCCCGACCATCAATGTCCGGCATGCGGTCGAGGATCGGGGACCGACGCTTATCGATGCGGCTCGTCCTAGCCCATCCTGATCGCGAATTCTTTCCGGCGGCATGGCGACATCCGAGAGGTCGCCAGACGCCAACAACAAGCAGGAGCCGAAAATGTCCACTGAAGCTGCGAAGCGCGAAGAACTCGCCCGGGTCTATCGCGAGATGGATAGCGTCGGACTTATCTTTCTGGCAGCGGGCAATATCAGCGTCAGGTATCATGATTCTATGATCATCTCGCCGACCGGAGCCTCGGCAGCCTCGATCACGCCGGAGGCGTTTGTGCTTTCGGGCTTTGATGGACATTGCGCGGCCGGCATGCGCCCTTCCAGCGAATGGTCGATGCATGCCGCGATCTACAAAGCCTATCCGGAGGCGGACGCGGTGGTGCACACCCATTCGGACCATTGCGTTGCAATGGCGTGCACCGGGCAGGCGCTTCCGCCGTTCCACTACATGATCGCCGCTTTTGGCGGCAACGATGTGCGGTGCACACCCTATGTCACCTACGGGTCGCCGCAACTGGGCGAGGCGGCCGTGGAGGCGCTGGAACGCAGGACCGCATGTCTGCTCGGTAACCATGGCATGATCAGCCACGGCACATCGCTACGGAAAGCGTTCAACGCCGCGCTGCGCCTGGAAATTCTTTGCCGCCAGTTCATCCAGACCCGGCAGGCGGGCAACGTGGTGATGCTGGGCCAGAGCGAACTCGACATCGCGATCGAACGGTACAAGAGCTATGGCTGACGAGGGCGCGCCGCCCGATTAATCCAGTTGGAGGAATGCAGTCTCATGGCTGAGAAGCCGATCGGCATGAAGCGCGGGCTGGCCCACTACGGCGACGCGGGGTTCTCTCTCTTTCTGCGCAAGGCGTTCATCAAGGCGATGGGCTATTCCGACAGCGCGCTCGAGCGTCCGATCATCGGGATCACCAACACGTTTTCCGGCTACAATGCCTGTCACCGCTCGGTGCCGGACATGATCGAGGCGATCAAGCGCGGCGTCATGCTGGCTGGCGGTCTGCCGATCGAGTTTCCGATCGTGTCAATGCATGAGGCGTTTTCGCATCCGACCAGCATGTTCCTGCGCAATCTGATGGCGATGGACGCGGAGGAAATGATCCGAGCGCAGCCGATGGACGCCGTCGTGCTGATCGGCGGTTGCGACAAGACCGTTCCCGCACTCCTCATGGGCGCGGCAAGCGCCGATGTGCCAGCCATCCTGACCGTCACTGGCCCGATGATCACCGGCAGCCACAAGGGCGAGCGGCTTGGCGCCTGCACAGACTGCCGGCGCTTCTGGGGCCAGCACCGCGCCGGCGTGATCGATTCGAGCGAAATCGAGGAGATCGGCGACAAGCTGGCTCCCGGCCCCGGCACATGCATGGTCATGGGCACCGCCAGCACGATGGCGCTTGTCGCCGAGGCGCTCGGGATGATGATGCCAGGCGGCGCTGCCATTCCCGCCGTCCATGCGGACCGGCTGCGCCACGCAGAGAGCACGGGCGAACGCGCTGTCGCGCTGGCGTCCGAACGGCTGCTGCCGTCTCAGATCATGACCCGACGGTCGATGACGAACGCCCTGCGCGTGCTGCAGGCGGTGGGCGGATCGACGAATGGCGTGATCCATCTGGCCGCACTCGCGGGACGGCTTGGCTTCGATCTCGACCTTAGCGAACTGGATCGGCTTGGTGCAGAAACGCCCGTTCTGGTGGATCTCAAACCATCTGGGCAACACTATATGGAGGACCTGTTCAAGGCAGGGGGGCTGACTGCGATCCTGCGTGAAATCGAGCATCTGATCGACAAGGACTGCCTCACTGTCACGGGTCGAAGCCTCGGTGAGAACCTCGCCGCTCAACCCCAAAGCTGGCCGAACGACGTCGTGCGTCCGATAAGCAATCCGATTCACAAGGGGGGCGGCATACGTGTCCTGCGCGGCAACCTTGCACCCAACGGAGCGATTATAAAACAGGCGGCCGCGAGCCCGGCCCTGCTGAAACATTCGGGCCGGGCCGTGGTTTTCACCTCGCTCGAGGACATGGCCGCCCGAATCGATTCTGCCGATCTCGACGTCAAGGCGGACGATGTTCTCGTGTTGCAGAACGCCGGCCCAAAGGGCGCTCCCGGCATGCCGGAAGCCGGCTACATTCCGATTCCGCGCAAACTGGCAGCAGCCGGCGTGAAGGACATGGTGCGGATTTCGGACGCGCGGATGAGCGGCACCGCGTTCGGCGCCATCGTCCTGCACGTCTCGCCGGAAGCGGCGGTGGGAGGCCCTCTGGCGCTGGTGCGGGACGGCGACAATATCGAACTCGATGTCGAGCGCGGGGTTTTGGCCTTGCTCGTCGACGACGAACTGCTCCGGCAGCGCCGCGCCGAGTGGCGCCCGCCCTCCCATGCGGCCGCACGGCGAGGCTACGCAAGACTGCATTTCGAGCAGGTTCTTCAAGCCGAGGACGGTTGTGATTTCAATTTCCTGCGAGCGAAGCCGAAATGCTGAACGCAGGGCAGGAGCGTTCATCGGTCACGCCACCTACGGTCAGATCGCTTGCGCTATCGTGGCGATCCCGGAATCGATCTTGTTCTCCGGGACTTGAGACACTGCCATGCGCAGATAGTTGTTCTTCGGCCCATCCAGAAAGAACCGCGCGCCGGACTCGATCAGAATTCCACGCGCCGCCATTTCCCGGCAAAGTTCTCCGGCGTCTACCGAGGATGGAAACTCGGCCCAGAAAGACGCCGCCCCCTCATGATGTCGCATGGTCACATAAGGAAGGTGGCGCTTCACCGACGCGAAAAAGATCTTCGTTCGGCTTGCCAACGTTTGCGACACTCGCCGAATATAAGAATGGTAGTAGCCACGGTCGATGAACATCGCGAGCGCCCTCTGAATGTTCCCGGGCGGATGGCGATGAACAAGCCTACGGATTGACCGAAGCTCCCTGATCACAACCGGTGCGGCGACGACGAAGCCAAGGCGAAGACCGGGGGCGACAGCTTTCGAGAGGCTGCCAATGTGAATAACCCGCCCTTCTCGATCGAGACTTTTGAGCGAGGGTGTCATCTTGCCGTAGCTGAGGAGCTCGGTTTCATACGTATCCTCCACGATTATCATGTCCCTTCTCTTGGCCAGCTCCAGCACCTTTTCCCGCCGCTCCAATGACATCACCGCTGTGGTCGGACATTGATGCCCGGGCATTATGAAGGCCACATCGCATTGCTTGAGCTCCGGAGAGAGACACACTCCTTCCTCATCGACCGGCAGACACACGCGGCCCGCTGAGGTTGCCGACACCATCTCGCTGACGTCCGGCAGTCCTGGGTTTTCAACGCCGATTGTGACACCCGGTTTGCTCAGGAGCTGCGCGACGAGATAGCGTCCTTCCTGTCCTCCCAACGTTACCAATATATCTTCCGGTTCAGCCCATATGCCGTGGTTGGGCAGGACGTGCCTTCGCAGGCTTTCGACGAGTTCGGCATCGTCGCGATCGAACATGTCCCGGCCCCACTGCGCTATTTCTGACAGGCCCGATGCGCTGCGCTCGCACTGACGCCAGTGAAATGTCGGAAACGTGCTGAGATCGAACTGGCCATACTTGAAATTATGGGTGACCAGGGTTTTCGGAGCTTCCTCCGAACCACCGTTCGGATCGGGACGGCAAAGGCCGAGCCGCGCATTCCAGTCGAACGCATCCGACCCAGCCCATGCCGGCACTGAGGCCGGCTTCAGCGTGATCGTCGGGGCGACGAATACGCCGGAGCGATCCTTCGAAACGAGGTAACCTTGCTCCATGAGGGTAGTGATGGCGGAAATTGCCGTATTGCGACCGACGCCAAGATGCTCTGAGATTGCCCGGCTTGAGGGAACGCGAACCCCCTCCGGAATCTGTTTGCTATCTATCGCGTCGATAAACGACGCGACAAGTTGCATAGCCAGCGAACCCTTTGATCTCCTTGGTTTCGCGAGGAGTTGTTCCCACACAAGCGTCGGGTCGCTTTTTCGCACGCTGTTGATGCCCAAATGCGGCCCTCGCTGATTGCGACACTGGTTCCGTATACAATAAAACTTGGTTCTTAGACGAAACGGGAGTGCCGGTCTATCTGTTCAGGATTGAAGTGGAGTCGCGCGTGATCGGATTAATCGGACGATGCGTGCCATAGCGAACATGACCCCGCGCCTTCGTGCGCCCAATTGCAACGATTTCGAACGTCGCCCTCCAGAGGCGGACGCCAGGTTTCGAATCGCGGCGGGCACCGACACTCTTTAAGGCGCGCCTAGTATTGTGCCATGGGCAGAAAAGGGGTGTTGAGTGACATTGAATGGTTACGCCTTAAAAAATAGAATGAAATGGGGCACATATCATAGAGGCCGGCAATGTCAGTCTGTCCAATCTCGGTGTGGTTTAAAAACTGTATATAAATGATTGAAAAATATATGAATTTTGCCATTGCGCCGATGATGGATTGGACGGACGTCGCGAAAAGCAACGTATATTAAACAAGTAAGAGGTATCAATTCCTTTAAGTTGTACTGTAGTTGTACTCGTCCGGAGCGCTTGTGCAATATCGCGCGTATTTTCGGGGAAGCGACACGAATGGACGGGAGGTAGCGTCCTATCAGTCATCTAGGGACTGCTGAACTCCAAGCGCAAAGGGGCCGCGGGAGCGCTTGCTACGTCGGAAGGCGAGCACTTCAGATAGTGCAATTTCGCGGCGCTTATCGAGGTATGAAGCTAGGTCTTGGAGATGAACGCCTTTGGCACTCTTCTGGCTTCTTTCTGCTCGGGTTAGCGGAAGCTCAATTTCTCCAATGCTCACTTTTCGTAAGAATTTGGTGAGCGTCAGGTGGGGAAAATAATCCTTGCACACGGTCTCAGCGGGGACAATCACGCGTCCCTCATACTGCGCCATGAGTAGGAAGAGTGTGTTCAATTTCTTCGCTCGCCGCCAGCCATCCGAGGGATGATCAACGGGGTTGCAGCGAAGTTCAATTGGAGCAATCGACGCCAAATGGATAGCGCGGTCGTTCAAAGCGTGTACAAGGAAAGTATGGCGAGCAGGTTCGCAGTGAAAAAATGTGATTTCTGCGGAGCGGCGCCTAAGTCATTCCGAAACTAGACGAACATCATGACTATGATCGCGCCGATGACGATCAATACAAGGCCGCCGATCAGCATCGGCAACAAACTGTTGTCCGGCTCGACACCAGAGTCAAACTGCTTTGTTATCGCCTTATCGTTCTTCTTTGGTTCAACCATGGCTCGTCTCCGTGCGAGAAAAATCGGCCTGCGTCCGGTAAAAGGGGCAACCCTGCGTAGGTGACTGTGACGACTGTCTGCTCCGTTCTCAAATCGATCCGGCGACAAGATGGTGCGGCTCTTGATCCTTCGCGGCGTCACATTTTGTCTCCGATCGTAAAGAGATGTCGACCTTACTCGCCGCTTTGAGCCACGCCGGAAACTTGGAGTGGTGGCGGCTTGCCGAGGAAATCCTGAGGCATCAGCGTGACGTCGGCCAGCGTGTAGCGGTCAAGGGTGCTCTGGAAGGAGGCGATCGCTTCGCCAAACATGCCGGAAAGCTTGCAGGAGCCGGTGAGCACACATTGGTTTCCCGTGGCGAAGCACTCCACAACCGCGAAATCCGGCTCGGTCAGCCGTATGACATCGCCGATTCGGATCATCTCGGGCCGGAGCCCCAGAACAAGACCGCCGGAACGGCCGCGGACCGCCTTCAGGTAACCGCCGCGTGTCAGGGTATTGGCGACTTTGTTGAGGTGTGTCTTCGACACCTTGAACGTGCGAGCAGTCTCCTCGATCGTGATCAGGCGATCGCCGGCGGAGGCCGCGTACATCAGCATCCTCAAAGCATAGTCCGAGAAGTTGGTCAGCCTCACCGGTGGTTCCCCTCCTGGGTTGGCGTGCCGTTATGGGAACCACTAACAAACCAATTCGGCATCACAGGTCTTTCTCGGCAATAGGTTCGATGCCAATCGTAGTCTCGCCACGGCTGAAGGCGACCGCGAGACGGAAACTGTGAGCGATGCGCAACGCGCGCTCCATAAAGAGCGCTGCCACCTCGGGCGGGCAAATGCGGCGTACCGTTGCGCGAAATAACTTTAACCAGCGACGGAAATGCGCCTCGCCGAGACCGGCTATGGCCAGGTGTGGCGGTAGTGGCCGGCCTACATATCGCGAAGTCCGAAGTAGCGTCGCAGACCAGAAGTCGCACATCTTCGCCAGATGCTGCGGCCACTTGTCGGGCTCAATCCGGTCGTGGAAAATGGGGCCGAGAATGTCATCACGACGAATTTCGTCATAAAAACCGTGGACCACGCCGCGGATCATTGTCTCGTCGAGCACGTCCGGCAACATGACGCCGTCGACGACGATAGTTCTCCTACTCTGACCTTTCTCACTCATCTGGACGCTCCTGTTTTTCCCCAATGCGAGCGGGCTCAAGCCTTGGGTTCGCCCCTCGATGGATGCGACATAAAAGATAGATTGTCAATCTATGTTATGGCGCAACAAAGCACACATGCAGTGGGAATCCGACGCTGAAGCGGATCTGCCTGGCCCAATCCGCTGGTGACGAGCCTCTTAGGTGGCTGTGGTTCTTGCCGCGCCACTGGATTCTAAGGCATTGCTGAACTGCTTAGGTATTTCGATACCATGCCCGACGCGGCAAGAATGCGCCGGAAGCGGCTCAGTTTCCAGAATCGCCAACGCCTCATCGGATGACTCTGCCACTCGGAGTCGCTCCCGAACTTGAGATGTCCGAAGCACCCGGCATATTTGCGAAAGGGCAGGGAGGAAGGCGGAACTGGCAGAGCGCGGCCAGAGTACAGTGTAAATGAGATCGACGGGGTCGTCGTCGGGGCCGCCGAAATCGATAGGCTGGGCCAAGCGCGTCAAAGACGCGACAGGCGAAGAGATCATACCCAGTAGAGCGTGGGGGATTGCGACGCCACGACCTATGCCCGTCGAGCCGAAACCCTCGCGGTCGAAGAGACCACGGAGAACCACCTGCTCGTCAAGCTCGGCTCTTCGCGCAATCCTGATCGCGATTTTTGATAAGGCTGACTGCTTTCCCTTTGTCGCAAGGTCAAGCGAAATGTCTTCCTCTGACAAGACGGGGGAGATCATCAGGGTCAACTCCAAGTCGATCCAAACGGCGATCGCAAATCAGCGTTCAGCCGCACTGGTTAAACAGGGCAGATGAGGTGTTGAGATGCTGGCTTTTCCGGACGCGGAGCCAAGGCATTCTCGCGTCCGGGCTAATGACCCGTTTTGAGGAGTCTCGGCGGCCGGAAATCGAGGTGGAAAATATTCATAGCAATTCAGAGGTAGTGAAAGATTTTCCTAAATCAAGCAAACAGGTGCGCACCCGATTAGCAGAAATAATGCACTGAAATGCCAGTTAATTTCGTTTGACGATCAGAACAGTCTCCTGCTTGCTGGCTGGACGCGAACAGGCCGCGCCAGCAAGTGAAAATCGGATTTTTGGACCTCTTCCAGATCTTCGGCCATCGCGGTTTTTTAGTTCAACAAGGAGATACCGTGATGAAAATACTCCCCCTCGCACTTGTCGTGACAATGGCCAGCTCGCTTTGCGCCATGGCGGCGTCTGAGGTCACCAAATCCCCGCCAGCCGCACCTTACCAACAGGTCAGCAAGCTTGTGAAGCTGCCCGACTTCCTACCCGGCATGGGCCAACTTTTTGTCGATCCTACGACATTACCGGCCGGCCCGTTCCTTGCCTATGATCACGAAGGCAAGCTTGTCAGCACCATCTATATGCTGCCGATCAAAGACCTCAATCCGGACAAGCGTTTTGACGACCTTGCCGCGCCCGGCGGCAATGTCGACCATGTCGACGTCTACTACAATGCCGGCCATCCTGGGGTCGAAGAGCCGCATGTCCACGTGGTGCTGTGGCATGTCTCAGCCGCAGACGAGGCACGGGTCGCCAAATGACACTGACGCGTCGTGAGGTGTTGGGCGCGGGCGGCGGTCTTGCCGCCGCCCTTTCCCTGTCTTCTCTCTCGGGGTGGGCTGCCGAGATGGTCGAAATCAAGATGCAAGGCCGCGAGGACGGTTCACACGTTTGGTTCGACCCGATCGGCATTGTGATCAAACCAGGACAGACGGTCCGCTGGACCAATCTCAATCCTGGCAATTCGCACACGACCACGGCGTACAATCCGGCAAACTTCGAGCGACCGCTTCGCATGCCCAAGGCGGCAAAGCCATGGGATTCCGACTATCTCCTGCCCAACGAGAGCTTTTCGGTGACCTTCACCGAGCAGGGGGTCTACGACTATTATTGTATCCCGCATGAGCATGCCGGAATGGTTGGCCGTATTATCGTCGGCGGACCAGAGGCACATGGCTGGGCTGAACTGATCGGGGCAAATGGCGACCTACCGGAGGAGGCCCTCAAGGCATTCCCGACTGTCGAAGACATCATGGCGAAAAGGGTCGTCCGGCGCGCTTAGATCATGCGCATGAAAGGCGCAGCCCTCAGCACAAATGGGATCGAATACGACGATGCTATTGGGAGCGCGAGTTTCTTGGGTGTCGTCAGTGACCTATAGGGGCGACTTTCATGACAGGCTGCGTGTTTCCGTGTGAAACTCAACCACCCTCTCAGGCCGAAAGCGACGCGAGCAGCCCGGTGCCGGACACGCGTCTCGATGTCCGAACTGCTGCCGAGCAACGCGAGCGTGCAACGCACCGGCTTGCTGCGCTAGGCGAGCTGACAGGCGGTATTGTCCATGACTTCAGGAATCTGTTGGCAGTAATCGAATCCGGGCTCGGGCTCGCCGAGCGGAGAGCCGAGGCGCCCGAAAGCGTGCGTGCCTACATTGCCGCAGCACGGGAAGGGATCGATCGAGGGATCGAGCTAACCTCACAGCTACTCGCCTTCACAAAGCACCAGGAACTCGATGCCCACGCTGGCAATTTGAATGAGTTCCTGAGGTCTTTCGAGCCTTTCCTGAGGTATGGCGCGGGATCTGATGTCCGCGTCAAGCTGGAGCTTGGCTCCGATGTCCCAGACTGCTTGATCGATCCCGCACTTTTCGACAGCGCAGTGCTTAATCTCGTCATGAACGCACGAGATGCGTTGCCAAATGGTGGGGAGATCCACGTCACCACTGAGCGATTTGTGCAGACGACCGCGACACCTGACCCGCCCGGGCCGGGTACCTACGCATGCGTTCGGGTCAAAGACCACGGTTGCGGCATGCCTCCGGAAGTCTTGCGAAAGGTGTTTGATCCTTTCTTCACGACGAAGGGTGAGAAGGGCACCGGGATAGGGATGTCGCAAGTGCAGGCATTGGCGCAGATGGTTAATGGTCGGATCCGAATAAGGAGCGAACGCGGGATTGGAACAACGGTCGACCTTCTGTTTCCGTCAATCCAAACGGATACTTAAAACTCCAACGAGAGGTCCTACAATTTGGTCTCGTCGCGTGCGACGGAATGCAATCCTGCCAGGGCAGGACCTACTACGCTCTCGTCGGCACTTGCGGATTGCACCGCATAAACCGGATAGGAGAACTGCGGCATTTCAGGCACAAGGTGCAGCCGGCCGGCCTCTAAGTGAGGTTGCACAGAACTCATCCTGAAATATCCGGAGCCGCCAGTCGCAAGAACATAGCTCAGTGCGAGCGGACCGAGATCGAAAGAAAGATCCGGCGCGGCACTCGGGAAATTCATCCCGTGGTGAAGTCCAAAATCCGGCCCCCAATCCATAAAAACATAATCGGATTCGTCCAGCAGGCGCGCTTCGGAATTGGTAGTCACAAGGACGAGTTTTTCCTCCAGAAGCAGATCGATCTTCAAACCCGGTCTGTGCGGGGGCGCGTACATGATAGCTAAGTCGACCATTCCCGACGCGACCTGATTGATCAAATCCTGCGGCACATCGACGTGTACTCGAAGTGCAATATCCTGAAGCGAGCCGCGCATCCATCGGACCCAATCGAGCAGCAGAGGTTGCGCAAGGCTGACTTCGCTGCCGACCGTCAGAACAGCTCGGCGTCCCGGGGGCACGGCTACCTGGTGAAGGGTGCGTTGCCATAGTTGGACGAACATCGGGGCGTGGCGCAGAAATTGCTCACCGGCCGGGGTGAGCGAAGCTCCGCCTTTGTGGCGAACAAAAAGCGCCCGTCCCAATTGCTGCTCGAGGTTGCGGATTCGTGCGCTTACGGTCGTCTGGGCGACATTCAGGCGCTCCGAGGCTCGAATGAAACTCCCTGTCGAAACGATCTCGATAAAAGTGCGGGCGAGCTCAATATCCATAAGACATATAGCATAAAAGTTGCGTTTAAATGTCAATCAATTTCGTTTGCTAGATACTTAGCTCCAGCACTAGGCTCGAAGAATTCCACCAAGCCTAGCGCTGGATGCTGCGCAGCGCCGGTTGGAGCGGGCGCAAGCTCTCTCCATCCCCAGACATCGTTTTGCCTGCAGCGTCACAGGAGAAATCATGTCGACAAGAGAAAAGAGCCAAGGCGATGTTGGGCGTCGCGACTTTCTGAAGCTGTTCGGCGCGGCTGGCGCGGCCGCGAGTACACTACCGCTTGGAGGATCCGCATCGGCGGACGAAATGGTGGCCGCGACGGCCGGCAAACCGCTCCATCACGTAACCGACGCCACGAAACCCTATGCTGGGGACTCGGGCTACGAATTCTTCAATGTCAACGAATCCGCCTTCGTCGAGGCGGCGGTCGATACCCTCATTCCCAGCGATTCAACCGGCCCCGGCGCCAAGGAACTTGGCGTTGCGATCTACATCGATCGGCAAATGGCCGGCGGATACGGCAAGGGCGACCGTCTGTATCTGGAAGGACCGTTTGGTGAGGGTACGCCAGAGCAGGGCTATCAACTGCCGATGACGCCATCGGAATTGATCCGGGCCGGCATCGCCGACGTCAGCACCTATGTGCAGAAAAACCACAAGAGCACCTTCAACGGCCTGTCAGCAAAAGATCGTGCTGCGGTGATAGCTGATCTCGACGGCCAGAAGATTGAGCTTCCAACGGTCCCGACCGCACACTTCTTCGGACTTCTGCTGCAGCTCACGATCGAGGGCTACTTCGCCGACCCGATGTATGGCGGGAACAAAGACAGCGCCGCCTGGAAGATGATCGGGTTCCCCGGCGCCGACGCCATGTACATGGACAAGATCGAGCCGTTTCGGAACAAGCCCTATACGGCTGAACCGAAGGGCATCCAGGATCTCATTTAGTCGACGGAAGAAGAGGAGACTGTAACATGGCCACCAAACTCAACGCTGTCGATATCCTGATTGTCGGCCTTGGCTGGACGGGCGGCATCATCGCCAAGGAGCTTGCATCGACCAAGCTGAAAATCGTCGCCCTTGAGCGGGGAGGCCCGCGCGATTCCAATCCGGACTTCATCGATCCACAAATCCACGACGAACTGCGGTATGCCGCCCGCCACGATCTCATGCAGAATGTGCGGCGCGAAACCATCACATTCCGCAACAGTGAATCGCAAACGGCGCTGCCGATGCGTCAACTCGGCTCGTTCCTGCCCGGCCAGGGTGTCGGCGGCGCCGGCGTGCACTGGAACGGCGTGACCTGGCGCTGGCTCGAATGGGATCATCAGGCGCGCACCCGGACGGTCGACAAATACGGCGAAAAGATCATCCCTGCGGATATGCACCTGCAGGACTGGCCGATCACTTATGACGACCTCGAGCCCTATTACGACAAGTTCGAAAAAACCTGCGGCACCTCCGGCAAGGCGGGCAATATAAACGGCCGGAAGATCGATGGCGGCAACATCTTCGAGGGATCACGAAAGGACGAGTACCCCAATCCACCGATGATTGCCGCGCAGAGCATGGTGATGTTCGAGAAGGCGGCCCGCAATCTCGGCTACCACCCTTTCCCCAATCCTTCGTCAAACGCGTCACGGGATTACGTCAATCCCGATGGCGTGGCCTTCGGCCAATGTCACTATTGTGGCTTCTGCGAGCGTTTTGGCTGCGAGGCGAATGCCAAGGCGAGCCCGCATTTCACCGTCATTCCTCTGGCGGTGAAGAACCCGAATTTCGAGTTGCGCACCAACTCGATCGTGCTGAAGGTCAATCTCGACTCGACCCGCAAGAAGGCGGTCAGCGTCACCTATCTCGACGCACGCGGGCGCGAATTCGAACAGCCTGCCGACCTCATCATCCTGTCGGCTTATGCCCTCGGCAACGTCAACCTGCTGCTGCATTCGGGGATTGGCGCGCCCTATGACCCGGCAACAGGGAAGGGCGTGGTCGGCCGCAACTATGCCTATCAGTGCGGTGGCGGAGCTACCGCCTTCTTCGACAAGAAAACCATACTGAATCGCTTCATGGGGGCAGGCGCGCTCGGCACGACCATGGACGATTTCAACGGCGATAACTACGATTTCGCGAAAGCCGGCTACATCGGCGGCGGCGGTATCAGCTGCAGCAACTCGGGTGCCCGGCCGATCCAGTCGCATCCAACACCGCACGGGACGCCGCGTTGGGGCTCCGACTGGAAGAAGGCAGTGGTCGACAATTATGACCACGCGGCCAGCGTGGGCAATCAAGGCGCGGTGATGGCCTACCGCCAGAACTACCTGAGCCTTGATCCGACCTACACCGACGTCTTTGGACGTCCGCTGATGAGGATGACGTTCGACTTCCAGGACAACGAGGTAAAGCAGATGAACGGTCAGGCTGACATCTGCGTAAAGATCGCCAAGGAGATGGGTGCGACCAAGGTCGATCGGAGCATTCCCCCCGTGCCCTATTCGATCGTGCCTTATCAAAGCACGCACAACACAGGCGGGGCAGTCTTCGGAGCTGATCCAAGCACCAGCGTTCTGAACAAATACCTTCAGGTCTGGGATGTCCCGAACGTATTCGTCACCGGCGCTTGCGTGTTTCCCCAGAACGCCGGGAAGAACCCGACCGGACCGGTAGGTGCTCTTGCCTACTGGGCAGTGGACGCGATCAAGAACCAGTATCTGAAGAACCCCGGCCCACTGGTTTCCTCCTGAGGCAACGTCTGCCGGATCCGCAGTTCGGATCCGGCAGACTGGTATGGTTCGAACTCATGTTACCGAGGCCCAGTTCGGCCGGAACCAGCCCGCAGCTCATTGAAGGTAGCAAACATGAAATCGACCATGCTTGGATTGGCGACCGCGGTTCTCATTGCAGTCGGTTCGGCCCATGCGCAGGACACATTGTCCGGCAATGCCGAAGCCGGTGCCGGCGTCTTCAAACGGTGCATGGCCTGCCACAAGGTCGGCCCTGACGCAAAGAACGGAGTGGGTCCGGTCCTAAATGGTGTTGTGGGCCGAGCGGCCGGTGCATATCCCGATTACAGTTATTCCGCGGCGAACAAGAATTCGGGTCTGACCTGGGATGGACCGACGCTGACGACCTATCTGCGCGCGCCGCGCAAACTGGTTCCCGGCACAAAGATGGCGTTCGCCGGTCTCAGCAAGGACCAGGAGATCGCCGACGTCATCGCCTACCTGAAACAGTTCAACGCTCAGGGTCAGAAGGTCGGCCCCTGAGCTAGGCGGGGCGACCTGTCCCGGCTGCAAAGCACAAGCTGTATGAAGTTCCTTCTGCACCAAGGCCTGGGGTATTCCACGATCCATCAGATCGGCGACTACCTGCGCAGCCATGGTGCGGGCCATCACTGGATCGAGCGATATCGCGGCGACATCTTCGTGTTCGTGTCGGATGCAGCCGACGAGGCAATCCTTAGAAGCGAATTTTCCGACCTTCTCGACGCTGTCAACGACACAGAGACCGACAGGACACGACTTCGATGAGCGCAAAAATGGTTCACGAGACAGTAAAATTGAAAAGAGCATATGAGAGCCCTGCCGCCGACGATGGCACACGCGTGTTGGTGGACCGGCTCTGGCCGCGAGGGGTCAAGAAGACCGAGGCCGCCATAGACGATTGGATGAAGGAACTCGCGCCAAGCACCGAGCTTCGGAAATGGTTCGGACATGATCCAGCCCGCTGGGAGGAATTCCGCCGGCGATATGCGGCGGAAATCCATGAGCATCGCGATGAACTCGACCGACTGCGCGACATGATACGGCAGGGCGACGTCACACTCGTCTACTCGGCTCATGACGAGGCCCACAACGATGCCGTCGTCCTTAGAGAGATTTTGCTGAGACATCGATAGAGACGTCACGTCGCTCCTGCACTTGCATTGCTTTCGCCGACTGCGATCACAACCGCGACAACAAACTCGTCTCTCCGGAACCAAACCAAGGAAGATACATCCAATCATCGTTGGGCGCGTTCAGTTGAGGAAAAAAACAATGAAATTCTTTGTCGATACCGCAGACATATCTGAAATTCGCGAGCTTGCTGCTGCTGGCTTTCTCGACGGAGTGACCACGAACCCGTCCCTTATCGCAAAGACCGGCCGACCGATCAGAGATGTGATCAAGGAGATTTGCCAGACAATCGACGGCCCGGTTTCAGCGGAAGTCACCGCGATCCACTTCGACGGCATGATCGCCGAGGGAGTGCGTTTGGCCAGCATTGCCGCCAATGTGGCCGTCAAGGTGCCATCCACCTGGGATGGATTCAGGGCTTGCCGGGCACTCAGTCAGCTCGGACACAAGGTCAATGTCACCCTGTGCTTTTCAGCCACCCAGGCACTGCTCGCCGCCAAGGCAGGCGCGACCTTCATTTCGCCGTTCGTCGGCAGGCTCGACGATCTCGGTCTGGACGGCATGGAAGTGATCCGAGAAATCCGCACGATCTATGACAACGACAAAACGTTCACGACGGAAATCCTGGCATCCTCAATTCGCACGCCTCTCCATGTGAAACAGGCGGCGATCGCGGGCGCCAATATTGCGACCGTGCCACCCCAAGTACTCAGAAACCTCGCCAAGCACCCACTCACCGACAAGGGTCTCGAGTCCTTTCTCGCCGATTGGGGTAAGACGGGGCAAGCTATCCTGTAATCGGCTGCAGGGAATTACTCGGGAAGCCAGCATAAAACTTGCACACAATCACCGATTAAATTCGTTTGCATGACACCGAAGATGGCGGGAGACTGTAGTATCAGCGGCTCAAACCGCATCAAGTAACGTGTCTGGACGCTCAGGCACTTAGCGATGCCAAGACACTGACGGCACGCCAGCCAGGCACGCGGCGTTCCGAGGTTGGTGGACCGGAGATTTCCCGCGTCTCGGGATTTGACACCGGTTCGCCAAGGAGAAGAAAATGGCTGAAGGCCATACCAAATTGATCGGGCCGGATCTGGTCCAGGGCATCGCGTTCTCGGATCTGCCCGATGGCGGAAAGCTCGTTGGCCATTGTCGCGAGGAACAGGTGTTGTTGGTGCGCCGCGGGACTGAGGTCTTCGCCATCGGCGCGACCTGCACACATTACGGCGGGCCGCTCGTCGACGGTCTTGTGGTGGAGGATACCGTTCGGTGTCCCTGGCATCACGCGTGCTTCGATTTGCGCACAGGCGAGGCCTTACGCGCGCCAGCCTTTAATCCACTCGCTTGCTGGTCGGTGGAACAACGCGATGATCGAATATTCGTGGGCGAGAAGCGCAAACGGACGGCTCCGAAGCTGCGCGACGGGGGCTCTGGCAAGGTTCCAGAGAAGATCGTCATTGTCGGCGGCGGAGCGGCCGGTTTCGCGGCGGCCGAAAAACTCCGGCGCGAACATTATCAGGGCAGCATCGTCATGCTCAGCAACGACGAAGCGCCACCCGTTGATCGTCCCAATCTTTCCAAGGATTACCTCGCCGGCAGGGCGCCGGCGGAGTGGGTTCCGCTGCGTGGGGAAAGCTTTTATTCAAAGAACGACATCGACCTGCGTCTCAATGCGAACGTCGTCGGCATCGATGCCCGTTCTGGCGAGGTCGTACTCGCAGACGGAGCCCGGACTCCCTACGATAGGCTACTCCTTGCAACCGGAGCCGAACCGGTGCGCCTGACCATACCCGGCGCCGACCAGCCACACGTTCACACGCTGCGCTCGTTCGCAGATTGCAAGGCGATCATCGAGCGAGCCACGACTACGCGCCGCGCCATCGTGCTTGGCGCCAGTTTCATTGGCCTGGAAGTTGCCGCGGCCCTGCGCGCGCGCGATATCGACGTTCATGTCGTTGCACCAGGTAAACGGCCCATGGAGCGGGTCCTGGGGCCGCAGATGGGCCACTTCATCCGCGCCCTCCACGAGGAAAATGGTGTCGTATTCCATCTCGAGGATACCGCGAGCAGCATTGATGGCAGCAAGGTGAAACTCAGCAGCGGCATTACATTGACGGCGGATTTCGTCGTCGCCGGCATCGGCGTGCGACCGCGGTTCGGGCTCGCCGAAAAGGCTGGGCTCGACGTCGATCGCGGTGTCGTCGTGAACGCCTTTCTGGAGACGAGCGCATCGGGGATATTCGCGGCCGGCGACATTGCGCGGTGGCCAGACCCTCACAGCGGCGAGAACATTCGGGTCGAGCATTGGGTGGTTGCAGAGAGGCAGGGGCAAACCGCAGCACTCAACATGCTCGGACAGCGTGAGAAGTACGCCGCCGTGCCGTTCTTTTGGAGCCAGCATTACGATGTTCCCATCAACTATGTCGGCCATGCGGGGCGATGGGACGAGATTGCGGTCGATGGTGACATCACTGCCAAGGATTGTCTGCTCCGCTTCAAACGCGAAGGGCGTACGCTGGCTGTCGCGTCGATCTTTCGCGACGTCGAAAGTCTGGAGGCGGAGTTGGAAATGGAGCGCCAAATGGCAATCTAGTAAGCGCTCTCGGGCACCGCGATCCGGAGAGAGCGCAGCCAGAATGGCGGAGCGGTGTGTCGTCGTGACCGAAAGGAGTTCGACTTATGTCCACAGTGCAACAGGAACTTGACACTACCAGCGGTTTGCCCACGGTTGCGCCCGCTCAGCATTATTCAAAGATCGTCGAGTTCGCCAAGGAGGTCGTCAGGGAAGCGTCCGATGAGACGCCGACCTCGGTTGAAATCTTCTCGGACAGCGGCCACTGGTACTGCCGGGTCCGTCGCGGCGATGAAAAGACGCGGCCGATGGGGCCCTATACCAAACTACAGGCTGAGCGGGTCCAGGAAGCTCGGAGAATGTTGATCGCCAAAAGAGGTACCGCTCGGATTATGTTCGAGTAGGGCCAGGGGACCTTCACGATCACGCCGGCCGGCGCACTTCACGACACCGATCGTTCGTCACCAGTTTTTCGAAAACTTTGCGAGGCAGACCTCCGGCTTTTGAGGGTTGGCCGCATTGCGAAGCCGCGTTTCGCGGCAGGGCGTCTGTTGACGTTTTCCCTTTGCCGAGCCGGCATTATCTCCAATCCATGGAAGGAAAACCCAAATGGGCTACAAGTCAATCGTTCTCAATCTCGACATCGACGGTATGGTCGCTCCTGTTATCAAGCTCGGTGTCGATCTGGCCCAGCATTCGATGCGCGTCTGGTCGGTCTCACGGCTGCCGACGTTCCGCCGCCTGTCGTAATGGAAGGAGGAGTGGTCTTCGAAGGCGACAGCATGATGCGCCAACGGGAGAACATCACGCGACGAATCGAGGAACTCCACGCGGAATTCGAAGGGCTTGCCGGCGCTTCGGTTGATACGGAATGGCGCGGGGCGGTGGGCAATCCCACTCGCTTGCTGATCGGCTCGGCGCGTGTGGCCGATCTCATCGTCACAGCTTCGCCCGAGGGCGGCTCTCCCGGCAACGTTCATCGTTCCACCGACCTCGGTAACCTGATCCTTCAGGCAGGACGGCCTGTCTTTGTCGCCTCGACCAACCAGGAAAACTTCCGCATCAACAAGGTTCTTGTCGGATGGAAGGATACGCGTGAAGCCAGGCGTGCGGTTACTGATGCCATGCCCTTTTTGCAAATGGCTCAGGAGGTTCGTGTAATCACGATCGAAGATGACGCGACCGATGAAACCTGGAACAGCCTGAACGATGTCGTCGCCTTCCTTTCGAACCACGGCGTAAGGGCGAAGGCTGATGTTTTTCCGGAAAGATCTGATGGTGGATCGATCGCTGATGTGGCCGAAGCGATGCATGCGGATCTGATCATATCCGGCGCCTACGGCCACAGCAGGTTCAGGGAGTGGATCTTTGGCGGTGCTACCCGCTCGCTGCTTGAAAACGATCGACTGAACCGGGTCATGTCGAATTGATCGTGATCCGCAAGTCGTGGATGCACATTGTCAAAACCTGCAAATTCCGCGCGGCTCGAGCGCTCCGGGTTGACCGCACATCTACAGTGACAAGGCTGTCAGGCAGGCATCGGAAGAGCATTCACTCGTTACTCGCCTTCCGTGGCGATCAACATCCAATTGCGCTTCGTTGACGGGGTGTCACAGGCGAACGTCCACGTATCGATCACCTCAACGATCTGCTGGGGATCGCCGGCGACGATCGCATCGTTGGCCGAGCGTGTAACGCTGACCACGTCGGAAACGAAGCGAACGGCAATCTCAGCGGTACCATTCTCCGCAAGAGCGTCGACGACCTTTGCTTCGTTCGTGCCGATGAAGGTGAGTTGCAGCATCTCCTCCCGATCCCGGCGCCCGGCAATCGCTCGTTCGAAGATATCGAGCACTTCCGGCCCGACGAGGCGCTTCAACGTTGGGATGTCGCTGTCCGCATACGCGCGCAGGATTGCTTCATAAGCCATCTTGGCGCCGGTCAGAAACGCGGCAAGGTCGAAATTTGGGTCGATCTCTCGGATCGCATCCGGAGCGTGTGTCCGCGCAGGACGTGTCGTCGATACTGCCGGTTCGTTGCTCTGTCGGCGCATCGTCCCGCTTGGCCTTGTCGTTGCCTGAGCGCGGTAGAGTTTGGCCCCAACTGCCCAGCAATGCCCAATAAAACGCAATGATCGCCACGAGCAGGATCTGGTTGTTTGGATCTGTGGTTTCGTTCATGACGTTCTCCCGACAGAATGTCGAAGCAGGCGCCGGTTCGGAACCGGAGCTGAATTTTTAGACAATGCGCGGCAGGCGTTCCCATTGATGGAAGGGCGGCGGCGACGGCAGCTGCCATTCGAGCGTGGTCGCCCCTTCGCCCCATGGATTGGCGCCAGCTTGACGTTTGCGGGTGAAGGCCTCCGCAACCGTGACAAAGAAGACGACAAGTCCGGCCGTTGAAATGTAGGACCCGATGGACGACACGAAATTCCAGCCAGCGAAAGCGTCGGGATAGTCGGCATAGCGTCGCGGCATGCCGGCCATGCCCAGAAAATGCTGCGGGAAGAAGACGAGGTTGACGCCGATGAACATCAGCCAGAAATGCAGCTTGCCCAGCGTCTCGCTGTACATGTAGCCAGTCATCTTCGGGAACCAGTAATAGAAGCCGGCGAAGATGGCGAAGACCGCGCCCAAAGACAGCACGTAGTGGAAGTGGGCGATCACAAAATAGGTGTCGTGCAACGAGCGGTCGATGCCGGGGCTGGCGACCATGATCCCGGTGACTCCGCCGATGGTGAAGAGCAGGACGAAGCCGAGAGCCCACAGCATCGGCGTCTTGAACCCGATCGATCCTCCCCACATGGTCGCCAGCCACGAAAACACCTTCACCCCGGTTGGAACGGCGATGACCATTGAGGCGAAGGCGAAGTAACGCTGCGTGTCGGCGGACAGGCCGACCGTATACATATGGTGTGCCCAAACCACGAAACCGATCGCGCCGATTGCCACCATCGCATACGCCATGCCGATGTAACCGAAGATCGGCTTCTTGGCGAAGGTCGAGATGACGTGGCTGATGATGCCGAAACCAGGCAGGATCATGATGTAGACTTCGGGGTGACCGAAGAACCAGAACAGATGCTGGTAGAGGATCGGATCGCCGCCGCCTTCGGGCGCGAAGAAAGTCGTGCCGAAGTTTCGGTCCGTGAGCAGCATCGTGATCGCGCCGGCAAGCACGGGCAGCGACATGAGAAGCATGAAGGCGGTGACCAGCATCGACCAGGCAAACAGAGGCATCTTGTGCATCGTCATGCCGGGTGCGCGCATGTTGAAAATGGTCGTAATGAAGTTGATCGCACCGAGGATCGATGACGCTCCTGCAAGGTGGATCGAAAGGATGACGAGGTCGACGGCAGGGCCGGGCTGGCCTGAGGTCGACAGTGGCGGATAGAGCGTCCAGCCACCGCCATGGCCGAGCGTGCCGGGTGCTCCTGGAACGAACATCGAGGTGATGAAGAGGATAAACGACATCGCCAACAGCCAGAAGGAAATGTTGTTCATGCGTGGAAAGGCCATGTCGGGTGCGCCGATCATGATCGGCACCATCCAATTGCCGAAGCCACCGATCAGGGCCGGCATGAGCACGAAGAAGATCATGATCAGGCCGTGGGCGCTGACGACGACGTTGTAGACTGCCGGATCGCTAAATATCTGCAAGCCTGGTTGCTGCAACTCCATGCGGATCAACACGGAAAGCGCGGTACCGAAGACCCCCGCCATGATCGAGAACAGCAGGTAAAGCGTCCCGATATCCTTGTGATTGGTGGAGAACAGCCACCGGACGATAAAAGGGGGCCTGTGATCATCCAAGGTCGTGGCTGGATTAGACATGATGGACTTCCTGCTCTTCACTGCCGGCAGGCAGACGGACTCAACGATGAACGGCATCTGCGATCCGCCATCACCGGAGGCTACGTCTTGCCCGCGATCATTCATTCATCCGTGACGATCACATCCATCGGAATGTCGTGTGGCTGCGGATAGATGGTCTGGATTCTGCTGCCTGCGTAGCCGACGCCAACGACGAGAGGCCGCTTCGGCGCGGCGGCCAAGGTCCGGTCGAAGAAGCCGCCGCCATAACCCAGGCGATAATTAGACTGGTCGAAACCGACAACGGGCGCGATGACCACATCCGGTTGGACCGAAGGCCCGTGTGACGGGACAAGAATATTCCAGATGCCGCGTTCAAGTGGGTCTCCCGGTCCCCAGATACGAAACTCCAGCGGCCAGCCTTTCTTGATGACGACCGGCAGCGCGATCCGCCCGCCGCGCTCGATCACCCGGATCGCCCAGTTGCGAAGGTCCGGTTCGCCTCGAAAAGGCCAGTAGCCACTGATGATGCGGCCGCTCACCCGGCCGACAGCCAGGTCGAAAGCGGAAGAGATGCGTAAAGACCTCGCAAGGCGTTCCTCGGCATCGACAGCGAGACGCTCGTCGATCAGGCGCTTGCGCTCCGCCTTGCGCCATCGACAGACATCCGGCCAGTCTTCCCGCCCAACCGACTCGGTGCCGTATCCCGGAACAAGTTCGTGCATGAAGCACGGAGGAGAGGCATATTCTCTCGTCTCCGGGTGAACATCCTCCTGATCAGACATCGCACGCTCCATATCGGTTGCAGCGGAAACCCCGCCTATCTGGACGTTGCGCTGCGTAAAACAGGAAGGCAAACGGAATTAAATGCTGTATTAGTGCAAGATTATTGCACTGAACTGGAAGCTGTGATGGACATCGACCGCGCTCGCACGTTTCTGGAAATCGTTCATTCCGGCAGCTTTCTGAAAGCCGCCGACCGGCTCCACGTCACCCAGACCACGGTCAGCGCTCGGATACGCACGCTGGAGGAAGAGCTCGGACGTCAGCTCTTTATCCGCAACCGCAATGGCGCGCAGCTGACGCCGGCGGGCCGGGAGTTCGAGCGGTTCGCCCAGTCATTCGTGCAAATCTGGGAACGGGCACGGCACCAGCTCGCCATCCCATCGGGACGGACAAGCGTCGTTGCCTTGGGTGGAGAGCTCAGCCTGTGGAATCCGCTGCTGCTCGACTGGCTGGTCTGGATGAAGAAGGCCAGGCCGGAAATCGCCATCCAAGCCCAGGTCGGCGTGCCGGACCAGCTCCTCGAGCAGCTCAGGACTGGCGTTCTGGACATTGCGGTACTCTATGCGCCGAAGCTGCTGCCGGGTTTCAGGGTAGAGCTTCTCGTCGAGGAGCAGCTCGTCCTGGTTCGGACCACCGACAGGGATGGGGAACCGGCCGGGTCCAAGGACTATGTCTATGTCGATTGGGGGCCGCTGTTTGCGGCCCAGCATGGTGCCAGTTCCTCTGCCTTCGGCGAGCCGGGATTGATGGTCGGCCTTGGCCCGCTTGGGCTGAGCTACATTCTGCGCGCCGGCGGGATGGGTTATTTCCGCAGGGGCGCAGCAGCTCCCCATATCGAGGCGGGCCAGTTGGAGGTCGTGGAAGGCGCGCCCGAATTCACCTATCCGGCCTATGCAGTCTATCCAGAAGCAAGCGAGGCGCGCGCCGACGTGCAGGAGGCGCTACGCGGATTGAAGCAGGTTGTGCAATGATCCTCCCTCCAGGCACCACGGTTCGCGTTATTGCAAGGCCCGCAAAGACTCCAATGACAAACTGGTCGGCTTCGTCGGTCATTTACATTTCGATCAAAGCGTAGGCCAAGCCAAAGATTCCGGTCATTAGAACGGCGAAGAACGCCCAGCCTCTCAACGCGGCTCGCACATCTTCAGGCTTGGCGCCTTTCTGGTTGTCGTAATCATCCATAATCAGATCCTAGTTTGTTGACCTATCTTGGTACAGGCAAGGGCTAACGGAACGCTTGTCTATCCGCCTTTACAGCCTTTGGGATAGTCGAAGTGTCAGGCGGCCGACGGACCAGGGTCGTCGAAACCGGTGTCGAAAGCCGCCACGACTTTGTTCTCCGCTTTGTCCTGCAGTTCCTCCGAACGATGAACGACGCGGAGAACCGGTCCGTCCGGTCGCGACGAGCCCGGCTCAACACCCCCCGCCAGCTTCAATCTTTCGCGCCTTGCGGCTTCCGGCTGATAAACCACTTCTTGGACGGTCAGCGTTTCAAGGCCGCCGTCCGCAGTCGAAATGGAAATGGACTGACCTTCGGCCAGACCGAGCAGCGCAAGGCCGCGCGGATTGGTGATCGGCAAAAGCATGCCAACCAGACCGCGCATGTCGCCATGTGCGACGATGCGGATTTCGGCAGGGCCGTCGTTTACCCGATACGCGACGCGGCTGCTGAGCGTCACGACGGTTGCTGGGATGTCTTCCCGAAACACCACAACTGCGCTCGAAATCTTCCCTTGAAGTATCGTCGAGAAGGCATCACCACGGGCAGGGCGGCGCTCCTGCATCACTTCAAGTATCGTGTAGTCCTTGGTGGTCAGTTGGCAGCTATCGAAAGTGGACATGGCGCGTCTCCGGCCGGCCCTGTGCAAGGGATCCGGCGTCAAGCAATTGATCGGGTGAGGAAAGCTACCCCTGTGCCGGGCCAGGATAGGCCGGCGCAGGGGTCACACTCCCGCGATGAGGCTGCCCGCGTGATTGAGGAGACGGATGGAGACGCCCATGTCTAGACGCCCGCCGCAATTGTCGAAGACGCTGGCAAGCGCCGATCGGCCATATCGCCTTCTGGAGCGGGCTGGCTCACCGCAAGCACCGACAGTTCGTGCCGGCGCCCATCGCGCGCAGTCCACATGATCGACTGCCCGGCCGAGAGACCGATCAGGGCCGTGCCGATCGGCGTGAGGATTGAAACCTTGTTTTCGGAGATATCCGCATCGCCAGGAAAAACCAGCGTGACTGTTTTCCGATCGCCGGTGTCGGGCTTGAACGTCACAATCGAGCCCATCCGGACGGTGCCGGCGGAGACCCAACCATCGGCAACGATGCGCGCGCGCTCGAGTTCGGCGAGCAGCTCATCTGCCGCCTCCGGATTTCGTACAGCCACAGTGCTCGCAAGGGCCGATAGACGCGTATGATCCGACTGCGAGATGCGGATGTTCGGCTTGCGCCGGGTTTTCGTGTTGTCTTGCATTTGAATACTCGTGCTTCTGCCCGGACCAGCCGCCCACCAAGGGTGCCGGAACTGAGTCAATTCGTGGAAAAACTTGCTGAAAAACGCCGATGCCCCAGAAGCTCGCGGCCCTGCGGATCATCCCATGTGGGTTAACGCACTGCCCCTCGGCTCAGGGCGTATGGCAACTGAGCCGGGGGCTACATTCCCGCTATGGGACAAACCCGGAAAAGAAAATCGCGATGAATTTTGACTGCGGCGTTCATAAGACCATAGTTGGTGAAGCAATCCGGGAAGTCAAGCCAGCGGCCTTGGTGCACCATGGCGGGCATCAACCCTAAGTTAGTCAGGGCGAGCACCAAGCAGCGTAGTTATCACCAGCTCTCTTCCGGCCCTGTTTATCCCGGTCCCGCTCGGTCTTTCTTCCGCCAATCCGAGGAAGACAAGGCGTTCGGCCAAGGCTTTTGATAGAGATGGGTAAGGCCCGCGGTTCATTCGCTTGAGTGCCGTTTGCTCCTCCTGAGTTAGAGCGTCCCAGGTAACCGTCATGACGGCCACCTCCCTTGTTTGCATTGTCCGACCAATGCGAATTCTGGATTGTCGAGCCACGGGCTGTGGCCGTGAATTCATCGAGCCCGAAAACCTTGAGTCTATGGAACGGCGTCTGTTCCGACGATGCCACCCTCATTCTCCAGAACGCCGATCCGCCTGACTTCCGAGCGGTTGAGTTTCAGACGAACGCCGATACCGCCGCCGTTTTCGGCAATGAAAACGGCGCCGGCGTTTTCAAGCGCGGTTTGCAACGTGTCGCAGACATCCTGGTCGGGAAGGCTGATCCGACGCTCGAATTCCTCGATGACCAAAGCATCCACGCCTGAACTGCCGGAGAGCTTGTCACGGGTCCATTCGACCAGCGCGCGAGCGGCACGGCATTGAGCACCAGTGATCATCGCAAAATCTCCTGCTGCCGCTTTCGGGGCCGAAATCGCGGCTTGCTGAAAGCCAAGGACACTCCGGGGTGCGATGGCTTAACCCAATCAAAAGTGCATATCGAATTCGAAAAGGGAAGGGCTGCGTCACGCCCCGCAATCGAATTCTGATGCAAAATAATTGTGCTAAAGCGGCAACAAATTTCGTTTGTCTTGCAGATAAGGATGAGTGAAGCTCATACGAAGCGAAATTGACAGATTGGGTGCCAGCCAGCAGGTCTCAACGCCAGGGGAGTTCTTGGCGATATCGCGCGAAGGGCGCCTTGGGCTCGGCGATGATGATAATGGACAGGCTTGAACATGATTTCGGCAGAATACTTTCCGGCAGGGTTCAGCGTCATGTGGTCGGGCGAATGGTATCTGCCAGCCGCCTCGACGTAGATGACCGCGGTCCAATCACTCCTTCGGATGACAATGCCCTCAAGACACGGCTGCGCGAGGAACTGCTCCTGCAAGCACAGACCCGGCTGCCGATCACCTATGCAAGACTGGCCGAGAGCATCGTTGGTTCCGACGCAACAGGCGTGATCCGTGATGCGCTCGAACAACTGATGGACGACGATGCGGCCGAAGGCCTGCCGTTGCTTGCGGCTGTTGCCGTGAAGGCACTCGAACCTGGTTTACCCGCTCCCTGGTTCTTCCGGAAAGCCGAGGACATGGGGCTGTTCGCTGGCGATCCGGCCGATCTGGAAGCCTATGCTTTCCATGCAAGGGAGTTCTATCGTGCGATCAGCCTCAATCCTGGTCTGTCACACAACGGGCAAGGCTCTCGAAGGACCTTGCCGCCGGTTCCGCCGCCTGCAGACAGGTGAAGGAGAACGAAATGCTGATCGCCAAGGACGTGATGACGTCACCGGTCATCGCGGTAGGGCCTGACAGTACGGTGGATGAGGTCGCCGATATTCTCCTGTCTCACGGGATCAGCGCCGTGCCCGTGATTGATCGAGGTGCGCTGCTGGGTATCGTCAGTGAAGGAGACTTGATCCGCCGGGCGGAGATCGGTACGGCGCCGCAGGGTCGTTCCTGTTGGCTTCGGTTTTTTGCCAATAACGCCGGTCTTGCGGAAGGCTACGTCAAGTCTCATTCCGCGCATGTGACCGACGTCATGACAATGCAAGTTGCGACGGTGGTCGAGAGTACGCCAGTCGTCGAGATCGCAACCCTGCTTGAACACAATCGGATCAAGCGTGTTCCCGTGCTGCGCGACAGACAGGTGGTGGGGATCGTCAGTCGCGCCAATCTGGTGCGAGCCCTAGTCGTCGCCAGGAAAGGTTGGCGCGCTCCGGTCTCGCATGACGACAGCAGTATCAGACTGGAGATTCTAGACGCCTTGCGATCCGAATCATGGCCCTCGACCCGAAGTCCGGACGTGACCGTGACCAACGGCGTGGTCACCTTCTGGGGAGCTTACCTTTCGGAGCAGGAGCGGAAAGCCTCGCTCATTCTGGCTGAAAACACCGCTGGCGTGCGGGCTATCGATGATCACCGCATTCCGCTCGATATGACCTAACGGCGTGGTCTGAGGAGTCGGATTAGCGCTATGCCCTTGACGCAGACAGCCCCGATTTCCGAAGTGAAGATTCGATTACTCGTCGACTCCTTCTGCGGCAAGATCCGCGCCGACGCAGAACTCGGGCCGATTTTCGAGCGCGTCGTTGCTGGCGATTGGGAAACGCATCTGGCGAAGATGTACGATTTCTGGTCCTCGGTCATGTTGACCACCGGGTACTACAAGGGAAGTCTCGTCGCGGTCCGCACGCATATAGGCGGATTGGAGATCGGTCTGCTCGACCGGTGCCTCGCCTTGTTTGGCGACAGTTGCGACGAATTGCTGGACAGCGAGACCGCGGGGCTCTGTTGGCTGAAGGCCGCCCACATAGCTGAAAGTCTGAAGCTGTTCTTGTTCTATCGCTCTGACCGGCCATGGCTGAGAAACGCCGCATGACGTTCGTGGTCACTGACAATTGCATCAGATGCAAATACATGGACTGTGTGGAGGTCTGTCCTGTGGACTGTTTCTACGAAGGCGAGAACATGCTCGTCATCCATCCCGATGAATGCATCGACTGCGGCGTCTGCGAGCCCGAATGCCCCGCGAAGGCCATTTTTCCCGATACCGCGCCTGGTCTCGACGATTGGCTTGCGCTGAATGCTGAGTACGCGTCTGTGTGGCCTAATATTGCGATCAAGCGTGATCCACCCGTCGACGCCAAGGCGTTCGACGGCGAAGCGAACAAGCTCGCGAAATATTTCTCGCCGGAACCCGGGCTGGGCGACTGATCAAATGAAGGCATATGCGCATCAGCTGTCGCCTCTGTATCTGGGCATCGACACCGGTGGGACGTACACCGATGCCGTACTGTGGTCGGAATCAACAGGCATCGTGGCCAAGGCCAAATCGCTGACCACGCGGCACGATCTTGCCGAGGGCATCGCCGGCGCGGTCGACGCTGTTTTATCCGAGGCCGCTAGCGAACCCAGCGCGATCAAGCTCGTCTCGATGTCGACCACGCTCGCAACCAACGCGCTCGTAGAGGGGCAGGGCGGCCGGGTCGCGCTGGTGATGATCGGCTTCGCTGAAGCCGATCTTGCCCGGAACGGATTGTCAAAAGCCCTCGGCTCCGATCCCGTGATTTTTTGCCCGGGCGGACACGACGTCCACGGCGATCCGCGTCAGCTCGTGCTGGACGCTCTCATGGCTGCGCTGCCGTCTCTCGCCGACACGGTTTCAGGCGTCGCCGTGGCCTCTTATTTTGCGGTTCGCAATCCCGAACATGAGATCACGGTGCGTGACATCATCCGCGAGCGTACCGGGCTCCCAGTGACCTGTTCACACGAACTGTCGTCGAAACTCGGCGGCCCGCGTCGGGCGCTAACCACGCTTCTCAATGCGCGACTGATCTCGATGATCGATCGCCTTGTCGACGCCACGGAAGGCTTTCTGGCAAGACGCGGGATCTTCGCTCCGCTCATGCAGGCGAGCGGCTGGACGACTACGATACCGAAGACGAAGCAATGACCGCCGCCGAAGCGCACATTCGCGTCTTGGCGGCAGGTCTTGCCGAGCGCGCCGGGACCGATCAGGCGCGGATCGAAATCGCACGGGACATAAGGGTTACAACAATTGAAGGCGAACGCAGTTTCGTCGAAGCCATCGTTGTCGCGACCGCCATCGGACGGCCGCGGATCGCGTCGTGACGCTGTGACGGGGCCTAGATCTTGGCTATGATAACTCGTCGCCTAGCCTCGGGCCAAGATCAATAACTGAGGGCACGTTGGGGCCCGATTCACACACTCTTGTAAGTAGCTGCTTTCAAAGAAAATTCATCCGAAGCGTGCCCGAGTATGATCTAGAATTCCCGAGGGCTATCAAGCAGGATCATTGTGAATCAAACCACTGTGGCCATATTCATGTTATTTATCAATTGCTTGTAACTTTCTTCTGGAAAGGTGGTGCCGTTAACTGGGGCATGTATCGAGTGACCACTTGTGATCTTCCACGCTTGGGCATGATCGCGTTTACTCAGCGCTCTGACGTCCCGATCAACCACGGATTCCGAACGCAAATTTCTCTAACCAACGCCTCTCGGGCCGAATGAACCGCCTCTCTGCGACTCTGGCGGTGCCGTCTTTTCCCGCGGCAGTTCGCGTGTGGGTTTGCGGACGATCAGGATCAATCTGTCCCAGCGATCCAACTCACCGCTCGGATAGAAGGTCGGGTCTGGGCCGGTTTAGCCGTCATGCGGCTTGGCCCAAGTACAGCCCGCCCATGACCCGGTCTCCGCCCGCTGACCACCGCATAGAAACCGGCGTGCAGCGCGGCCGCAAAAGGATGATACGAGCGTTGATCTGGCCCTTGGCTTCGGCGAGCAAATCACGCGCCGCACCTATTAAGTGACGCTAGTCTAGCTGGCCAGCGTTAGCCTGCCGTATCGGCTGATCTCGCTCGCAATGTCAGATATCAGACTGTCGAGCGCTGGATTTCGGACCTTCTTGGCCCGCCGCACAATATAGGCGAGCCCGGGAGGTTCAGGTAGGACGCCGTCGATAACCTCCATGTCCTTGAGAATATGACGATCGCTGAGTAGAGCAACACCCAATCCCGCGCTTACGGCGGCTACGATACCCGCAGCGCTGGAGCATTCGAACAGGGTTTCGAGCTCCACTCCGCCGTCTTGCCCGATGTCAATCGCCCAGCGTCGGTAGAAGCAGTCGTCGTCGAAGGAAAGGAACGGGATCGGGCCTTGACGGCTGAACGACAGTTCGCGGGACTTGACCCAGTGCAGGTCCTCCCGAAACAGCACGACGTCGGTTGGTCGGATCTCGTGAGAGAAAACCTGCACCATCGCCATGTCCAGTTCACCGCGTTCAAGCATTGACCTCAGCACGAGACTCATTCGGACTTTCGTCCTCACGGTGACCTGGGGGTGCAAGCGGTGGAAGCGGCCGAGGATGCGCGATAGATCCGAACATGTCGTGTCCTCGGTGAGGCCCAGCATGATCCGGCCTGCCAGGTCCGACTTCGCCAAGCTCACAAGAGCCTCGTCGTGCAGCGCAAGAATCTTCGCTGCGTACTCGAGGAGTTTTTCGCCGTCGGAGGTGAACATCCCGCCACCGGGCCGTCGGTTCAGAATCTCGCATCCGAGACTCGTTTCCAGGCGTTTGATTTTGTGGCTTACCGCGGACTGCGTCAGCCCGAGCGCGTCGGCTGCTCTGGTGACACCGCCATGGAGCTTGACAGCACGAATTGCGCGCAACGCGTCGATGTCCAGTCGTCTGCTGTTGATGTCGGTCATCCGCGACTTCCGCTGTGATTGCTATACATGAACGCGTCAGCATCATTTTGACAACACGGTATGAACTTGATGGCATGTTTGTCATCACCCAATCGATATTTGTCATGTGCCCGATGCCTGCAGGTCGGCTACTCGGTAGCGACATGCAACCTAGGCACGCAAGTGACAGCCCTTTCTTCGTTTTCAGAAATTGTGACCCGTCACCGTATTCTCTATCCTCTGTTGGCGGGATTGCTGATCATCGCCTGGAGTTCCGGTTTCGTTGGCATCCGTTACGCAAGCGAAGAAGCCAGCGTAGCCGTCCTACTGTTTTGGCGCACACTGTTGTCAGGAGTCATCCTCCTTCCATTCGCACTTGCGTTCGGGCCGAGGATGCGCCTGCGCGCGGTCATATCCCAAGCCTTGTTCGGCGTGATGGCCGTCTTCATTTATCTCGGCGGCTTCGCGCTCGCGATCGAGCAACGCGTGCCGACCGGGTTGGTCGCGCTGATCTCTGATCTTGTGCCGCTGGCAGTCGCGGCCATGTCGCAGCCTGTTCTGGGGGAACGGCTAAACCTGCGGCAGTGGCTTGGCACTGCCGTCGCGGTGACGGGCGTACTGATTGTATCTTTCGACAGCTTGAGCTTCGGAACTGCGCCCTTGTGGGCCTACGAGTTAACCCTTGGCTCGATGATGGTCTTCTCCTTCGCGTCGGTCCTCCGCAGGGGCCGGGAGTCGCTGAACATGCCCGTCCACCAGAGCCTCTGCGTTCACACGCTGACTGGCGCGGTCCTGTTCGGCATCTGCGCCATCGCTCAGGGAGGGGTTGAGCCGCCGATGACGGCTGAGTTCGCCATCGGAATGGTTTGGCTCGTGTTTATTGCCACCTTCGCCGCCTATTCGGTCTATTACACGATGCTGAGCATGTACCCCGTGGCGAAGGTCAGCGCCGCCATCTATCTGAGTCCCCCCGTAACTATGCTGTGGGCTTGGGTGCTATTCTCGGAGCCTCTCACGCCGGCGATGTTTTTCGGCTTGGCTGTGACGGTCGTAGGAGTCTGGCTGACGGCGCGCGGATAGTCCCAGTTGGACTTCAAGCAACCCGGAACAATATTACGCACGGTCCACACGCTGAATCCAAGTCTGCTTTAGCTTGCCCTTAGCAAAAAGCTGAATGCCCGCATACGGCCCGTTGCGGTTATAACGCTCTTGGCCGCTTTGCCCTCGACGGCGCCTTTGGCCGTGGCCTGCGCCCCTCCCACTGGATCTGCCGTTCATACAGGCAGCGACATCTCTGGCCATTGCGGTGACCGCTTCCTCGTTCCCGTCGGCGCCCCGGTGATTGCCGCCGAAGCCCGCGGGTTCCGCATTTGCGAACCTGCTGTCCAGCTATCGCGCGGGAGCAGCGTCGCCGGCGAGTGCGCGACGGCGACTGGCGCGTATTGGCGCATCCCGAAGCGAAATCACGCTGATGGCAAGCGGCGAACCCACCCACCACTGATGGATAGGATGGATAACGACGTCGTCGCAGGATTAGGCAAGTCTACCCGACGAACGGGCAACCGGTGGGGGCCGCCCACGCCCATAACAGTTGCGTCGCAACAATCGATCCGAAGGAGAATTTCAATGACGACTGTGTCGCTCGTCACTGGTGCAAGCCGTGGCCTCGGCCGCAACACCGCTATAAGCATCGCGCGCCGTGGCGGCGACGTGATTTTCACTTACCGCAGGGGCGACGAGCAGGCGAAGGCCGTCGTCGCCGAGATTCAGGCAATGGGTCGTAAGGTCGTGGCGCTGCGTCTCGACGTGACCGACATCGGCTCGTTCGGGCGCTTCGCTGATACAGTCAGGTCCCAACTGTCGACCACGTGGGGACGGGATAGGTTCGACCACCTCGTCAACAATGCCGGCCAGGGTGAAATGGCAAGTTTCGCCGAAACCACCGAAGCTCAATTCGACGCACTTTTCGACACCCATGTTAAAGGCGTCTTCTTCCTCACGCAGGCTCTGCTGCCGCTCATTGCCGACGGAGGCCGCATCGTGAACTTCTCTACGGGATTGACGCGCGTCTCGTACCCCGGCTTTTCGGCTTACTCCGCCGCAAAGGGCGCGGTGGAAATCCTCACGGTCTATATGGCCAAGGAACTGGGAAGCCGGGGCATCGCCGTCAACACGGTGGCGCCTGGCGCGATCGAGACTGATTTCCTGGGCGGCGCGGTGCGTGACATGCCTGAGCTGAACAAGCAGTTTGCCAACATGATCGCGCTGGGCCGCGTCGGCTTGCCCGACGACATCGGCCCGATGGTCGCCAATCTGCTCGGCCCCGACAATCGCTGGATTACCGCGCAGCGGATCGAGGTTTCTGGCGGGCAGGTGATTTAAGGCAACCGGCCCGGTCAAGGTAAAGATCAACAAGGGCGCCGCCGCGGTCTCGCGGCAGCGCCCTTTCGGCACTCATGCGGTGCGGTCATTGGACGGTACTTTCTTCGGATCGAACGGCGGTTGCTGGAAAGGTTCTGTGACGCCAAGCGCCCGCTTATGCGGGCAGCTCAGGCCGAGCCGCAAGGCCGCAGGACTACGCCAGATCGGCTGGCTGGCCAGCCTTGGCGCCGCCGAGGACGCGGTCGATCATCTCCTGGGCGGACCCAAGATAGTTGGTCGGCTCTGTTAGCTTGTGCAGACGCTTCAGCCCAAGATGGGCGGCAACCTCGGGCGTGCCCGCGAGAACCTCAAAGAGCGACTGTTCGGTTTCCAGCGCGCGGCGGCACCCGGCATAGACGAGGTCGTGCGCCGTTTGCCTTCCGGTAATCGGCGCGAGCGCCATCATCACCGCCTCGGCGACGATCAGGCCGCGCGATACGTCCAGGTTGGCGCGCATGCGTTCCTGATGCACTTCTAGCCCGGAAAGCAGGAAGTGGGTTGGGCTAAGTGCGCCCGCCGTCAGCGCGAATGCTTCGGGGACCGCCGCCCATTCGAGATGCCACGGGCCAGTCGCGCGCTCGAAATCGTGCACCATTGCGTCGAGCATCAATCCGGCATGCTGGCGCACCAGCTTTGCGGCGGCGATGATGAGCTCGCACGAGATCGGATTGCGCTTCTGCGGCATGGTGCTCGATGCGCCGCGATGGCGCACATAGGGTTCCGAAACTTCGCCGAGTTCGGTCGTCATCATGATGGAGATATCGAAGGCGAGCTTGGCGAGGCTGCCGCAGATCAGGGCGAGCAGTTGCACAGCTTCGGCCATGCCGTCGCGCGACGAATGCCAGGTGATCGCCGGCGTAGCCAGCTCCAAGATCCGCGCAAGTTCCTCCTGCACCGCCAGTCCTCTGTCGCCAAGGGATGCCAGTGTGCCCGAGGCGCCGGAAAATTGTACGACAAGTACGCGCGGGCGCATTTGCGCCAAGCGCTCGCGGTGCCGTTCGAGCGCGCTCAGCCAAACGGCCGCCTTGTAGCCGAAGGTGATCGGCAGCGCGTGCTGCAGATGCGTGCGTCCAGCCATAGGGGTCGCGCGGTGCGCCTTCGCCAACTGTCGCAATGCGCCCATCGTTTCGGTAAGTTGGCGGTCAATCCGGTCCAGCGCTGCGCGGACCTGCAGGACCGTTGCGGTATCCATGATGTCCTGCGTGGTTGCTCCCCAATGCAGATAGCGCCCGGCCTGCCCTGCCGCATGTGCGAGTTGTTCGACGATCGGTAGGATCGGATAGCCGACGATCTCGGTTTCGCGCCCCAGGCGCTCGAGATCGAACTGATGGTGATTGGCGGCGTTTGCGATGCCGAGTCCAGCTTCGGCAGGAATCATGCCGAGGCGCGCCTGTGCCTTCGCGAGTGCGACTTCGGTCTCGACGCAACGGCCCATGAATGCGCCGCTGTCGAAAATCGAGCGCATTTCGGGGTCTGTGAAGCTCGCGCCGAAAAAGGGAGAATCGATCAGGGAAAGGGTGTTCATCACAGGTCTCCGGTACGCTGCTTGAGTGTCGATTTGATCATGCAGGCGCATCAAGCGGCGAGCACAGTCGCTTTCCCTCTCGATGGTGAGGACGACGGTGGCGAGCAGGGCGAGCCAAATGGTTGCCGCGGGCGACCATTGTGATCGACACGGACGCGGCGATCGGCACATGGGCGCTGGCCGGCCCGGGGATGGGCGCCTGCAGCGCCCGCCATTGCTCGACAGATTGGCTGTGCAAGATGTTCACGCCGTTCTGGAGAACAGCGTCAACACATTGGCAAGCAGCGTAGGCCCTGCGTCGATCAGGGTCACGACGCCCTCCATCGCGGTGACACGGTGGATCGGAATCGCTCCCGCCGGGCTGTCTCACTGCAGGTTCACATGCTTGGTAATCTGGTACGGATCGAGGATCTCAATGCCGCCTTCGGTGTCGATGCCGCTTTCCTTCCAGCCGCCGAGCGGTGCTTCGGGTTGGTGCGTCAGGCCCCCGTTCACGCCGACAACGCCATATTGCAGGGCGTCGACCAGCCGGCGCTGCCGCGCACCGTCATGGGTGAAGACATAGGAAGAGAGGCCGAATTCGAGCCCGTTCGCCCTTTCCAGCATCGACTTCTCGTCGTTGAACGGCAGGATTGGCGCCACGGGACCGAAAGGTTCCTCGCGCAGAATGGCCGCCTCGTCGGGCACATCGATCAGCACGGTCGGCGAGTAGAAGTTGCCGCGTCGGTCCAGCCGCTTACCGCCCGCAAGAATGGTCGCGCCGCGTGCGCGTGCGTCGTCGACAAGCCTTGCGATGGCGTCGACCCGGCGCTCGTTGGCGAGCGGCCCCATCTGTGTCTGCTGATCGGTGCCGTCGCCCACGCGCAACGCATTGGCCAGTTCGACGAAGCGCGCCGTGAAGCGCTGCGCAATGCTCGCCTCGACAAAGAAACGTGAAGGACATAGGCAGATCTGGCCGGCATTCATGAACTTGGCATGCACCAGCAGTTCGGCCGTCGCTTCGGGGTCGACGTCACCGCATACGATCACCGGTGCATGGCCGCCGAGTTCCATGGTCACCGGCTTCATCGCTGCCCCGGCGGCCGCGGCCAGGCGCTTGCCGATCGGGATCGAGCCGGTGAAGGTGATTTTAGCCACTTGCGGCGCATTGATAAGCTGGGTCGAGACATCGTTGGCGTCACCGAACACGACTGCGATCGCGGCCGGATGGACGCCCGCCTCGAGCAGTGCCTTGGCCATCTCGATCACCGAACCGGGCGTTTCCTGCGAGGGCTTGCAGATGATCGCGCAACCGGCGCCAAGCGCGCCTGCGAATTTCTTCGCAGCAAGCGCCATCGAGAAGTTCCAGGGCGTGAAGGCGGCCACCACGCCGATCGGATGCGGTTGCACCTCAATGCGTTGACCGGGCGCGCGGGCCGGGACGATGCGGCCGGAAATCCGCCGCGCCTGTTCGGCCCCCCATTCGAGGAAATCGGCGGAGCGCTCGATCTCGATGCAAGCCTCGCGAAGCGGCTTGCCCTGCTCGCGGGTGATGACATTGGCGATGCGGACGAAGTCTGCGCGCAGGCGCTGGGCCGCGTCCTTGAGGATGCGGCCGCGCTCCCAAGGCGGCACGGCCTGCCAGGATCGGAGCCCGCCCAAGGCGACCTTTATCGTCTCGTCGATATCGGACTTGGAGGCAAAGGCCACACTGCCAAAAGCCTCGCCGGTAGCGGGGTTGACGACATCGACTGCGATACGGTCGGAGCCTTCGCGGCTCTCGCCGGCGATCAGAAGCTGGAACATGCTGGTCATGGAAAGTCTCCTGGCTTGCGGGCACGCTGATCGGGTGGGGCGGTTCAGCCCGAGAGCGCTTTGACAATGGCGTTGGTGAAGGCCGGGATGTCGGACGGCATGCGGCTGGTAATGAGGTTGCCATCGATGACGACTTCGGCGTCCAGGACCTGCGATCCCGCGTTCCTCAGGTCAGTGCGGACGGAGTACCAGCCGGTGGTGCGCCGGCCGCGCACGATATCGGCCTCAATTAGCACCCAGGGGCCATGACAGATGGAGGCCACCGGCTTGCCGGCCGCGTCGAATTGCCGGACGATCTGAACTGCTTCCTCGGTCATCCGCAGCCTGTCCGGGTTCACCACGCCGCCAGGCACGATCAGCGCGTCGTAGGCGGCGCCATCGACGTCGGACAATTGCACGTCGGGCGCAATCGCCCGCTCGGAGGGGTTCGAGCGGCCCGTCGCCATATCGTAGACGACGCCGCTTATCGATCCCGTAGCGGGCGAGGCCAGAGTCACGTTCGCGCCGGCGTCGAGCAGCGACTGACGGGGGAGGTACAGTTCGTCATCCTCAAACCCGTCAGCAGACAGGATCAGGACATGGCGGTTCGAAAGGTCGGTCATCTGAACTCTCCTCGACTGCGGGGGGAGCCATCTAGGATCCCGCTCCCGTTGACCGGCACAATCGCCCCGGCCCGGACATCGCGGTTGCCCAAAGCTTCGGCTTCCTTGCCTATTACTCCGAGGTGGATTGTGCGTCGCGCGCTTGGGAATATACTCGCTGCAATGACACACACGCTGCTTGAAGCCGTTCGCCGCCATGCCGACGCCAATGCCGACAGTTACGGCATTGCCAGAACCGATGTGCCGGGGTTGAGTACGATCCGGGCCACTCGTTCCAGCGAGTTGCAATATGCGATCAACTGCCCGCTGGTGGCTCTGGTCGTCCAGGGTGGCAAGCGCGTGACCATGGGCAGCCAGACCTTCGAGTTCGGCGCCGGCGACTCGCTATTGATCGCCGCGGACGTGCCGACTGTGAGCCAGATCACCCGCGCGAACGCCGGCGTGCCTTATTATTCGCTGGTCCTCGAGCTCGACGCCGCGGTGATCGAGCGGCTGGCCGTGGAGATGCGCGTCGTGCAGGCAGGTGTCGGCGGACCCGTCCGCGTCGACATGACCGAGGCAGAAGTCGCCGAAGCCGCTTTGAGGCTGATGCGCGTGCTCGATCGGCCGGCGGCCTTGCCCGTGCTTGGGGATCAGCTCGTGCGCGAGCTGCATTTCTGGCTTCTCGCGGGCAGACATGGCTCGGCCATCCGCGCGCTGGGCGTTACCGATAGCCATGCACAGCGCATCGGCAAAGCAGTAGCTCTCATCCGTGAAGGATTTGCGCAACCGCTTCGCGTCGAGCAGCTAGCGGAGAAGGCCGGCATGAGTGTCTCCTCTTTCCACCAGCATTTCAGAGCGATCACCTCGCTCTCGCCGCTGCAGTTCCAGAAGCAGTTGCGCCTGATTGAGGCGCGGCGCATCATGCTGTCAGACGGCATGCCCGCGAGCAGCGCCGCCTATGCGGTCGGCTACGAAAGCGTGCCGCAGTTCACGCGCGAATACGGCCGAATGTTTGGCGTACCGCCTGTCCGTGACATCAAGCAGGCCAGGGAGCGGATGAACGTTGCCGCATAGCTAGCGATGGGCGCCGTGGTCTGACAAAGCTTCCCAACGACGCAGTCACCGAGTTTTCGGTCAGGGCCTGACCGTGGTTCACCGTGCAGGCACTGGTGGTGGACGGCGGCAGCACCACCATCATGCCGAGCAAGCCATGGAATGTCGCGGCGCAATGGCCGGTCATCAGTTATTCTGATCTCGTGCGGTGTTTAAAAGCCATGCTCGTCAAGAGAAGCTGGGTCCGGTCAGGCGAGAGCGGTTGAGCTCCCATTCGGCAAGCGTACCCAAGTTTGATGCTGTCAATCCTGAGTGAGCGAATGCGAGTTCCTGACGGACCATGCTGAAAATGAGGGCTTGTACCCTGAAGCACTGATGATTTCCGCGGGCGATGATGCACGAAGAGCTGCTTTCGCCAATAGGCCGGCCGACAACGGCTGAGCGCGCTGTTCAGCTAGCCCGGCCGCGCATGCGATAGGACGGGTTCCAGAAGTAGGGTAACCTCGACACTGACGCTGGTGGTGGCTTGCGAGTGAAGGGGTTGATTGGCCCAACGCGTAATGGAGACTAGCAATGGGATATCCTCAATCGATACCTCATGGATGCTGATTATGCTGTTCGCAGCGGGGTCGCCATAGGCGGGTAACGTCATCAGGTGGAGCTTGTTCCGCCACTCGGATCGCTTGCCGTTTCGCTCCATTGGTTTGGAACAAAATTTTTTAGCCGCAGTTTTACGCGGTGAAGGGACGCATTTTCCAAGGAGATCTCTCATGAAA